>NZ_JAFMPZ010000099.1:0-1536 GCF_017353455.1 Streptomyces laculatispora
GCTCGGCCAGTCGTGGCCGAGGCCTGCACGGCCAACTTGTTCAGCAGCTGGGACAGATGATCGTTTCCGGAGACCTGGGTGCGGACCGCCCCTTGGTGCCGGAGGAGATCGGTCAGCGTTTCGAGGTCTCCCGCACCGTTGTCCGGGAATCGCTGCGCGTGCTGGAGGCGAAGGGGCTGGTCAGTGCCCGGCCCAATGTGGGTACCCGGGTCAGGCCCGTCAGTGACTGGAATCTGCTCGACCCCGACATCATCGAATGGCGCGCCTTCGGCCCGCAGCGAGACGACCAGCGCCGCGAGCTGAGCGAGCTCCGGTGGACGATCGAGCCGCTCGCCGCCAGCCTTGCCGCGGGTCACGGCCGTGAGGATCTTCAGCAGCGCCTCGCCGAGATGGTCGAGATCATGGGGCACGCGCTCGGACAGGCTGACGTGATCACGTGCGCCCGGGCCGACGCGGAGTTTCATGCCCTGCTGATCCAGGCCGCGGGCAACCGCATGCTGGAGCACCTCTCCGGCATCGTTTCCGCCGCCCTGCATGTCTCGGGCGGCCCGGTAACCGGTTGTGACCGCCCCAATGAGGCATCGCTCGGCCATCACGCGCGGATCGTCGACGCCCTCGCGTCCGGCGACTCCGCAGGCGCCGAGGCGGCCATGCGCCAACTGCTCGCGGTTCCCCTCGAGGTGGAGCGGGTGGTGCCGGCGCCGCGCGAGCACTGAGCGCGGCACGGGCGGGGCGTACCAGCCAGGTGTCGCCGGACCCTCGCGGTCCGGCGGCACAATTGTGGTGGGATGTCGCCCCTGGTCGCGTTCGTCGGAAATGAGGTGTGACTCGGGCCACGCGGATTGGGCGTAACACTCCTCGAAACAGCGCGATGACTTAAGAGGTGACCGCCGCGGAAGGAATACAGCAGCCATTCAGTGCGCTGTGCAGTTCTGAGGCATAGCCCGCGCCGTCGGCACATTCCCAGCCGACGGTCGTCGGTTCAGCCCTCTCCTGGGCCGGGCCGGAAGCCGTTTCCATCGTTCCGAGAGGTTGTTCGTGTCGGCCAGCACATCCCGTACGCTCCCGCCGGAGATCGCCGAGTCCGAATCTGTGATGGCGCTCATCGAGCGGGGAAAGGCTGATGGGCAGATCGCCGGCGATGACGTGCGTCGGGCCTTCGAGGCTGACCAGATTCCGCCAACCCAGTGGAAGAACGTTCTGCGCAGCCTCAACCAGATCCTCGAGGAAGAGGGTGTGACGCTGATGGTCAGTGCCGCGGAGNNGAAGACGGCAGCCAAGAAGACTGCGGCGAAGAAGGCCGGCAAGCAGGACGACGAGGCCCTCGACGGCGACGACGCAGCCGAGGAAGTCAAGGCCGGCAAGGGTGAGGAAGAGGAGGGCGAGGGCGAGAACAAGGGCTTCGTCCTCTCCGACGACGACGAGGACGACGCACCTGCGCAGCAGGTCGCCGTCGCCGGCGCCACGGCCGACCCTGTCAAGGACTACCTGAAGCAGATCGGCAAGGTCCCGCTCCTCAACGCCGAGCAGGAGGTC
>NZ_JAFMPZ010000099.1:1561-3177 GCF_017353455.1 Streptomyces laculatispora
GCGGTCGAGAAGTTCGACTACACCAAGGGCTACAAGTTCTCCACGTACGCCACCTGGTGGATCCGTCAGGCGATCACCCGCGCCATGGCGGACCAGGCCCGCACCATCCGTATTCCGGTGCACATGGTCGAGGTCATCAACAAGCTGGCGCGGGTGCAGCGCCAGATGCTCCAGGACCTGGGCCGCGAGCCCACCCCGGAGGAGCTGGCCAAGGAACTCGACATGACCCCCGAGAAGGTCATCGAGGTCCAGAAGTACGGGCGCGAGCCGATCTCCCTGCACACCCCGCTGGGTGAGGACGGGGACAGTGAGTTCGGTGACCTGATCGAGGACTCCGAGGCGGTCGTCCCGGCCGACGCGGTCAGCTTCACGCTCCTCCAGGAGCAGCTGCACTCGGTGCTCGACACTCTCTCCGAGCGTGAGGCCGGTGTGGTCTCCATGCGCTTCGGTCTCACCGACGGACAGCCGAAGACGCTGGACGAGATCGGCAAGGTCTACGGCGTGACGCGTGAGCGCATCCGTCAGATCGAGTCCAAGACCATGTCGAAGCTGCGTCACCCGTCGCGTTCGCAGGTACTGCGCGACTACCTCGACTAGGTCGCGGGAGTACAAGGAACGAGGGCCCGCATCCCCCTGGGGATGCGGGCCCTCGGCCTGTGTGGGGGTGCGGATCGGCGTCGGCGGAATGACTCTGGGTAGGCATGATCCATCACAGAGTCAGGAGTACGTATGTCCCGTACCGTCGTCCGCACCATGACCGGGGCGCTCGCCCTCACTGCCGCCGCGGCCGTGACACCGCTCGTATCCCCCGCCTCGGCCGTCGCGGACAGCATCGTCATCGGGGGCCAGCCCGCTCACGTCAAGGACAGCCCGTGGGTGGTGGCGCTCTCCAGCCGTGACCGGTTCGGAGATGCCCGCGCCGGCCAGTTCTGCGGCGCCGTGGCGGTGGGGCCGAAGAAAGTGCTGACGGCCGCGCACTGCCTCAGCAGCGAGGCGCTCGGTGCCGATGTCGGCCAGATGCGCGATCTGCGGATCATCTCCGGCCGGGACGAGCTGAACGGTTCCGGCGGCAAGGAGATCGCGGTGAGCGAGGCGTGGGTCAGTCCGGGGTTCGACGCCACCACCAACGGCGGGGACGTCGCGGTGCTGACCCTCGCCGAAGCGTTGCCCGGGCGGAGCGTGATCCCGATGGCCGAAGCCGGTGACGCCGGGTACCGGGCGGGTAGCGCGGCGGTCGTCTATGGGTGGGGAGACACTACGGGTGTCGGCGACTACGCGTCGTCACTCCGGTCCGCGAAAGTGAGCGTTCTGCCGGACAGCTCGTGCGAGCAGGCCTACCCGGGCGGCAGGAACGGCACGTACGACGCCTCGACGATGCTCTGTGCGGGCGAACCGCAGGGCGGGTACGACGCATGCCAGGGGGACAGCGGGGGGCCGCTGGTGGCCCATGGGCGGCTTGTCGGGCTCGTGTCCTGGGGGAGCGGCTGCGGTCAGGCGGGGAGCCCCGGGGTCTATACGCGGATTTCCGCCGCCATCGGGTGGATGGCGGACGCCGGCTGAGCCTCGCCGGCTCCGGGCACGGGCCGGTTCCGGGTACGAGAACGGGCGGCTCCCTC
>NZ_JAFMPZ010000489.1 GCF_017353455.1 Streptomyces laculatispora
CCCGGCGCCCGCCCGGTCCCGCACGTGCCCGCGCCTCCCTCGCCCCGGATGCTCGGCGAGCTGGTCGACGAGGTCGTGGCCGGGCGCGCCCGGCGCACCCGGCGGGGCCGGTATCTGATCGCTGCGGCGGCGGCCCTGATCATCGGCGGCCCGCTGCTCGCGGTGACGGCCACCGGCGGCGACCGGCCCGCGGCAAGGGCGGCGGACCCGCAGCCCGCCGGGCCCGCCGAGGACGCCTCGTTCCGCGGCATGAAGGAGAAGGTCCGGGCCACCGACCCCACCACCGAGGTCGACGCCACGATCGGCATGGGGCCGAAGGCCTGGGGCACCGACACGGTGCTGGAGCTGAAGAACGTGAGGGGCCCGCAGAAGTGCCGCCTGGTCGCCGTCTCCAGGACCGGCGAGGAGGAGGTCGTCACCTCCTGGTCCGTACCGAAGTGGGGATACGGCATCGAGGGCTCCACACACCCCGGCGCCACCTACCCGCTCTACGTCCACGGCGGGGCGGCGATGGCCCGGAGCGACATCGACCACTTCGAGGTGCGTACGTTCGACGGGAAGCGGCTGGTGAGGGTCGGTGCGTAGGGCTGTCCCGTGATCCCCGGCGGGCCGGTCCGGGCCGAAGCGCCGGCCGCCGAGATCACATGCTCGTGGCAGGTGCGCTACGGGCCTCGCGTCGCATAGGGTTGACGGCTGCCCAATGCACGTCAGAAGGGGGTCTCAGTGGCCGCGCAGGATGCCGCTGTCGATTCGTTGCGGGACCGGGAAATCGGTGTCGAGCAGGAACATCTCGACCGTGTTTACCACCGCCTCGAGGAGAAGATCCACGAGGCGGAATTTCTCATGAGTGATGCCGTCAAACGCGGCCAGGTCGGGACACCCGGAGCGCTCGCCGAGCGCGACGCCCAGGTGTTCCGGGCCGGAGTCCACCTCAACCGGCTGAACAGCGAGTTCGAGGACTTCCTCTTCGGGAGGATCGACCTGCTGCTCGGCAAGGACGGTGAGCGCGGCCCCGACGGCGCGTTCACCTCCGTGGAGCCGGCCGACGACGCAGTACGGGAGGACAGCACCGCCGATATCGCGGAGACGCTGCACATCGGCCGGATCGGGGTCCTCGACTCCGACTACGCGCCGCTGGTCATCGACTGGCGGGCGCCGGCCGCCGCGCCCTTCTACCGGTCGACGCCGAAGGAACCGGGCAGGGTGGTACGCCGCCGGGTCATCCGCTCCAAGGGCCGCAGGGTCCTCGGGGTCGAGGACGACCTGATGCGTCCCGAGCTGACCGCGTACCAGGAGGGTGAGAAGCTCCCCGTCATCGGGGACGGAGCGCTGATGGCGGCGCTCGGGCAGGCCCGCAGCCACACCATGCGGGACATCGTCTCCTCCATCCAGGCCGAGCAGGACCTGGTGATCCGGGCGCCCGCCGCCTCGGTCACCGAGGTCTCGGGCGGTCCCGGCACCGGCAAGACCGCGGTCGCCCTGCACCGTGCCGCGTACCTGCTCTACCAGGACCGGCGGCGGTACGCGGGCGGCATCCTCGTCGTCTCGCCGACGCCGCTGCTGGTCGCGTACACCGAAGGGGTGCTGCCCTCGCTCGGCGAGGAGGGCCAGGTCGCGATCCGTGCGGTCGGCTCGCTCTCGGACGAGGCGGCGGGCACGGCGGGCGCCACCACCTACGACGAACCGGCCGTCGCCCGGATCAAGGGCTCGTCCCGGATCCTCCATGTACTGCGCAAGGCGGCCCGCGGGGCGCTGGAGCAGCCCACGGTCCGGCCGGCCGCCGGGGGCGACGGCCAACTGGCTTTCGGGGAGGCGGAGGAGGCTCCGCGGGAGGCCGCCACGCCCACCCGGCTGCGGGTGGTGGCCTTCGGCGCCCGGACCGAGCTCAACGAGGACGAGCTCCGGCGCATCCGGAACAACGTCCTCAGCGGTACCGCACCGGTCAACCTGCTGCGCCCGCGCGCCCGCAAACTGCTGCTGGACGCGCTGTGGAGCAGGTCGTCCGGCCGGGGCCGCTACACCGATCCGGAGCTGGCCGCCGAACTGCGCTCGTCGTTCGACGAGGACGTCTCCACCGAGACGCCGTTCATCGAGTTCCTGGACGCCTGGTGGCCGGAGCTCACCCCGCGCGGGGTGCTCGCCGCGATGTCGGACGAGAAGCGGCTCGCCCGATGGGCGCGCCGGACCCTCAACCAGGGCGAGGTACGCCGGCTCGCCCGCTCCCTGAAGCGCCTCGACAGCGCGGGACAGGGGCCGCTGTCCGTCCACGACGTGGCGATGCTGGACGAGTTGCAGTACCTGATCGGCACCCCGAACCGGCCGAAGCGCAAACGCGAGTTCGACCCGCTGGACCACCTCACCGGTCTGGAGGAGCTGATGCCGCAGCGGGAGGAGACCCAGTGGGAGCGGGCCGAGCGGCTCGCGGCCGAGCGCACGGAGTACGCGCACGTCATCGTCGACGAGGCGCAGGACCTCACGCCCATGCAGTGGCGGATGGTCGGCCGCCGCGGCCGGCACGCCACCTGGACGATCGTCGGGGACCCGGCGCAGTCCTCCTGGTCCGATCCGGACGAGGCTGCGGCGGCGCGCGACGAGGCGCTCGGCAACCGCCCGCGCCGCCGGTTCACCCTGACCGTCAACTACCGCAACCCGGCGGAGATCGCCGAACTCGCCGCCAAGGTCCTCGCGCTCGCGATGCCCGGCATGGAGTCACCGGCCGCCGTCCGGTCCACGGGCGTCCGGCCGCGGTTCGAGACCGTACGGGACGGCGATCTGGCCGCGTCCGTGCGCGAGGAGGCGCGGCGGCTGCTCGGCGAGGTGGACGGCACGGTCGGTGTCGTCGTCGCGATGAACCGGCGGGCCCAGGCCCGCAAGTGGCTCGCGGAGCTCGGCGAACGGGTGGTGGCGCTCGGCAGTCTGGAGGCGAAGGGCCTCGAGTACGACGCCACGGTGGTCGTCTCGCCCGCGGAGATCGCGGACGAGTCCCCGGCGGGGCTGCGGGTGCTGTACGTCGCGTTGACGCGGGCCACCCAGCAGCTCACGGTCGTGTCGGGGGAGCGGGACCTGCCCGACGAGGACGGGGTGCCGGACCTGTTGAGGGACTGACGCCCACCGGCGGGGCAGCGGGCCGAGGAGCCTTTTTCGGGTCAACCTGCGCCGCGGGAATCACTTCTCCGGGGTGTTTGTTAGCCTGGAGTCGGCATCGGCCCGATCCAAGCCCCCGGGCCCAACCTTAGTCGCTTCGAGCGACCACTTGCCGCGAGGCGAGCATGGCGGGCCGGTGCCGCTTGACCGAAGAAGACAGACCCGCGTCACCTCCCGGTGACGCGGGTCTGTTTTTGTTTCACGGGGCCGGACACGGCCCGAATACGTCCGGGACGCGGGTGGGACGAGGGCCCCGTCGGGGGTTCCGCTGGAGCCCTCATATCTCGTATGGTGGAAAACACTTTCCGAAGTGCGGCAGTCATTACCGGCTACCCACCGGTAGGTGCGAATATCTGAAGGCGTGTGCGGGGCTGTTCTTGTTTGCAGCTCCGGCCGCGTAGCAATGAAGCTAAGGAAAGCGAAGGACTCGGCCATGGCAACGGCGCCCAGCGTCTCGTACTCGATGACGGTCAGGCTGGAGGTGCCCGCGAGCGGCACAGCGGTCTCCCAGCTCACCACGGCCGTGGAGTCCTCCGGTGGTTCGGTCACCGGCCTCGACGTGACCGCTTCCGGTCACGACAAGCTTCGGATCGACGTCACGATCGCGGCCTCCTCCACGTCGCACGCCGACGAGATCGTCGAAGGCCTGCGCGACATCGTGGGCGTCGTCCTCGGCAAGGTGTCCGACCGTACGTTCCTGATGCACCTCGGCGGCAAGATCGAGATGCAGTCGAAGCACCCCATCCGCAACCGTGACGACCTGTCGATGATCTACACCCCCGGCGTGGCCCGGGTCTGCATGGCGATCGCCGAGAACCCCGAGGACGCCCGCCGCCTCACCATCAAGCGCAACTCCGTCGCAGTCGTGACGGACGGCTCCGCGGTGCTCGGCCTCGGCAACATCGGCCCGATGGCCGCCCTCCCGGTGATGGAGGGCAAGGCGGCCCTCTTCAAGCGGTTCGCCGGCATCGACGCCTGGCCGATCTGCCTGGACACCCAGGACACCGACGCGATCGTCGAGATCGTCAAGGCGATCGCCCCCGGCTTCGCGGGCATCAACCTGGAGGACATCTCCGCGCCGCGCTGCTTCGAGATCGAGGCCCGGCTGCGCGAGGCCCTGGACATCCCCGTCTTCCACGACGACCAGCACGGCACCGCCATCGTCGTCCTGGCCTCGCTGACCAACGCGCTGCGCGTGGTGGGCAAGGACATCGGGGACGTGCGGGTCGTCATGTCCGGCGCCGGGGCGGCCGGTACGGCCATCCTGAAGCTCCTCATCGCCGCGGGCGTCAAGCACGCGGTCGTCGCCGACATCCACGGCGTGGTGCACTCCGGCCGCGAGGACCTGGTCTCCGCCGAGCCCGACTCACCGCTGCGCTGGATCGCCGACAACACCAACCCGGAGTCCGTCACCGGCACCCTCAAGCAGGCGGTCGTGGGCGCTGACGTCTTCATCGGCGTCTCGGCCCCGAACGTGCTGGACGGGACCGATGTCGCGGCCATGGCGGACGGTGCGATCGTGTTCGCGCTCGCGAACCCGGACCCCGAGGTCGACCCCGCGATCGCCCGCGAGACGGCGGCTGTCGTGGCCACCGGCCGCTCGGACTTCCCCAACCAGATCAACAACGTCCTGGTCTTCCCCGGTGTCTTCCGCGGACTTCTGGACGCCCAGTCCCGCACCGTCAACACGGAGATGATGCTCGCCGCCGCGCGCGCCCTCGCCGGCGTCGTCGCCGAGGACGAGGTGAACGCGAACTACATCATCCCGTCGGTCTTCAACGACAAGGTCGCCGGCGCGGTCGCCGGAGCGGTCCGCGACGCCGCCAAGGCGGCCGGCGCGGCTGTGACGGGTCCCACGTCCGTCTGATGTCCGGCGCGTCGCGGGTCGCGGCGCCCCAAACGCCCCTTTAGGGTGGGCGGGCGACGCGTCCCGCAGAGCCCCGCACCCGCTGCGGACCGCTTTCGGGGAGTCGACGGAACGTCACCACGACGAGGCAGTGGCGCTTTTCGTGTGACTCCGGAGGGTGCCGGATTGGCTTTCCCGCCGCAGGTGGGGGCAGGATGCTTTCCCAAGGACTTCGTCCGGGGGGAGACCCCACGGGGCGCGAGGGTTCTCACACGGACCCGAGTCCGGGGACTGTCCGAGGGCCCTGGCAGCATCGGCTTCGATCTCACGCCTCACAGGCAAGAAGAACACGGGAGTAACAACATGAACCGCAGTGAGCTGGTGGCCGCCCTGGCCGACCGTGCCGAGGTGACTCGCAAGGACGCCGACGCCGTGCTGGCCGCGCTCGCCGAGACCGTCGGTGAGATCGTCGCCAAGGGCGACGAGAAGGTCACCATCCCCGGTTTCCTGACCTTCGAGCGCACCCACCGTGCCGCTCGCACCGCTCGTAACCCGCAGACCGGCGACCCGATCAACATCCCGGCCGGCTACAGCGTGAAGGTCTCCGCGGGCTCGAAGCTCAAGGAAGCCGCCAAGGGTAAGTAACACCCCCTTTGCACGACGAAGGGCGGCCACCCCGACCAGGGTGGCCGCCCTTCGTCGTACGGGCCGCAGAACGCCGTTCTGGGCCGCTGAGGGCCGTGCGGGCGGGTGCCCGGCCCCGTGACGACGGACGAACGGGGGCCCGGGGCAGTGCCCCGGGCCCCCGTTCGGCCGTCCGCCAGTGCGTGTCAGACGAGTGAACCGCCCGGCAGCTCGACCTTCGCGCCGAGCTTCTCCAGCTTGTCCATGAAGTTCTCGTAGCCGCGGTTGATCAGGTCGATCCCGTGCACCCGGGACGTCCCCTGCGCCGCCAGAGCGGCGATCAGGTACGAGAAACCGCCGCGCAGGTCCGGGATGACCAGATCCGCGCCCTGCAGCCTCGTCGGCCCGGAGACGACCGCGGAGTGCAGGAAGTTGCGCTGGCCGAAGCGGCAGTCGGAGCCGCCCAGGCACTCGCGGTAGAGCTGGATGTGCGCACCCATCTGGTTGAGCGCCGAGGTGAAGCCGAGCCGGGACTCGTACACCGTCTCGTGGACGATCGACAGGCCCGAGGCCTGCGTCAGCGCCACGACCAGCGGCTGCTGCCAGTCGGTCTGGAAGCCGGGGTGCACGTCCGTCTCCAGCGCGATGGCGTTCAGCGCGCCGCCCGGATGCCAGAAGCGGATGCCCTCGTCGTCGATCTCGAAGGCGCCGCCGACCCGGCGGAAGGTGTTCAGGAACGTCATCATCGAGCGCTGCTGCGCCCCGTGGACGTAGATGTTGCCCTCGGTCGCCAGCGCCGCGGACGCCCAGGAGGCGGCCTCCAGGCGGTCCGGGATGGCCCGGTGGGTATAGCCGTCGAGACGGTCGACACCGGTGATCCGGATGGTCCGGTCGGTGTCCATGGAGATGATCGCGCCCATCTTCTGCAGTACGCAGATGAGGTCCTCGATCTCCGGCTCCACGGCCGCGTTGGACAGCTCGGTGACACCCTCGGCGAGCACGGCCGTCAGCAGCACCTGCTCGGTGGAGCCCACCGACGGGTACGGCAGCCGGATCTTGGTGCCGCGCAGCCGCTGCGGGGCCTCCAGGTACTGGCCGTCCGCCCGCTTCTCGATCGTCGCGCCGAACTGGCGCAGCACGTCGAAGTGGAAGTCGATCGGCCGGCCGCCGATGTCGCAGCCGCCGAGCCCCGGAATGAAGGCGTGGCCCAGCCGGTGCAGCAGCGGGCCGCAGAAGAGGATCGGGATGCGCGACGAGCCCGCGTGGGCGTCGATGTCGGCGACGTTCGCGCTCTCGACGTGGGTGGGGTCGAGGATCAGTTCGCCCGGTTCGTCACCCGGACGGACCGTCACGCCGTGCAGCTGGAGGAGCCCGCGGACCACCCGTACATCACGGATGTCGGGCACGTTGCGCAGTCGGCTGGGCCCGCTGCCGAGCAGCGCGGCGACCATTGCCTTCGGCACCAGGTTCTTGGCGCCTCGGACGCGGATCTCGCCCTCCAGCGGGGTTCCGCCGTGGACAAGCAGGACATCGTCTGTGCCGGTCATGAATCTCGCGTTCCGGAGTGGTCGGGCAGGGGGCCAATCGAAAGGGTAATGGCCGTGCGCCCCCCTTCCATAAGAAGGCGGGTGGTGTGCGAACGTCATGAATCCGCCACACCACGCTCCGCATCCTGGATCTTGCGGAGGGTCACCGTCCGGATGGGTGTCCGGCTGTGCGCTCCTTGTGCACCCGTGCGCCCTGAGCTGCGCTCGGGCACCCAGGGCGACGACCGGGGCACTTGGCCCCCGCGAAAGCCGAAGATGCGGGATCATTTCTGGCATGACCGAGGTGTCCTCGCTCACAGGGCGGCTGCTCGTGGCCGCACCCGCCCTGGCGGACCCGAATTTCGACCGCGCGGTGGTGCTGCTCCTCGACCACGACGAGGAGGGCTCGCTCGGCGTGGTCCTGAACCGCCCGACCCCGGTCGGCGTCGCCGACATCCTCGCGTCCTGGGCCGGTCTGACCGGTGAGCCCGATGTCGTCTTCCAGGGCGGCCCGGTCTCCCTCGACTCGGCGCTCGGTGTGGCGGTGATCCCCGGGAGCGAGGGTCCTCTCGGCTGGCGCCGGGTGTACGGGGCGATCGGCCTGGTGGACCTGGAGGCGCCGCCCGAGCTGCTGGCCGCGGCCCTCGGCTCGCTGCGGATCTTCGCCGGTTACGCGGGCTGGGGGCCCGGACAACTGGAGACGGAACTCTCCGAGGGCGCCTGGTACGTCGTCGAGTCCGAGCCGGGGGACGTCTCCTCGCCGCGCCCGGAGAGCCTCTGGAGAGCCGTCCTGCGCCGTCAGCGCAGCGAACTGGCCATGGTCGCCACGTACCCGGACGACCCTTCGCTCAACTGATCCCCCGGGCTTTCAGTACGCTTGGCGGTTATGAGCACTCTTGAGCCCGAGCGCGGGGCAGGTACGGGAACCCTCGTGGAGCCGACGCCACAGGTGTCGAACGGCGACGGCGACCACGAGCGCTACGCCCATTACGTCCAGAAGGACAAGATCATGGCGAGTGCCCTGGAGGGCACCCCCGTGGTCGCGCTGTGCGGCAAGGTCTGGGTACCGGGGCGCGACCCCAAGAAGTACCCGGTGTGTCCCATGTGTAAGGAGATCTACGAGTCCATGGGCGCCGGCGGCGACAAGGACAAGGGCAAGGGCGGCAAGGACAAGAAGTAGTCCGCAGCAGCAGAACCGACCTGTCCGGGAGAACCCCCGGGGCACGCAGCCGCGTGCCCCGGGGGTTCTTCGCCGTTCCGGGCCCGCCGGCGTCGCACGGGCCGCGTCCCCCGGTCACAGAGTGGTTGAGACCACTTGTCGGCGACTTCGTCTGGACCTACCCTCCTGCAAGTTGTGCAGAACGAAACGAGCGTTGCGCATGGTGCAACGTCTACCGGTAGGGGTCCCGGATGAAGCTTTCTGCCCGAATCGCCGCCCCGGCTGCGGCGCTGGTGCTGGCGGGTCTCACCGCCACCGCCTGCGCGCCGCAGACCTCCGACACCGGCGCCAAGGGGGACGAGAAGACCGGCACACTGCGCGTCTGGCTGTTCCAGGAGGTGGGCAACAAGCCCAAGGAGAAGGTCGTCGACGCCGCGGTCGCGGACTTCAGGAAGGCCCACAAGGGCGCGAAGGCCGAGATCGAGTACATACCCGTCGAGACCCGAGCCCAGCGCGTCAAAGCCGCGTTCAACGACCCCAAGAGCGCCCCGGACCTGATCGAGTACGGCAACACGGACACCGCCGGCTACGTGAAGGACGGCGGACTGGCCGATGTCAGCGCCGAGTTCGGTGCCTGGGCGGACGCCGAGGACACCGACCCGACCGCCAAGCAGTCCGTGACGGTCGGCGGGAAGGTCTACGGGGCCCCGCTCTTCGTCGGCGTCAGGGCGCTGTACTACCGCACCGACGTCTTCCAGGACTTGGGGATCGAGGCGCCCAAGTCCCAGGCGGAACTGATCTCCACCGCGAAGAAGATCCACCGAGAGAAGCCCGGCCTGTACGGACTCGCGGTGGGCGGCGCGTACACCTACGGCGCGATGCCGTTCATCTGGGCCAACGGCGGCGAACTGGCCGACGGGAGCGGCGCCTCGTACAAGGCCGCCATCAACAGTGAGAAGGCCCGCAAGGGCATCGCCGCCTACACCTCGCTCTTCGGCGACGCCAACTGCCCGGCCGCCAAGTGCGCCGCCATGGGCGGCAACGCGACCGTCACCGCCTTCGCCTCCGGCAAGGCCGCCATGGCCATCGGCGGCGACTTCAGCCACGCGGCCGTCGAGGCCGGCACGGTGAAGGGCAAGTACGCGGTCGTGCCGCTGCCGGGGGTGGCCGAGAACTCCGTCGCCCCGGCGTTCGCGGGTGGCAACAACATCGGCGTGCTTGAGAGCAGCGAGCACCGCACCCTCGCCGTCGACCTCATGAAGTCGCTGACCGGCAAGCGGACCCAGGCGAAGATGTTCGACGCGATGGGCTTCCTGCCGACGTACACGGACGTGCTGGCCGCGGCCGCGAAGAAGGAGCCGTTCGTCGAACCGTTCGTCAGGACCCTGGGCGCGGGCGCCAAGTTCGTCCCGGCCTCGTCGGCCTGGGGCCAGATCGACTCCTCGCTGATCCTGCCGACGATGTTCCAGGAGATCGTCAGCGGTCGCAAGGACGTGGCCGGCGCCTCGGACGACGCCGCGAAGAAGATGGACGCCGCGTTCGCCGACGCGGGCTGACGATGACGGCGAACAGCACGACGTACAAGACGTCCCGCGCACCCGGAGCGGACGGGAGTGGCCCCCGCCCGCTCCGGCGCCGCCCCGCGGCCTCCCCGGCCCGGCGGTCCGGCTGGACCCCCTGGCTCTACCTCCTGCCCGCGCTCGTCCTGCTCGGCGGGCTGCTGGTCTACCCGATCTACCAGCTCGGCCTGATCTCCTTCCTGGAGTACACCCAGGCCCAGGTGAGCGGCGGCGAACCGGCCACCTTCCAGGGGTTCGGCAACTACGCGACGCTCTTCCACGACAGCCAGTTCTGGCGGGTGCTGCTGGCCACCGTGGTCTTCGCGGCGCTCTGTGTGCTGGCCACCCTGCTGGCCGGCTGCGCACTGGCCGTCCTGCTGACCCGGGTGCGGGCCCTGCCGCGGCTCGCGCTGATGATGGCCGCGCTCGGCGCCTGGGCGACCCCCGCGATCACCGGCTCGACCGTCTGGGTCTTCCTCTTCGACGCCGACTTCGGACCGGTCAACCGGGTGCTGGGGCTGGGCGACTTCTCCTGGACGTACGGGCGCTACAGCGCCTTCGCGCTGGTGCTCCTCGAAGTCCTGTGGTGCTCGTTCCCGTTCGTGATGGTCACCGTGTACGCGGGCATCCGGGCGATCCCCACCGAGGTGCTGGAGGCGGCCGCGCTGGACGGCGCCTCCCAGTGGCGGATCTGGCGGTCGGTCATGGCGCCGATGCTGCGGCCGATCCTGATCGTCGTCACCATCCAGTCGATCATCTGGGACTTCAAGGTCTTCACCCAGATCTACGTCATGACCAACGGCGGCGGCATCGCCGGCCAGAACCTGGTGCTCAACGTGTACGCGTACCAGAAGGCGTTCGCGTCCTCGCAGTACAGCCTCGGCTCGGCGATCGGCGTCGTGATGCTGGTGATCCTGCTGGCGGTCACGCTGGTCTATCTGCGCCTGGTGAGGCGCCAGGGGGAGGAACTGTGAGCCTGCCGTCCCTGTTGCGCGTCCGCCGGCCGGGCCGGCTCGCCGCCGAGGCGGCGGCCCTGCTGATCGCCGCCGCCGTGGCCTTCCCGCTGTACTGGATGGTGCTCTCGGCCATCAAGCCGGCTGGCGAGATCCAGTCCACGCACCCCAGGCCGTGGACGCTCTCGCCGTCCCTGGACTCCTTCCGCCGGGTCTTCCAGCAGCAGGACTTCGGGCGCTACTTCCTCAACAGCCTGCTCGTCGCCGGCACGGTCGTCATCGTCTCGGCGCTGATCGCCTTCCTGGCGGCGACGGCGGTGACCCGGTTCAGATTCCGCTTCCGCACCACCCTGCTGATCATGTTCCTGGTGGCGCAGATGGTGCCGGTCGAGGCGCTGACGATCCCGCTGTTCTTCCTGATGCGGGACTTCGGCCAGCTCAACACCCTCGGTTCACTGATCCTGCCGCACCTCGCCTTCTCGCTGCCGTTCGCGATCTGGATGCTGCGCGGCTTCGTCAAGGCCGTCCCGGACGCCCTGGAGGAGGCGGCGTACATCGACGGGGCGAGCCGCGCCCGCTTCCTGTGGCAGATCCTCTTCCCGCTGGTCTTCCCGGGCCTGGTGGCGACCAGCGTCTTCTCGTTCATCTCGACCTGGAACGACTTCCTGTTCGCGAAGTCGTTCCTCATCAGCGACACCTCCCAGTCGACGCTCCCGATGGCTCTGCTGGTCTTCTTCAAACCCGATGAGAACGACTGGGGCGGGATCATGGCAGCCTCGACGGTGATGACCGTTCCCGTGCTGGTCTTCTTCGTACTCGTACAGCGACGCCTGGTCTCGGGACTGGGCGGAGCGGTTAAGGACTGACGTCATGGACATGGACCTGATCCCGGCACCGGTGCGCGTGGGTGACCAGGGGCGGTGCGGATTCGTCCTGGATCCGTCCACCACCATCACCGCGGCCCCCGGCACCGAGACCACCGAACGCTGGCTGCGCGCCACGCTCGGCGCCGCCTTCGGCCTGTCGCTCGCACCGGGCGGCGAGGGCGCCGCGCGCGCGATCCGGCTGCGGACCGACCCGGCCCTGGAGCCCGAGGGCTACCGGCTGACCACCCAGCCCGACGAGAGCGTCGTGATCACCGGCGGCGGTCCCGCCGGAGTCTTCTGGGGCGCCCAGACGCTGCGTCAGCTGCTGGGACCGGAGGCCTTCCGCCAGGCGCCCGTCAACGACGGCGCCCGGACCGGCTTCGGGTTCACGGACATCGAGGACGGCCCGCGCTTCCCCTGGCGCGGCATGATGCTCGACGTGTCACGGCACTTCATGCCCAAGACCGACGTCCTGCGCTACCTCGACCTCCTCGCCGCCCACAAGCTGAACGTCTTCCACTTCCACCTCACCGACGACCAGGGCTGGCGCATCGAGATCAAGCGCTACCCGCGCCTGACCGAGGCCGGCTCCTGGCGGTCGCGCACGAAGCACGGCCACCGGGCCTCCGAACTCTGGGACGAGACCCCGCACGGCGGTTTCTACACGCAGGACGACATCCGCGAGATCGTGGCGTACGCCGCCGCCCGGCACATCCGTGTCGTCCCCGAGATCGACATACCGGGGCACTCGCAGGCGACCATCACCGCCTACCCGGAACTCGGCAACACCGACGTCATCGACACCACCGCCCTCTCCGTCTGGGACAACTGGGGCGTCACCCCGAACGTACTCGCCCCCACCGACACCACCCTGCGCTTCTTCGAGGGCGTCTTCGAGGAACTCCTCGAACTCTTCCCGGCCGCCACCTCGCCGTTCGTCCACGTCGGCGGCGACGAGTGCCCCAAGGACCAGTGGAAGCAGTCGCCGACGGCCCAGGCCCGCATCAAGGAACTCGGCCTGGCCGACGAGGACGAGCTGCAGTCCTGGTTCATCCGCCACTTCGACAGCTGGCTCACCGCACGGGGCCGCCGCCTCATCGGCTGGGACGAGATCCTGGAGGGCGGGCTCGCCGAGGGCGCGGCCGTCTCCTCGTGGCGCGGCTACGCGGGCGGCATCGCCGCCGCCGAGGCCGGGCACGACGTCGTGATGTGCCCGGAGCAGCAGGTCTATCTGGACCACCGTCAGGACGGCGGCCCCGACGAGCCGATGCCGATCGGATACGTCCGCACCCTGGAGGACGTCTACCGCTTCGAACCCGTTCCGCCGGGCCTCTCCGAGGAGGCGGCCCGGCACATCCTCGGCACCCAGGCCAACGTCTGGACCGAGGTCATGCAGAACCGGGCCCGCGTCGACTACCAGGTCTTCCCGCGCCTCGCCGCCCTCGCCGAGGTCGCCTGGTCGGCCCTGCCCGCCTCCGAGGACCGGGACTTCGCCGGCTTCGAGCGGCGGATGGCCACGCACTACGCGCGACTTGACGCGCTGGGTGTCGACTACCGGCGGCCGGGCGGTCCGTTGCCGTGGCAGCGGCGGCCCGGCATCCTCGGACGCCCGATCGAGGGAGCGCCTCCGCTCGTGTGAGCCCGCGCGAAGGGAGCGGTTCCCGCCGCGGCGGGAACCGCTCCCTTCCGAGCCCTCTCCCGGTCCTCCCGCACTCTCCCGTGGAACGGAATAAGTCGTACAAGCTTCGCTGAATAGTGGCAATTCGCACTCTGCGCCGAAGAGGTGCGAATCGGGATCTTCCCCCTGGCCAGGGACGGATACTCCCTTCGCGGACCCTCGCGTCGGGCCGGTCCGAAGATGTGCCAGAGTTGCCACGTCCAGGCTTTGAGCACGTACCGTACGGCGAAACAGACGGGACAGCCGGGACACCGGGAAGGGGCAGCTGGGTTGACCACGCAAGCACCGCAGGCGGCGCAGTCCGTCACGCTGCCTGCCTCGCTGGACGAGGCCGTGGCGGCACTCGGCGCCATGCCTGCCGCCGTCCCCGTGGCAGGCGGCACGGACCTGATGTCGGCTGTCAACAAGGGCCTCCTGCGCCCCTCCGGGCTGGTCGGCCTCGGCCGGATCAGTGAACTCCGGGGCTGGCACTACCAGGACGGCCACGCCCTGCTCGGCGCCGGACTCACCCACGCCCGCATGGGGCGCCCCGACTTCGCCGCCCTCATCCCCGCCCTGGCCGCGTCCGCGCGCGCCGCCGGCCCGCCCCAGATCCGCAACGCCGGAACGCTCGGCGGCAACATCGCCACCGCCGCCCCGACCGGCGACGCCCTGCCGGTGCTCGCCGCGCTGGAGGCCGAGCTGGTCATCGCGGGACCCGGCGGCGCCCGCCGCGAGATCCCGGTCTCACACCTGCTGGCCGGCCGCGAGATGCTGGAGCCCGCCGAACTGATCGGCTTCGTCCGCGTTCCCCTGCTGCACGCCCCGCAGGTGTTCCTCAAGGCGACCGGACGCACCGGCCCCGGCCGGGCCACCGCCTCCGTCGCGATCGTCCTCGACCCGGCCCGGCGCGGAGTGCGCTGCGCGGTCGGCGCCATCGCGCCGATGCCGCTGCGGCCGCTGGAGGCCGAACGCTGGATCGCCTCGCTGATCGACTGGGACGGCGAACGGGGCCTGGCGCCCGACGCGCTGGCCGCCTTCGGCGAGTACGTCGCCGCGGCCTGCATCCCGGACGAGCCACCGCCCGCCGACGGGGGAGAGGCGCCACCGCTGTCCCCCGCAGTACTGCACCTGCGGCGCACCGTCGCCGCGCTGGCCCGACGCGCGCTGGGGAGGGCACTGTCGTGAGCAACGAGAACCACACCGAACAGCACGGGGGATGGGAGCCGACCCCCCAGAGCGGCGAGTACGACGCCGACGCGACCGCCTTCGTCCACCTGCCGCCCGAGGACCTGGCGAACATCCCGCTGGCCGCGCCCGGCCAGGGCTACGTACCGCCGATGATCCTCCCGCTGACCCCGGCCGCCGGGCTCGACCCCGCGGCCACCGGCAGCTGGGGCGCCCAGACACCGGACCAGCAGGCCCAGCCGGAACGCGGCACGCAGACGGAGCGGCCGGCCCCCGAGTCGGTGCACTGGCCGGACCCGAACCAGCAGCAGACGCCGTACGGATACCCGCAGACCCCGCACCAGCCGCAGGCGTCCGGGGGGCAGTATCCGGACCGGTACCGCGAGAACCCGGCCGACACCGGCCAGTGGAACTTCGCCGAGTCCGCCGAGGCCACAGGACACACCGGCCAGTGGCAGATCCCGGTCGCCGACGGTGATCTCCCGGAGGAGTCCGGCGAGTTCTCGGCCTCCGCGCTGGCCGCCGGCTGGTACGCGGAGCGGACCCCGCCGGCCACCCTGCCCGGCGGCGCGCCCGCGCCCTGGGCGACGCGGGAGCCGGAGCCCGTGGCCGGGGACGACACCCCGCCGCAGGGGACGGACCCCGGCGGGGCACCGGACGCGCCGGACGGCACCGCGGAAGGGGACGTGGACGCAGCCGCGCCGCTCCCGGAGCCTTCCGACGGCGCGCACGAAACCGCGCACGAAACCGCGCACGAAACCGCGCCCGACGCCGCGCACGAAGTCCCGCCGGAGGCCGCCCTCCAGGACGCGCCGCAGCACGGCACGGAGCACCCCGGCACGGCCGAACCGGTCGCCGAGGCGGCACCGGACGCCGGTACGGCACCGGATGCCGAGGCCACGGACGCCGAGTCGGCGCCGGAAGCCGAGGCCGCGGACACCGGTGCCACGGACGCCGATGCCATGGACCTCGGCGCCGCGGACCCCGACGCCGCCCCGGCCGCTGCCCTCGACCTGCCCAGCGAGCACCCCTCCGCCTCGTACGTGCTGCACGTGAACGGCGCCGACCGCCCCGTCACCGACGCCTGGATCGGCGAGTCACTGCTCTACGTGCTGCGCGAGCGCCTCGGCCTCGCCGGCGCCAAGGACGGCTGCTCGCAAGGTGAATGCGGCGCCTGCAACGTCCAGGTCGACGGCCGTCTCGTCGCCTCCTGCCTGGTCCCCGCGGCCACCGCGGCGGGCAGCGAGGTCCGTACCGTCGAAGGTCTCGCCGTCGACGGCGAACCGTCCGACGTCCAGCGGGCGCTGGCCGACTGCGGCGCCGTCCAGTGCGGCTTCTGCATCCCCGGAATGGCCATGACGGTCCACGACCTGCTGGAGGGCAACCACGCCCCCAGCGAGCTGGAGACCCGTCAGGCGCTCTGCGGCAACCTCTGCCGCTGCTCCGGCTACCGCGGCGTGCTCGACGCCGTGAACGAGGTCATCGCGGGACGCGAGGCCGCGGCCGAGGCGGCCTCGGCACCCGCCCCGGAACCCGCGGAACAGGACGAGGCCCGCATCCCGCACCAGGCGGCCCCCGGCGCGGGTAGTGTGCAGGCCCATCTGCAGGACGGAGGCATGGCGTGAGCAACGACGCAGCCACCGCGGCCGGCGCGACCCACACGGCGATCAGCATCCCTTCACTGGACGGCCCCGACGGCCCCGGGACCGAGCAGCCGCTGCTCGGCCTGGGCGCCTCGCTGCCGCCGGCCGACGCCCGCGCCAAGACCGAGGGCACCTTCCCGTACGCCGCCGACCTGTGGGCCGAGGGACTGCTCTGGGCGGCCGTGCTCCGCTCTCCGCATCCCCATGCCCGCATCCTGTCGATCGACACCTCGGCCGCGGTCGAGATGCCGGGCGTCCGAGCGGTCGTCACCCACGAGGACGTCCCCGGCGAGAGCGCCTACGGACGCCGCGTCGTGGACCGCCCCGTCTTCGCCTCCGACCTGGTCCGCCACCACGGCGAGCCGATCGCCGCGGTCGCCGCCGACCACCCCGACACGGCCCGGCTGGCCGCCGCCGCCATCGCCGTCGAGTACGAGGTGCTGGAACCGGTCACCGACCCGGAGAAGGCCTTCGCCGCCGAACCGCTGCACCCCGACGGCAATCTGATCCGCCACATCCCGCTGCGCTACGGCGACCCGGAGATCGTGGGCGAGGTCATCGTCGAGGGCCTGTACCGCATCGGCCGCCAGGACCCGGCGCCGATCGGCGCCGAGGCCGGACTCGCCGTACCCCGCCCCGACGGCGGCGTCGAGATCTACACCGCCTCCACCGACCCGCACACCGACCGCGACCTGGCCGCCGCCTGCTTCGGCCTCGAACCGGACCGGGTGAAGGTCGTCGTCACCGGCGTCCCCGGCGCGACCGGCGACCGCGAGGACCCCGGATTCCAGCTCCCGCTGGGCCTGCTCGCCCTGCGCACCGGCTGCCCGGTCAAACTGGCCGCCACCCGCGAGGAGTCCTTCCTCGGCCACGCGCACCGCCACCCGACCCTGCTCCGCTACCGCCACCACGCGGACGCCGAGGGCCGCCTGGTGAAGGTCGAGGCACAGATCCTCCTCGACGCGGGCGCGTACGCCGACTTCTCGTCCGAGTCGCTGGCCGCCGCCGTCGCGTTCGCCTGCGGCCCCTACGTCGTCCCGCACGCCTTCATCGAGGGCTGGGCCGTCCGTACGAACAACCCGCCGTCCGGCCATGTCCGGGGCGAGGGCGCGATGCAGGTCTGCGCCGCGTACGAGGGCCAGATGGACAAGCTGGCCGCCAGGCTCTCCATCGACCCGGCCGAGCTGCGGCTGCGCAACGCGCTGTCCACCGGCGACATCCTGCCCACCGGCCAGACCGTGACCTGCCCCGCCCCCGTCGCCGAACTCCTGCGTTCGGTGAGGGACTTCCCGCTCCCCTCGCTCCCCAAGGACTCCCCGGAGGACGACTGGCTGCTCCCGGGCGGCCCGGAGGGCGCGGGCGAGCCCGGCGCGGTGCGGCGCGGGGTCGGCTACGCGCTCGGCATGGTCCACATGCTCGGCGCCGAGGGCGCCGACGAGGTCTCCACGGCCACGGTCCGGGTCCACGACGGGGTCGCCACCGTCATCTGCGCCGCGGTCGAGACGGGCCAGGGCTTCTCGACGCTGGCCCGCCAGGTCGTCCAGGAGACCCTGGGCATCGAGGAGGTCCATGTCGCCTCCGTCGACACCGACCAGCCCCCGGCGGGCCCGGCCACGCACGGCCGTCACACCTGGGTCTCCGCCGGAGCGGTCGAACGCGCCGCGAAGATGGTCCGCACCCAGCTGCTCCAGCCGCTGGCCCACAAGTTCGGCATGTCCACCGAGCTGCTCCAGATCGCCGACGGCAAGATCACCTCGTACGACGGGGTGCTGTCCACGACCGTCACCGAGGCGATGGACGGCAAGGAGCTCTGGGCCACCGCCCAGTGCCGCCCGCACCCCACCGAGCCGCTCGACGAGTCCGGCCAGGGCGACGCCTTCGTCGGCCTCGCGTTCTGCGCGATCCGCGCGGTGGTGGACGTCGACATCGAACTCGGCGCGGTCCGCGTCGTGGAGATGGCCGTCGCCCAGGACGTCGGCCGGGTCCTCAACCCGTCCCAGCTGGCGACCCGGATCGAGGCGGGCATCACCCAGGGCATCGGCGCCGCGCTGACGGAGAACCTGCGCACCGCGCGCGGTCTGATCCGGCACCCCGACCTGACGGGCTACGCCCTGCCGACCTCCCTCGACGCGCCGGACATCCGCATCGTCAGACTCGTCGAGGAACGCGATGTGGTGGCCCCCTTCGGCGCCAAGCCGGCTTCCGCGGTCCCCGTGGTGACCTCCCCGGCCGCGGTGGCCGCCGCGGTCCGCGCGGCCACCGGCCGCCCGATCAACCGCCTCCCGATCCGGCCCCAGGCAGCCGTCGCGGCCGCCAAGTCCTGACCGCCGCCGGACACACGGAAACCGCCCGCCCCTGCGTACGAGGGGCGGGCGGTTTCCGTATACCGAGGCCGTGACCGGATTCGAACCGGTGTAACTCGAGTTGCAGTCGAGCCCCTGAGCCTCTCGGGCACACGGCCGTGCGTTGTTCTCGTCCCGACCGTATGCCCCGGGGGTCCCGGCGCCAAGAGTGCCGGCCGCCCCGCAACGCGACTGCCATACGGCGTTCACGAACGACCGGCCGGTCCTACGACCAAGGGACCAGAACGGGAGTGACTCTGGACAGGGTCCATGGCGGGTTTCGCCCCTTACTCTAGGGTTCATGACCGCCCTGGAACCGCGTGACGCCGAGGTCTCGGCCCGCACCGAAGACACCGATGACCTGCATGAGACCGTCGTCGCCGCAGCACCGGAAGGGGTGCTCGGGCGGACCTATCGGGCACTCAGCATCGGCATCGTCTCCGTCGTGTTCCTGATCGCCTTCGAGGCCACCGCGGTGGGGACCGCGATGCCGGTCGCCGCCCGCGAACTGCACGGCATCCCGCTGTACGCGTTCGCGTTCTCCGCGTACTTCACCACCAGCCTCTTCGCCATGGTGCTCTCCGGGCAGTGGGCCGACCGGCGCGGGCCGCTGGGGCCGCTCGCCGCCGGGATCAGCGCCTTCGGGGTGGGCCTGCTGCTGTCCGGGACCGCGGGCACCATGTGGATGTTCATCGCGGGGCGGGCCGTCCAGGGGCTCGGCGGCGGGCTGGTGATCGTCGCGCTGTACGTGGTGGTCAGCCGGGCCTACCCGGAGCAGCTGCGGCCGGCGATCATGGCCGGGTTCGCGGCCAGCTGGGTGATCCCGTCCGTCGTCGGGCCGCTGGCCTCCGGGAGCGTGACCGAGCATCTGGGCTGGCGCTGGGTCTTCGTCGGCATTCCGGTCCTGGTGGTCTTCCCGCTGGCGCTCGCGCTGCCCGCGATCCGGCGGATGGCATCCGGACCCGCCGATCCGGCGGCGCCCGTCGAGCCGTTCGACCGCCGGCGCATCGCGCTCGCGCTGGGCATCTCGCTGGGTGCGGGACTGCTCCAGTACGCCGGGCAGGAGCGGAACTGGTTCTCGCTGCTGCCGGCCGCCGCGGGGATCGCCCTGCTCGTCCCCGCGGTCCGCGGTCTGCTGCCCCCGGGCACCGGCCGCGCGGCGCGCGGGCTGCCCTCGGTGGTGCTGCTGCGCGGGGTGGCGGCCGGGTCGTTCATCGCCGCCGAGTCGTTCGTGCCCCTGATGCTGGTCACCCAGCGCGGCCTGTCCCCGACGATGGCCGGGCTGTCGCTCGCGGCCGGTGGCGGTACCTGGGCGCTGGGTTCGTATCTGCAGTCCCGGCCGCGCCTGGAGCCGCACCGCGAGCGGTTGATGGTGGGCGGCATGGTGCTGGTCGCCGCGGCGATCGCGGCGGCGCCCGCCGTGCTGATCGACGGGGTGCCGGTCTGGACGGTCGCCGCGGCCTGGGCCGTCGGCTGCCTCGGCATGGGCACGGTGATCGCGTCGACCAGCGTGCTGCTGCTCAAGCTGTCCGCGCCGCAGGAGGCGGGAGCGAACTCCGCGGCCCTGCAGATCTCCGACGGACTCTCCAACGCCCTGCTGCTGGCCGCCGGCGGCGCGGCGTTCGGCGCGCTCGGCGGGGGAGCGGTGGGGGCCGTGCACGACGCCGTCGACGCGGGTGCGTCCGGCTCGCACCCGGGGGCGTTCGCGGTGGTGTTCCTGCCGATGGCGGGGGTCGCGATGGTGGGGGCCTGGGTGGCCACGCGGGTGCGGGAGCGGACAGACGCACCGCCTGGCAGTCGTGCGTGACCTTCCTCGCGATGAACGGGGTCGATCTCCGTCCGGGTGCCGACGCGGCGGAACGCCTGGCCATCGCCGTGGCCACGGGGGAGACGGACGAGGTGAAGGCCGTCTCCCGGGGGCTGCGCGACCTGGTCGCCGACCACGTGTGAGAGCCGTCGCAATTCGCCCCGGGGTGGCGGAGTCCAGGGCGGACCGCACCCCGCCCCCCGGTAGGGTGGCCCGGTTGTCGTATCGCGTGCGTGCCCGTCCCGGCCCGTGCGGACAGCACCCCACGTACCCGAGAGACCCGAACCGGAGACCGTGACTACTACCGCCTCCCACCACCTCTCACCCGCCTTTCCCGGCCGCGCCCCCTGGGGTACGGCCGGCAAGCTGCGAGCCTGGCAGCAGGGCGCCATGGAGAGGTACATCCAGGAGCAGCCGCGCGACTTCCTCGCGGTCGCGACCCCCGGCGCCGGCAAGACCACCTTCGCGCTGACCCTCGCGTCATGGCTGCTGCACCACCACGTCGTGCAGCAGATCACCGTCGTGGCGCCGACCGAGCACCTCAAGAAGCAGTGGGCGGAGGCCGCCGCCCGGATAGGGATCAAGCTCGACCCCGAGTACAGCGCCGGCCCCGTGAGCAAGGAGTACCACGGGGTCGCGGTCACGTACGCGGGTGTCGGGGTCCGCCCGATGCTGCACCGCAACCGGTGCGAGCAGCGCAAGACCCTGGTGATCCTTGACGAGATCCACCACGCCGGTGACTCGAAGTCCTGGGGCGAGGCGTGCCAGGAGGCGTTCGACCCGGCGACCCGCCGGCTCTCGCTCACCGGTACGCCGTTCCGCTCCGACACCAATCCGATCCCCTTCGTCGTGTACGAGGAGGGCAACGACGGCATCCGGCGGTCCTCGGCCGACTACACCTACGGCTACGGCAACGCGCTCGCCGACGGCGTCGTCCGCCCGGTGATCTTCCTCAGCTACAGCGGGAACATGCGCTGGCGCACCAAGGCCGGTGACGAGATCGCCGCCCGGCTCGGCGAGCCGATGACCAAGGACGCCATCGGGCAGGCCTGGCGCACCGCGCTGTCGCCCACCGGCGACTGGATCCCCAATGTGCTCAGCGCCGCCGACAAGCGGCTGACCGAGGTCCGCAAGGGCATTCCGGACGCGGGCGGTCTGGTCATCGCCACCGACCAGGAGTCCGCGCGCGAGTACGCCAAGATCCTCAAGAAGGTCACCGGCGAGAAGGCGACCGTCGTCCTCTCCGACGAGAAGGCCGCGTCGAAGAAGATCGATCAGTTCACCGACGACGCGTCACGCTGGATGGTCGCCGTCCGCATGGTGTCGGAGGGTGTGGACGTGCCGCGCCTCGCGGTCGGTGTGTACGCCACCACCATCTCGACGCCGCTCTTCTTCGCCCAGGCCGTCGGCCGCTTCGTGCGCTCCCGCAGGCGCGGCGAGACCGCCTCGGTCTTCGTGCCGACGATCCCGATGCTCCTCGACTTCGCCAACGAGATGGAGGTCGAACGCGACCACGTCCTCGACAAGCCCAAGAAGGGCAGCGACGAGGAGAACCCGTTCGCCGAGGAGGACAAGCTCCTGGCCGACGCGGAGAAGCTGGAGGACGAGGAGACCGAGGAGCAGCTGCCCTTCGAGGCCCTCGAATCCGACGCGGTCTTCGACCGGGTGCTGTACGACGGTGCCGAATTCGGCATGCAGGCGCACCCGGGCAGCGAGGAGGAGCAGGACTACCTCGGCATCCCGGGGCTGCTCGAACCCGACCAGGTGCAGCTGCTGCTCCAGAAGCGGCAGACCCGGCAGATCGCGCACAGCCGCCAGAAGCCGGCCTCCGAGGCCGATCTGCTGGAGAAGCCGGCCGGCGACCGGCCGGTGGTCACGCACAAGCAGCTGCTGGGGCTGCGCAAGCAGCTGAACACCATGGTGTCGGCCTACACGCACCAGAGCGGCAAACCGCACGGGGTCATCCACACCGAGCTGCGGCGGGTGTGCGGCGGGCCGCCGAGCGCGGAGGCCACCGCCGGGCAGATCGAGCAGCGGATCAAGAAGGTCCAGGAGTGGGCCACCCGTATGACGTGAGCCCGCCGGAGCACGTGGGCACCGGCCCGGGGCAGTGGACAGCCGTCCTCGCCCCGGGCCGGCGTCATGAGCGGGCCGGCTTCATGAGGTCGATGCCGGCGTCATGAGCGGGCCGCCGCTACCAGACGAACGGTGCGGACTGGTTGGTCGTCGCGACACACGGCACGGTGGCCGACGTCGGGGACGAGGCCACGATCTGCAGCGACCAGTTGGTGGTGCTCGGGGGAGCGGGCAGCACCACGGAATTGGTGCTGTCCCCGGCCGCGAGGGTGCCGGAGGTGAGCTTCAGCGGGCCGAGGGTGATCGGGTTTCCGCCGCTCAGACCGGGGTTGGTCTTCGCGGAGAACTGGACCTGACTGGTGACGCCGCCCGAGGTCTTGGTGAGCTTGAGCGTCGTCGTGATGCTGTTCGGGTCGGCGCTCGTGCCGGCCGGCATGGTGATCGCCGTGGAGGTGATCTTGATGGTCTTGCTCGTGCCCGAGTCGGCGGCGGTCAGGGTGGCGAGACCGCTGCCCCAGGAGCCGCAGTTGTAGCTCGCCGTAGCGGTGAGCGGGGCGACGGCCGAGGCCGTCGGGGACGACAGCGCGAGCATCGCGCCGACGGAACACGCCGCGCCCAGTACCAGCGGCAGGCGTCTTCGGCTCGGGGTGTGGCCTGAAGAGATTGACATGACGGGTGGAACTCCTTCCGGTTTGAATTCCGCAGACTCGCTGTACCAGCCGTAATCGCTGTGTGCTCGCCGTACTTGCTCGATTTGCCGTACATGCGGATCTGCGTGCCGGGCCCGGCATGTCGGGTGCAGTGAAACGGTGATCTTCGAAGATGTCAACAGATGTGCAGGAAACGCGTGCTGAAATGCTTTTCGGGCATTTCCGAAAGGATCAATTCGCTCTCTCTTGACTTCTCTGCACCTGACCTCCTCAATGTGCGCAATCAATGGGCCATGAAAGGGTGTCAGGTGATCCGACGACGAAGACCCGGGGTGACCGGTCTGCTCGCTGCCTGCTTCGTGCTGTCGCTGGGCTGTGTCGGGGCCGCCGCGCCGCTTCCCCCGCACCTCGCCACGTCGGTCGCGGCCGGCACGGTCGACCCGACCGTCCACTGCATCCTGCCCGCGGGGCAGGGTGAGGCGACCGGGCCGCAGAAGATGACCGTCGAGCTGTCGCCCGCGGTCGTCGCCCCGGGCGGCAAGGTGCACGCCAAGGTGACGCTCGGGGCGTCGCCCGCCACCAGTGCCATCGCGCTGGAGGACGTGCCGACCATCCCCAGCCTCGACCTCGCGATGTCCGGCGGGGCCACCGGCACCGTCACCGTGCGGGGCGCCGAGTTCACCATGGACGTCCCGGCCGGGGAGCCCATCGAGATCCCGGAGTACGAAGGCGACTTCCTGGTTCCGGTGGACGCCTCCGGTGAGATCTCGCTCGCTCCGGTCCGCACCCTGACCCAGACCAAGGTGCTCGGATCGGTCTTCGAGACACCGTGCGACGTCGTCGGCGACGTGGGCAGCGTCGGCACCGTCACGGCGGAGGGTTCCGCTTCCGAGCCCGCCACCCTGACCGCCCCCGCCGATCCGGTGCGTCCGAACACCGCGGTCAAGCTGCGCGGTTCGCAGTGGACGCCGGACGCCTCCCCCGTACCGTCGCTCTGCTCGGTGGGCGGTGGCGGCTGCGATCCGCTGAAGTTCGTCTCGCACACCCTGAGGATCGATTCCTACGGCACGCTCACCGGCACCGCGACCCTCGGCGAGGCCGGGGCGGTGCCCGACGGCAGATACGAGGTGAAGGTCAACGACGGCACGAAGGAGGCCACCGCGCCCCTCACCGTCAAGGCCGTCGCGGCCGGCAACCGGGAGATCTCGCTGTCCTCGGACAGCGGGCCGGTCGGCAGCGTGGTCACCGTCAGCGGCCGCAACTACAACCCGGACCGCTGGATCAACGTCATCGGCCTCGATGCGGCGGGCACCGGGCTCGACGACAGCGCCGTCTACGTCAAGAGCGGCCCGGACGGCACCTTCGCCGTCGAGTTCACCGTCATCTCGGATGCCGTCGTCGCCGTCCAGGCCGACGAGGGCAACGACCCGGCGACCGTCCGCACGGCGCCGTTCACCGTCACCACCGAGGGCGGCGGTGGCGGCGGCGGTGAGAGCGAGCAGCGGCTGACCACCGAGGTCAGGGCCGGGACGCTGTCCATGACCCAGGCCGGTGACACCGTCGACTTCGGTACCACGGTCCTGGGTACGGACACCGGGGTGCAGAAGGCCCGGCTCAACCGGGTGGAGGTGGAGGACGCCCGCGGCGTCAACAGCGGATGGTCGCTGACCGCCACCCTCACCGGCTTCAGGAGCGCCGACGGGCACACCATCCCGGCCGACGCCGTGCGGTGGACACCGGCCTGCACCGCGCAGTCCGGGAGCGTGGGGGCGCCGGTGGCCGGATCGCCCGCCGCGCTCGGGAGCGAGGCGGCGAGCCTCTGCCGGATGAATCCGGACGGATCACGTCCGTTCACCGGCGGCCGGTTCGACGCCGATGCCGGTCTCTCGCTCACCGTTCCCGAATTCACCCGGCCCGGAGATTACAGCGCCACCCTCACCCTGACCCTGCTGTAACGGGGTCGCTGGGAAAACCCTTCCGGACGCCCGTCTGCTCCATACGGCAATGGAGCGGACGGGCGTTTCTCATTCCGCATTCGGACCAGTCGCATTCCGCTTCCTTTGGAGGAGCCGTATGTTCGCGCATCGCAGACCCATCGGTACGAGAAGGCAGGGTGGATCGGCATTACGCCGCGCGGTCGCCCTCGGCGCCACGACCCTGCTCGTCTGGACCGGCGGATCCGCCGCCCTGGCACCCCTCGCACACGCCGGCACGGTCACCCCGACCGTCCACTGCACCCTGCCCGCCGGTCAGGGCGAGGCGACCGGGCCGCAGGAGATGAACGTCGTCCTCACCCCCGACGTCGTCGACCCGGGCGGCAAGGTCCACGCGAAGGTGACGCTCGGCCCGTCCCCCGCCACCAGCGGGCTCAGCCTCAGCGACGTGCCCACCACCCCGAGCATCGACCTCGCGATGTCCGGCGGCGCCACCGGCACGGTGACCGTCACCGGACCCCAGGTCTCCCTCGACGTCCCGTCCGGGAAGCCGATCGAGATCCCGCCGTACGAAGGGGACTTCATCATCCCCGCCAATGCGAGCGGACCGATCTCCTTCACCCCGCTGCGCAATCTGACCCGCACGAAGGTGCTCGGCTCCAACTACGAGACACCGTGCGTCGTGACGAGCGGCGGCGGGTCCATCGGCACCGTGATCGCGGAGGGCAGCGCCGGGCAGCCGGCCACGCTGATCGCCCCCACCACCCCGGTGCGGCCGTCCACCCCGGTCACCCTGGCGGGCAGCCGGTGGACCCCGTCCGCC
>NZ_JAFMPZ010000100.1 GCF_017353455.1 Streptomyces laculatispora
CCAGGGAGAGCAGTGGGGGAGCGCCGGCACCGCTGCCCGCGCTGTCCTTGCCGCTACCGCCGTCCGCCGCGGTGGCGGCCCAGTACGCGCCGCCGCCACCGGCCAGCAGTACGGCTGCCGCCACCGAGGCCACGGCGAGCGGCGAACGCCGCCGGGGGCCGGTCACGTCGTTGTCGGGTCGCTCGGTGCTCACCGGATCGCTCCTTCGCCTGCATTGCCGTCATATGCCTGGCCCGGCATATCGCCCGCCCCTTGGGTGCGGACACCGATGGGACGGGGCGCGGGAGCGCACGGTTCCCCCGTGGGGCGGCAGTTGCGGCGGGAGCGCGGCCGGGGAGCGGCCTGAGCGCGGCCGGAGCGCGGTCCTCAGTCGCCGTACTCCGACATCGCGTCGATCAGCCTGGCCGAGGCGGGCGGCACGGTCACTCCGTGAATCAGGGACGGCGCCACAGGGGTGGCGGCGATCTTTGTGGGTACCACCCAGTGCGGAGCCATCCGTGCGCAGTCCGAGCGCAGGTCGGCCAGGCCGGTCTCGGACTCGTGCGGGGCGATGTGGTTCGACATATCCGCACCGTAGGCACCGCAGAGCTCAGGAAGAAAGCCCTACTATCGGGTAGTTTTTCCCATTCAGGTCACCGTAGGAACCGGTAGCGTGAGGGGGCCCCGATTTCCGGGCCCCTCATCTGTCACGCCGCCCCGGGAACGCGGACACCGTTCCCCTCGACCTCCGCAGGAGCAGTCTCCCGTGCGTATCGCAGTCACCGGCTCCATCGCCACCGACCACCTCATGACCTTCCCCGGCCGTTTCGCCGACCAGCTGGTCGCCGATCAGCTGCACACGGTCTCGCTCTCCTTCCTGGTCGACAACCTGGACGTGCGCCGGGGAGGTGTCGCCGCCAACATCTGCTTCGGCATGGGTCTGCTCGGCACCGCTCCGATCCTGGTCGGCGCCGCGGGCTCCGACTTCGACGAGTACCGGGCCTGGCTCGACCGCCACGGCGTCGACACCGGATCGGTGCGGATCTCCGAGGTCCTGCACACCGCCCGCTTCGTCTGCACGACGGACGCCGACCACAACCAGATCGGCTCCTTCTACACCGGCGCCATGAGCGAGGCCCGGCTGATCGAGCTGAAGGCCGTCGCCGACCGCGTGGGCGGTCTCGACCTGGTCTCCATCGGTGCCGACGACCCGGAGGGCATGCTCCGCCACACGGAGGAGTGCCGCTCCCGCGGAATCCCGTTCGCCGCGGACTTCTCGCAGCAGATCGCCCGGATGGACGGCGAGGAGATCCGCATCCTGCTCGACGGCGCCACCTACCTCTTCTCCAACGAGTACGAGAAGGGGCTCATCGAGTCCAAGACCGGCTGGACCGACGAGGAGATCCTGTCCAAGGTCGGCCACCGCGTCACCACCCTCGGCTCCCGGGGCGTGCGGATCGAGCGCGTCGGCGTTGAGCCGATCGAGGTCGGCTGCGCGGAGGAGATGAGCAAGACCGACCCGACCGGCGTCGGCGACGCCTTCCGCGCCGGATTCCTCTCCGGTCTCGCCTGGGGCGTCGGCCTGGAGCGGGCCGCCCAGGTCGGCTGCATGCTCGCCACCCTGGTCATCGAGACGGTCGGCACCCAGGAGTACACCCTGCACCGCACCCACTTCATGGACCGCTTCACCAAGGCGTACGGCCACGAGGCCGCGGCCGAGGTCCGCACGCACCTCTCGTAAGCAGGAGGCGGGACAGCCGGTCAGGACAGCCGGCGGACCACATAGGCCGAGCCCCGGTCCGCCGGCTCCTCACCCACGTACTCCTGCTCACGCATCGCGCACCAGGCCGGAATGTCGAGCCGGGCCGCCTCGTCGTCGGACAGGACGGTCACCGTCCCGCCCACCGGTACGTCGGCGATCACCTTTGCGAGCTCGATCACCGGGACCGGGCAGCGCCTCCCGAGCGCGTCGACGACCAGGGAGGCCGCCGGGGCGGGGGAGGGGGCTGCCGCGGCCGGCGCCCCCAGCTTCTCCCGCACCGCCGCCACCACCCCGGGAAGCACATCGAGGAAGCGGTCGACGTCCTCCTCGGTGGTGCCCGTCGGCAGCGACACGCGGACGTTGCCCTCCGACAGCACCCCCATCGCCCTGAGCACATGGCTCGGGGTCAGCGTGCTGCTCGTGCAGGACGAGCCGGACGACACGGAGAAACCCGCCCGGTCCAGCTCATGGAGCAGGGTCTCCCCGTCGACGTAGAGACAGGAGAAGGTGACCAGATGCGGCAGCCGCCGCTCCGCATCGCCGACGACCTCCACATCGGGCACCAGTGCGGGTACCCGGCTCCGGATCCGCTCCACCAGCGCCCTCAGCCGCGCCGACTCGGCGGCGGCCTCCGCCCGAACCGCCCGCAGGGACGCCGCGGCGGCCACGATCGCCGGAATGTTCTCGAAGCCGGCGGCCCGCCCCGACTCACGCTCGTCGGCCGGTCCTTGGACCGCGAACCGGACACCCTTGCGCACCGCCAGCAGCCCGACCCCGGCCGGACCGCCCCATTTGTGGGCGCTCGCCGCCAGCAGCGACCAGCCGCCCGGCACCGGGCCCTGGCCCAGTGACTGCGCGGCGTCCACCAGCAGCGGCACCCCCGCGTCCCGGCAGAGCGCGGCGACCTCGGCCACCGGCTGCTCCGTGCCGACCTCGTGGTTGGCGGACTGGAGACAGGCCAGCGCGGTGTCCTCGCGCAGTTCCGCTCCGTACGCCGCCGGGCTCACCGCCCCCGAGCGGTCCACCGGCACCTCCGCGACCGATCCGCCCTGGGCCTCGTGCGCGGCGGCCGAATGGAGCACGGACGAATGTTCGACCGCCGACACCACCAGATGGCGGCCGACACGCCGACGCCCGGCGAGGGCCCCGGAAATTCCGGAGTGCACCGCCCGGGTGCCCGACGAGGTGAACGTGAGCTCGTCGGGACGGCAGCCGACGGCCTCCGCCGCCGCCTCCCTGGCCGCGTCCAGCAGCAGCCGGGCCCGGCGCCCCTCGCGGTAGAGCCTGGCCGGATCGGCCCAGCCCTCGTCCAGGGCGGCAAGCAGCGCCTGGCGGGCTACGGGGTGGAGGGGGGCGGCGGACGCGGCGTCGAAGTAGGGCACCCGGCCACGCTAGCCCGGTCCGGACCCCGGCTCGGGACCGGCCGCCGGCACGGTCAGGAGAGGGGGCGTCAGATGACGGCCGGAGGAGTGGATTCCACCCCTTCGGGGAGTCGGGCGGCGCGTTGGGCACCCTCCCCGCGCGACCCCAAATAGCGTCCAGTAGGGTTTGGTCCGCATAAACATCCAAACCCCTGCCCGCGTCAGGGGCGGCGACCGACAAACGAGACGGGCGCGCCGACCGTGCGGGCGAGACTCTCGGGAAGGCGCTACGTGAGTCCCAACGGCTCCGACCGCTCGTCGCGGCGCCCGATGCGGCGGAAGCTGCCGCAGGTGCTGACTGCGGGCCTGATCCTGGCGACCGCAACCGGTTGCACATACAAGGATTTCCCCCGCCTCGGTATGCCTACGCCGGTAACGGAAGAGGCCCCACGGATCCTTTCCCTCTGGCAGGGCTCGTGGGCGGCAGCGCTCGCCACGGGCGTGCTGGTCTGGGGCCTGATCCTGTGGAGCGTCATCTTCCACCGGCGCAGCCGCACCAAGGTGGAGGTTCCTCCGCAGACCCGGTACAACATGCCGATCGAGGCGTTGTACACCGTGGTCCCTCTGATCATCGTCTCGGTGTTGTTCTACTTCACCGCGCGCGATGAATCGAAGCTCCTCGAACTCTCCCCGAAGCCCGCCCACACGGTCAACGTGGTCGGCTATCAGTGGAGCTGGGGCTTCAACTACATCGAGAACGTGGACGGCTCGACCGCCACGGGCAACGAGATCCCCAAGGAGCTCGACGCCATCCCGGACCGGTTCCGCAAGGACTTCCCCAAGGGTGCTGAAGGCGTCTACGACGTCGGTGTCCCGGGAACCCGGAATCCGCAGAACGGCAACCCCGGTCCGACCCTGTGGCTGGCCAAGGGGGAGAAGGTCCGCTTCGTCCTGACTTCGCGTGACGTCATCCACTCGTTCTGGGTGGTGCCGTTCCTCATGAAGCAGGACGTCATTCCGGGCCACACCAACTCCTTCGAGGTGACTCCCAACCAGGAGGGCACCTTCATGGGCAAGTGCGCCGAGCTCTGTGGCGTCGACCACTCCCGCATGCTCTTCAACGTCAAGGTCGTCTCCCCGGAGCGCTATCAGGCGCACCTCAAGGAGCTGGCGAAGAAGGGCAACACGGGCTACGTGCCGGCCGGCATCGAGCAGACTGACCCGGCCAGGAATGCGGAGACGAACAAACTGTGAGCATCCTCAACGAACCTCAGGGTGCCGCGGCAGCAGACGACTCGTACGAGGACGAGCTGCCGGTCCGGCGCAAGCAGCCGGGAAACGTCGTCATCAAGTGGATGACCACCACTGACCACAAGACGATCGGCACGATGTACCTGGTCACATCGTTCGCGTTCTTCTGCATCGGCGGTCTGCTCGCGCTCTTCATGCGCGCCGAGCTGGCCCGTCCGGGCACGCAGATCATGTCGAACGAGCAGTTCAACCAGGCGTTCACGATGCACGGCACGATCATGCTGCTGATGTTCGCGACGCCGCTGTTCGCCGGGTTCGCGAACTGGATCATGCCGCTGCAGATCGGTGCGCCCGACGTGGCGTTCCCGCGGCTGAACATGTTCGCGTACTGGCTGTACCTCTTCGGTTCGATCCTCGCGGTGGCCGGCTTCCTCACCCCGCAGGGTGCGGCCGACTTCGGCTGGTTCGCCTACTCCCCGCTTTCGGACGCGGTCCGCTCGCCGGGCGTCGGTGCCGATATGTGGATCATGGGTCTGGCCTTCTCCGGATTCGGCACGATCCTCGGTTCGGTCAACTTCATCACCACGATCATCTGCATGCGCGCACCCGGCATGACGATGTTCCGCATGCCGATCTTCGTCTGGAACGTCCTGCTGACCGGTGTTCTGGTCCTGCTGGCCTTCCCGGTCCTCGCCGCGGCGCTCTTCGCGCTGGAGGCGGACCGAAAATTCGGGGCGCATGTATTCGACGCGGCCAATGGCGGCGCATTGCTATGGCAACACCTCTTCTGGTTCTTCGGCCATCCAGAGGTGTACATCATCGCTTTGCCCTTCTTCGGGATCGTTTCCGAAGTGATCCCGGTGTTCAGTCGAAAGCCGATGTTCGGATACATCGGCCTGATCGGCGCGACGATCGCCATCGCGGGTCTGTCCGTGACCGTGTGGGCCCACCACATGTACGTCACCGGCGGTGTGCTGTTGCCGTTCTTCTCGTTCATGACGTTCCTCATCGCGGTACCCACCGGGGTGAAGTTCTTCAACTGGATCGGCACGATGTGGAAGGGCTCACTGTCCTTCGAGACACCGATGCTCTGGGCCGTCGGCTTCCTGATCACCTTCGCCTTCGGTGGTCTGACCGGCGTCATCCTCGCGTCGCCCCCGATGGACTTCCACGTCTCGGACTCGTACTTCGTCGTGGCGCACTTCCACTACGTGGTCTTCGGCACCGTGGTCTTCGCGATGTTCTCCGGATTCCACTTCTGGTGGCCGAAGTTCACCGGCAAGATGCTGGACGAGCGGCTCGGCAAGATCACCTTCTGGACGCTGTTCGTGGGCTTCCACGGCACGTTCCTGGTGCAGCACTGGCTGGGCGCCGAGGGCATGCCGCGTCGTTACGCGGACTACCTCGCGGCGGACGGCTTCACCGCGCTGAACACGATCTCGACGATCTGTTCGTTCCTGCTCGGCCTGTCGATCCTGCCGTTCTTCTACAACGTCTGGAAGACGGCCAAGTACGGCAAGAAGATCGAGGTCGACGACCCGTGGGGCTACGGCCGCTCGCTGGAGTGGGCGACGTCCTGCCCGCCGCCGCGGCACAACTTCCTCACGCTGCCGCGGATCCGTTCGGAATCCCCGGCGTTCGACCTGCACCACCCGGAAATCACGGCGCTCGAACAGCTGGAGCACCACTCCGAGGGTGACAAGGCCCTCGCCGGCGGCAAGGAGGCGGGCAAGTGAAGATTCAGGGCAAGCTGTTCCTCTGGCTGGCGGTCTTCATGCTCGCCATGGCCATCACGTACGGCGTGTGGTCCAAGGAGCCGGCCGGTACGACCGCGCTCGTCCTGGCCTTCGGCCTGAGCGTCATGATCGGCTTCTACCTGGCCTTCACGGCCCGGCGGGTCGACGCGCTCGCGCAGGACAACAGGGACGCCGACGTGGCGGACGAGGCCGGCGAGGTGGGGTTCTTCTCCCCGCACAGCTGGCAGCCGCTCTCGCTGGCGGTCGGCGGCGCACTCGCCTTCACGGGAGTCGTCTTCGGCTGGTGGCTGCTCTACTTCTCGCTCCCGATGCTCCTGATCGGTCTGTTCGGCTGGGTGTTCGAGTACTACCGCGGTGAGAACCGCACCCAGTGACACCGCTCCACCCGTGACACCGCTCCACCTGACGGGGGGCCCGCACTTCCACGAGAAGTGCGGGCCCCCCGTTTGCAGTCACCCCGCGCGCTGAATCGAATGAATCTTCTTAGCGTGGGTTCATGAACCACACGCCGCGCATCCGTCCCGTAGTGAGCTGCACTCTGCTGGTCGTGACCCTGGTCGCAGGGATGACCGCTTGTGGGGAGTCCGACGGCCATCCGCTCTCGGCGAAGCCGTACGACGCCGCGGACGAGATCTCCTCCAACGCGCCCGACGGCGGCCAGAAGGTCGACCCGGACAAGCCCCTCGAAGTCGGCGTCGACGGTGACGACGGCCGAATCACCGATGTGGCGGCCGTCGACACCGCAGGACGCCATCTGGCGGGCGAACTCGACGCCGACGGGCAGCGCTGGCACTCCACCGCCCCGCTCGCCGCAGGCACCCGGTACACCGTCAAGGTCAGCATGGAGGACCACGACGGCGCCCCAGGGGACCGCACGCTGTCTTTCGAGACCGCCTCCGCCAAGAGGTTCCTGAAGGTCACCTTCGGCCCTCAGACGGGCACCTACGGCGTCGGGCAGCCCGTCACGGCGCAACTCAGCGCCCCCGTCGCCGACAAGGCGGCCCGCGCCACCGTCGAGCGCGCGCTGAAGGTCCGCTCCACACCGGCCGTGACCGGCTCCTGGTACTGGGTCGACAACAAGACGCTTCACTACCGGCCGCGGGACTACTGGCCGGCGAAGGCCACCATCGAGGTCAGCAGCAATCTGGCCGGCATCAAGGTGGCCAACGCGCTGTACGGGGCTCCCGCGAAAGCGTTGAAGATCACTACCGGCGACCGGATCGAGGCCGTGACCGACGCCTCGCAGCACTCCATGACGGTCAAGCGCAACGGCGAAGTGATCAACACCATTCCGGTGACCACGGGCAAGCCCGGCTTCTCCACCCGCAACGGCGTCAAGGTCGTGCTGGGCAAGGAGCAGCAGGTACGTATGCGCGGGGAGACGATCGGCATCGCGCAGGGCTCGAGCGACTCCTACGACCTGCTGGTCTACTACGCGACCCGGGTCACCTGGAGCGGTGAGTACGTGCACGCGGCCCCCTGGTCCACCGGATCACAGGGGTACGCGAACGTCAGCCACGGCTGCACCGGTATGAGCACCAGCGCGGCGGAGTGGTTCTACAACACCGTGCGCGAGGGCGACATCGTCCGCGTCGTCGGCAGCGAGGGCGAGACCATGACGCCGTTCGACAACGGCTACGGCGACTGGAACCTGTCCTGGGCCAAGTGGCAGAAGGGCAGCGCACTGCAGAACAACACGCCCGACCGCGTGGACACGGTTCAGGCGGCGCGACTGCGCCCCGAGGTCTGAGCGGGGAGTGCGCTGCCCCTCGGAGGGGCCGGCGGCAGGGGGAAGGGCCCGCGGGCCCCTCAGGCCCCCACGGAGAGCCTGCTGCGCAGCAGGGCGGCCAGGGCGTCCGCGAAGCCGACCGGCTCGACCGGAAGGGTCACCGCCGCGTCCGCGCGGCTCCAGGTGGCCAGCCAGGCGTCCTGCGGGCGCCCGATCAGCAGCAGCACCGGCGGGCAGCGGAAGATCTCGTCCTTGATCTGGCGGCAGACGCCCATGCCGCCGGCCGGTGCGGTCTCACCGTCCAACACGCAGACGTCGACGCCTCCGTGGTCCAGTGCGTCCAGGACGGCGGGCAGGGTGGCGCACTCCAGGAACTCCACCGGCGGCACGTCCGCCGCGGGCCTGCGCCCTGCTGCCAGCCTCACCTGCTCACGGGTGTGTGCGTTGTCGCTGTAGACCAGGACCGTGGCGGTCGGCTGCATTGTTCCTCCGTGACATCTGTGTCTTCGGGGCTTAGGGGCATGGGAGCTGTCCTGCGGACAGCCCCCGGACCGATGCGCGGATCGTACTCCGCCCGACAGCCTGTCAGCACCGCTCGGGACAGCGGATTCATGGGCCGTTCGGGGAGGACACACCCCTCTGACACACCGAACGGCACCCCCCGGAGTGAGGGCGGGATAAGCGACCGACATAATGTCGGTCGTGGCGACAGCAACGACAGTAGAAACCGGGCACGCGCACCCGTCGGTCAATCGGCCGAACCTCACCAGCGTCGGAACCATCATCTGGTTGAGTTCCGAGCTGATGTTCTTCGCGGCCCTCTTCGCGATGTACTTCACCCTGCGATCGGTGACCGGACCAGAACACTGGAAGGAAATGGCGTCGTCCCTGAACGTTCCGTTCTCGGCGACGAACACCACCATCCTGGTGCTCTCCTCACTCACCTGCCAGCTCGGCGTCTTCGCCGCGGAGCGGGGCGATGTGAAGAAGCTCCGCGCCTGGTTCGTGATCACTTTCGTGATGGGTGCGATCTTCATCGGAGGCCAGATCTTCGAGTACACCGAGCTGGTGAAGCAGGACGGCCTCTCGCTGTCCTCGGATCCGTACGGCTCGGTGTTCTACCTGACCACCGGGTTCCACGGTCTGCATGTGACAGGCGGTCTCATCGCCTTCCTGCTCGTTCTGGGCAGGACATACGCAGCCAAGAGGTTCACCCATGAACAGGCGACCGCTGCCATCGTCGTGTCCTATTACTGGCACTTCGTCGATGTCGTGTGGATCGGCCTCTTTGCCACGATCTACATGATCAAGTAACCGGGCCCCGAGCCCGAACCACATCCAGCATCGAAGCAGAAGATCCTGACACCGGGGTAATCCGTGAAAAAGCTCTCCGCACGACGACGCCATCCGTTGGCGGCGGTCGTCGTACTACTCCTCGCGCTGGCGGCCACTGGGGGGCTGTACGCCGCGTTTGCGCCCGCGAGCAAGGCGCAGGCCGACGACACCGCCCAGTCCCTCGCCATCGACGAGGGCAAGAAGCTGTACTCCGTCGGTTGCGCCAGCTGCCACGGAACCGGCGGTGAGGGCTCCACCGACGGGCCCCAGCTTGTCGGCGTGGGCTCCGCCGCCGTGGACTTCCAGGTCGGTACGGGCCGTATGCCGGCACAGCAGCCGGGCGCCCAGGTACCGAAGAAGAAGGTCATCTACACCCAGGCCGAGATCGACCAGCTCGCGGCGTACGTCGCGTCGCTCGGCGCCGGCCCGACCGTCCCGACCAAGAGCCAGGTCAGCCCCGAGGGCGCGGACGTCGCCAAGGGCGGCGACCTGTTCCGTACCAACTGCGCTCAGTGCCACAACTTCACCGGCGAGGGCGGTGCCCTGACGAAGGGCAAGTACGCCCCCAGCCTTGAGGGCGTGGACCCGAAGCACATGTACGAGGCCATGCAGACCGGTCCTCAGAGCATGCCGTCCTTCCCGGACTCGACGATGCCCAATCAGCAGAAGAAGGACATCATCGCGTACATCCAGACCGTGAACAGCGCGCAGGCTGAGAGCCCCGGTGGCCTCAAGCTGGGCGGGCTCGGTCCGGTCAGCGAGGGTCTGTTCGGCTGGATCTTCGGGCTCGGCGCACTGATCGCAGTTGCCGTCTGGGTCGCGGCCCACACCGCTAAGGCCAAGAAGTCATGAGTAGCCAAGAGATTCCAGAAGAGAACCTGCCCGCAGAGCAGGTCCCCGCGCACGGCGCGGTAGAGGGCGCGGACGATCCGTTCGCCGACCCGGGGCTGCCGGCTCACCAGCCGCGCATCCAGGACATCGACGAACGGGCCGCAGACCGGTCCGAGCGCGCTGTCGCGTTCATGTTCACGCTGTCCATGCTGGCGACGGTCGGCTTCATCGCCTCCTTCGTCATCTTCCCGGTCGACCAGATCGTCTACATCTTCCCGTTCGGTCATGTGAGTGCGCTCAACTTCTCCCTGGGGCTGACCCTGGGCGTGGCGCTCTTCGCGATCGGCGCGGGAGCCGTCCACTGGGCGCGCACCCTGATGTCCGACGTGGAGGTCGCCGACGAGCGGCACGCGATCGCTGCCGAGCCCGAGGTCAAGGCGAAGGTTCTCGCCGACTTCGCGGCCGGTGCCGAGGAGTCCGCGTTCGGCCGGCGCAAGCTGGTCCGCAACACCATGTTCGGCGCGCTGGCCCTGGTGCCGCTCGCCGGTGTGGTGCTGCTGCGCGACCTCGGTCCGCTGCCGGAGAAGAAGCTCCGCTCCACCCTGTGGGCCAAGGGCAAGCAGCTCATCAACATGAACACCAATGAGCCGCTTCGTCCCGAGGACGTGACCGTCGGTTCGCTCACCTTCGCCATGCCCGAGGGCCTGGAGGAGGACGCACACGACTTCCAGACGCAGATCGCCAAGGCTGCGCTGATGATCATTCGCATCGAGCCGTCCAACATCAAGGACAAGCGCGAGCGCGAGTGGGCCCACGAGGGCATCGTGGCCTTCTCGAAGATCTGCACCCACGTCGGCTGCCCGATCAGCCTGTACGAGCAGCAGACCCACCACGTGCTCTGCCCGTGCCACCAGTCAACCTTCGACCTCTCCGACGGCGCCCGCGTCATCTTCGGTCCGGCCGGTCACGCCCTTCCGCAGCTGCGGATCGGCGTGAACAGCGAGGGTAACCTCGAGGCGCTCGGTGACTTCGATGAGCCCGTCGGTCCTGCATTCTGGGAGCGCGGATGAGTACTGCGACCGATACGAAGCGCAAGGCGCCCGCCGGTGAGAAGATGGCCGACTGGGCGGACGGCCGGCTCGGGATCTACTCCCTGGCCAAGGCCAACATGCGCAAGATCTTCCCGGACCACTGGTCCTTCATGCTGGGCGAGATCTGCCTCTACAGCTTCATCATCATCATCCTCACGGGTGTGTATCTGACGCTGTTCTTCCACCCGAGCATGAACGAGGTCGTCTACCACGGCCCGTACGAGCCCATGCAGGGCATCCGGATGTCCGAGGCCTATGCCTCGACGCTGGACATCAGCTTCGACGTCCGCGGTGGTCTGCTGGTCCGGCAGATCCACCACTGGGCCGCGCTGATCTTCCTGGCCGGCATGTTCGTGCACATGATGCGTGTCTTCTTCACGGGCGCGTTCCGCAAGCCGCGTGAGATCAACTGGCTGTTCGGCTTCCTGCTGTTCGTGCTCGGTATGTTCACCGGCTTCACCGGCTACTCGCTCCCGGACGACCTGCTCTCGGGTACGGGTGTCCGCTTCACCCAGGGCGCGATCCTGGCCACGCCGGTCGTCGGCACGTACATCTCGATGTTCCTGTTCGGCGGGGAGTTCCCCGGTGGCGACATCGTCGCCCGGTTCTACTCGATCCACATCCTGCTGCTGCCCGGCATCATGATGGGCCTGCTGGTGGCGCACCTGATCCTGGTCTTCTACCACAAGCACACGCAGTTCGCGGGTCCCGGCCGGACCAACAAGAACGTCGTCGGCATGCCGCTGCTCCCGGTGTACATGGCGAAGGCCGGAGGATTCTTCTTCCTGGTCTTCGGCGTCATCGCCGTCATCGCGGCCATCGCCTCGATCAACCCGATCTGGGCCATCGGCCCGTACCGCCCGGACCAGGTGTCCACCGGCGCCCAGCCCGACTGGTACATGGGCTTCGCCGAGGGTCTGATCCGAGTGATGCCCGGCTGGGAGATCAACCTCTGGGGTCACACGCTCGTCCTGGGTGTGTTCATCCCGCTGATGGCCTTCGGACTGGTGCTCGCGATCATCGCGGTCTACCCGTTCGTCGAGTCCTGGATCACCGGGGACAAGCGCGAGCACCACATTCTGGACCGCCCGCGCAACGCTCCCACCCGTACGGCCTTCGGCGTGGCCTGGATCACCGAGTACATCATCGTCTTCATCGGCGGCGGCAACGACCTGTGGGCCACGCACTTCCACCTGTCGCTGAACGCCATCTCGTGGTTCGTCCGGATCTTCATCTTCGTGGGCCCGGTCATCGCGTTCATCGCCACCCGGCGGATCTGCCTCGGCCTTCAGCGCCGGGACAAGGAGAAGGTGCTGCACGGGCGCGAGTCCGGGCTCATCAAGCGCCTGCCGCACGGTGAGTTCGTCGAGGTCCACGAGCCGCTCTCACCCGCGGCGCTGCACACGCTCACCGCGCACGAGCAGTACAAGCCGCTCGAGATCGGCCCGACGGTCGACGAGAACGGTGTCGAGCGCAAGGTGTCCCTGGTCCACAAGGTGCGGGCCAGGCTCAGCCAGAGCCTGTACGGCGAGGACAACCAGATCGCCAAGCCCTCTGCCGAGGAGTACAAGGAGATCAACAGCGGCCACGGCCACCACTGATCACCTGAACTGATCGCCACAGCAGGAGCCCCGCCCATCCATACGATGGACGGGGCTCTTCGCTGTCCCCCGCGCTCGATAGGGTGGTCACATCCCTTTATCGGCTGTGGACCCCAGGAGCGGACCATGAACGTTGTGACCCCGGTCGGCGGCGACAGCGTGGCGGCTCGTACCTGGCCCGGCGTGCTGACCCCGTTGCTGCGCGGCGAGGACCTGAGCGCCGACGACACCGCGTGGGCGATGGACCGCATCATGAGCGGTGAGGCGACCGACGTGCAGATCGCCGGCTTCGCGGTGGCCCTGCGCGCCAAGGGCGAGACCGTCACGGAGGTCACCGGTCTGGTCCGTGCGATGTACGAGCACGCCACCACGATTCACGTGCCCGGCCGTACGGTCGACATCGTCGGCACCGGTGGCGACATGGCCAAGACGGTCAACATCTCCACCATGTCCGCGATCGTCGTGGCGGGGGCCGGGGCCAAGGTCGTCAAGCACGGCAACCGCGCCTCCTCCTCGGCCAGCGGCTCCTCCGACGTACTGGGCAAGCTCGGCGTCAATCTGGATCTGCCCCCGCAGCGCGTCGTCGAGGTGGCCGAGGAGGCGGGCATCACCTTCTGCTTCGCGGTGAAGTTCCACCCCGCCCTGCGGTACGCGGCGAAGGCCCGGGCGGAGCTGGGCGCCCCGACCACCTTCAACATCCTCGGTCCGCTCACCAATCCGGCCCAGGTGTGCTCCCAGGCCATCGGGGTCGCCGACCTGCGGATGGCACCCATCGTCGCGGGCGTGCTCGCCGAACGCGGCAACTCCGCGCTGGTCTTCCGCGGCGACGACGGCCTGGACGAGCTGACCACCACCGCGACCTCCCGGGTCTGGGTGGCCCGGGACGGCGTCGTGCGCGAGCAGGCCTTCGACCCGCGCGACGTCGGCCTGGAGCTGGTACCGGTGGAAGCGCTGCGCGGCGCCGACGCCTCGTACAACGCCGATGTGGCCCGCCGGCTGCTGGCCGGCGAGACCGGTCCCGTACGGGAGGCCGTCCTGCTCAACGCGGCGGCGGCCCTGGTCGCTCTGGACCAGGGGGAGGGCACGCTCACCGAGCAGCTCGCCGCCGGTATCGCGAAGGCCGCCGAGTCCATCGACTCCGGGTCCGCCGGACGGGCGCTGGAGAGATGGGTCAGGGCCAGCAACGCCTGAGCGCAGGGAACGTGAAGCAGGGCGCAGTCCATGATCTGGACTGCGCCTTGCGCGTTCACCCACGTATGGCAAGATGCTGGGCAGGTCATGAGTGACAGCGACTACGGCCCCGGCCCGCTGTCCGGCAACCCTCCGTCCGTGGCGGGGTGCCCCGGGTGAAGACCAGGCCGTAGGCAGCGAGGTCTGCGGCAAGCGCGGACCCCTCGACGTCGTGAGACGTCCACCCGTGGGGTCCTGGTCCTCAGGGAGCCTCTGTGAGCAAGCGAATGCGATAGGGCTTTTCGGCCCTCCTCCGCACACCCTTTTTCTTCCTTCCGTGCTGCCGCGTATCCGCGGGCACGCGGAATTCGCCTGCCTGTTACGGGAGTTCGTCATGTCTGTCTTCACCGCTGCCGCCGACCAGTCCATTTGTGCCCCGTTGCCCGTTCTGGGCAAGGATGTGACGGTTCCGCTGGTGACCGGCGGTGAGGTCACGTACGCCGCGCTGGACTACGCCGCCAGCGCGCCGGCCCTGCAGCGGGTGTGGGACGACGTCGCCGCGTACGCGCCGTACTACGGCAGCGTCCACCGCGGCGCCGGATACCTCTCGCAGCTCTCCACGGACCTCTTCGAGAGCAGCCGGGTCACCGTCGCGGAGTTCCTCGGCTGCCGCGCCGACGATCAGGTGGTCTTCACCCGGTCGACCACCGACTCGCTCAACCTGCTGGCCGCGGCGGTCCCCGCCGACTGCCAGGTCTTCGTCTTCGAGACCGAGCACCACGCGTCGCTGCTGCCCTGGCGCGACGCCCGCGTGACCTACCTGAACGCCCCGCGCACCCCCGCCCAGGCCGTCGCCACGCTGGAGCGGGCACTCGCCGACCGCGATCCCTACGGTCCCGCGCTGGTCTGCGTCACGGGCGCCTCCAACGTCACCGGTGAACTGTGGCCGGTCAAGGAGCTCGCCGCCGCCGCGCACGCCCACGGCGCGCGGATCGTGCTGGACGCCGCGCAGCTGGCCCCGCACCACCCCGTCGACATCGCCGAGCTGGACGTCGACTGGGTCGCCTTCTCCGGACACAAGCTGTACGCGCCGTTCGGCTCGGGCGTCCTGGCCGGCCGCTCCGACTGGCTGCGCGACGCCGAACCCTACCTGGCCGGCGGCGGCGCCTCCCGCAAGGTGGCCCGGCGGGCCGGCGGCGGGGTGGACGTCGAGTGGCACACCACCGCCGCCCGCCACGAGGCAGGTTCCCCCAACGTCATCGGCGTCTACTCCATCGCCTCCGCCTGCAAGGCGCTCACCGAGGCCGGATTCGACGGCCTCGTCGCCCGGGAGCAGCAGCTCGTCACCGCGGTCCGTGCCGGACTCGCCGAGGTCCCCGCGGTCAAGGTGCTCTCGTTGTTCGGCGACGACGCCCCGCGGGTCGGCGTCATCTCCTTCGTGGTGGAGGGCTGGAACAGCTCGCACTTCGCCGCGGCGCTCTCCGCGGAGTACGGCATCGGGGTGCGCGACGGACTGTTCTGCGCCCACCCGCTGGTGCGCACCCTGCTCGGCAGCGACCCGCAGGACGTCGGCGAGTGCGGTGCGCCTGAGGCCGAGCCGGGCGAGAGGTCGCTCAACGCGATCCGGGTCAGCTTCGGTGCCGGCACGCCGGACGAGCACATCGAGCGCTTCGTGCGGGCGGTCAAGGAGCTGGTGAGCGAGGGCGCCCAGTGGAAGTACCGCACCGAGGACGGCCGTTGCGTCCCGGACCGGGGCACCGCCCAGGTCTGAGGGGCGCAGAACGCGTTCGGCCGGGTACGGACAGCTGTCCGTACCCGGCCGAACGTATGTACCTATGCGTCCAGACCGATGGCGAAGGCCGCCTCCAGGTCGTGCTGCGAGTACGTACGGAACGCCACGTGGGTGTCGGTCCCCTCGACGCCGGGGATCTTGCTGATCCGGCCGGGGATGACGTCGGCCAGATCGTCGTGCTTGGCCACCCGGACCATGGCGATCAGGTCGTACGTACCGGTGACCGAGAAGACCTCGCTGACGCTGTCCAGCGCTGCGACGGCCTCGGCGATCTCGGGAATCCGGTCCACACTGGTTTTGATGAGCACGATCGCGGTGATCACGGCTGGCTTTCTCCCTCGGTGGCCGTGGCTGGAGATCTCACTCTAGCGTCACGCCGGTAGCGCCCCCAGGCGTAGAGGAAGCCGATGGCGAAGCCGACCACATGGGCGAGATAGGCCACGCCGGGGCCGCTGCCGGCGCCCTCGGCCGCCAGCCACTGCAGCACGAACCAGAAGATCAGCACGATCCAGGCGGGGAAGCGCAGCGGCAGGAAGAGCAGGAACGGGAACACGCTGGTGACCCGGGCCCTGGGGAAGAGGTAGAGGAAGGCGCCCAGTACCGCCGAGATCGCCCCGGACGCGCCGACGAGCGTCTCGTCGGACGTGGCGTGCGCGGCCGCGTAGGCGAGCAGGGCGAGGTATCCGCAGCCGAGGTAGAAGAACGCGAACTCGGTGTGGCCCATGCGCTCCTCGGCCATCGCTCCGAACACGTAAAGGAACAGTATGTTGCCGAGCAGATGCAGCCAGCTGCCGTGCACGAAGAGCGCGGTCAGCGGGGTGAGCAGGGCGTGGGCGGAGCCGTCCCAGAGTTCGCTCGGGATCACGCCCCAGCGCTCGAAGTACCCGGCCTGGGCGGACAGCAGGGCGTCCGCGCCGCCGTACACCGGGTTGAGCCCGGAGAGCGGGCTGATCGCGAAGACCACGCAGCACAGGGCGATGAGGGCGTACGTCACCGGCGGCCCGCCCGAGGTGGCCGCCCGCAGGAGTCTGCCGGCCGCAGCCCGCCGATCGATCATGAACAGAGCATGACGCAACTGGAGGGAACGGGACAGACCGCCTCGCCGTGCCGGTGGTATGCGGCAAGGCCGTAGGGTTACGGCAGGACATCCGCAGTTCGACGGCGCACCGCGAAGATCCTTATGTGGCAGCACGAGGCCCGACGAAAGAGGACGCAACGATGACGACGGTTCCCCAGCCGACCGAGGCGACCCGCTGGCGCTGCACGCTCTGCGGAAACCTCACGCGATTCGACGTGACGCGCTCCTCCAAGGTCGTCGAATACGTCCATCTCGACCTGGCCGGGGAGTCGAGCGTCGAGGAACGCGAGGTGGTCAGTGAGACCATCGAGTCGGTGCGCTGTCGTTGGTGCAACGCGGTGGATCAGATCGAGCTAGTCGACAGGCCGGGTGCCGACTCCTGACGGGGCCGTGCGGACATACAGTTTGAGGTGACGGATGGTGGAGCAGCCCGCTGGCGGCGCCGCGTCGGCCGATGCGGCCGACGATGCCGTGGAGGTGCTCGACCGCCCGCTGCCCGAAGCTGTACGGCGTCGGGTCGTCGCGCTGGTCTCGGACGCGTTCGGCGGCCTCACGGTCACCGAACTCCCGGCTCAGCTCAGGCAGTACGCCCGCTTCACGCCGACCAGGCGTGCCAAGTTCGCCGGGAACGCGATGGCGGCCGCCCTGGAGGGCGACGCCGCGTTCCGCCGGCGCATCGGCGAACGGCTGAGGGAGACCCAGCCGGAGCTGAGTGCCGCCCTGGAGGCTGGCTCGCCGCCCGCCGCCGCCGACCCCGTCGATGTGGCCGCTGCGGCCTATGTGCTGCGTCCGGCCGGCTGGGTGAAGCTCCTCGCCGCCGCGGGTGAGGAGGCGCAGCGCGCCGACGCCGAGCGGGCCGACGACGAGACCCGGCGCGAACTGGGACGGCTGAGCGAGGAACTCGCCCAGGCCCGCGCCCAGACGAGGAGCGAGACCGAACGGCTCCGCAGCGACCTCGACGCGGCCCGCAAGGAGGCCGAGTCGCTCCAGCGCAAACTGCGCAGCGCGGCCAACGAGGTGAAGCGCGGCGAGGCCGCGCTGCGCCGGGGCAGGGCCGAGAGCGACGCCGTACGGGCCGAGGCGGCCGCCCAGGTCTCCGCGGCGGAGAGCGAGACCCGGAGGCTGCGGGCCCGGCTCGGCGAGGCGGAGGCGTCCGTCGAGGCGGGGCGCCGGGCCGCCCGCGAGGGGCGGTCGGTCGAGGACATGCGGCTGCGGCTGCTGCTCGACACGGTGCTCGAAGCGGCCGGCGGACTGCGGCGCGAACTGGCCCTGCCGCCGTCCTCGATGCGCCCCGCGGACACCGTCGACGCCGTCGAGCCGGGCCGGATGTCACCCAAGGACATTGCCGCCAGGGCGCTTTCGGACACCGATCCGGCGCTGCTGGACCAACTGCTCGCGCTGCCGCAGGCGCATCTGATCGTGGACGGCTACAACGTCACCAAGACCGGCTATCCGCAGATGCCGCTGGAGAAGCAGCGGCTGCGGCTGCTGGGCGGCCTGTCGGTGCTCGCCGCCCAGACGGGGGCCGAGGTGACCTGCGTCTTCGACGGGGCCGAACTGGCCGCTCCGGTGCTGCTCGCGCCGCCCCGGGGGGTGCGGGTGCTGTTCAGCAGGGCGGGGGTCACCGCGGACGAGCTCATCCGGCAGCTCGCGCGTGCCGAACCGTCCGGGCGGCCCGTCGTGGTGGTCTCGACCGACCGCGAGGTGGCCGACGGAGTGGCGAAGGCGGGGGCCAGGCCCGTTGCGTCCCTCTTGCTCCTGAAGCGGCTTTCGCGCGTTTAGCGAGACTTGTTGCGGCTCGTCGGAAATTACGGAACGGGCCGTCAATTCACCGCTACACGCAGTGTGGTGCGGGTAAAGAAGTAGCCGCTGTGACGAGATTTTTCCTGCGAGGATTTGAACTGATCACAGGATGGTCACTATGGTCGGGCCTCGAACCTTCGCACGGTTGATCACCCATCCGGGGTGGCAGTGAAGGAACCGCCGATTCCGTGACATGCACGGAGCCGGGGATTCCCGTCCCCCCATAGCCCGGTAGGCGGCTCGAGGAAGAAGGAGCTCGCCTTCGTGGCGTCCCACCGTCGTCCCAAGAACCCGAGCCGCGCCCGTGTGACCGTGCTCACCGCGACCGCCGCTGCGGCCGTGGCCCTGACCTCCCAGGCCGCTCACGCCGACCCCAAGCCGACCAAGAGCGAGGTCAAGGCGGAGGTCGACAAGCTCTACCACGAGGCAGAGGTCGCCAACGAGCACTACAACGGGGCCAAGGAGAAGCAGGAGAAGCTCGAGAAGCAGGTCGGCGCGCTGCAGGACAAGGTGGCGCGCGGCCAGGAGGAGCTCAACACGCTCCGTGCCGGGCTCGGTTCGATCGCCGCCGCGCAGTACCGCTCGGGTGGCATCGACCCCTCGGTGCAGCTCTTCCTCGCCTCGGACCCGGACAGCTTCCTCGACCAGGCCTCCTCGCTGGACCAGTTGACGGCCAAGCAGGCCGAGTCGCTGACGAAGATCCAGGAGAAGCAGCGGTCCCTCGCGCAGGAGCGCAAGGAGGCCCAGGACAAGCTGAACGACCTCGCGGACGTCCGCAAGACGCTCGGCGAGAAGAAGAAGCAGCAGCAGGGCAAGCTCGCCGAGGCCCAGAAGGTGCTCAACACCCTGACCGCCGCCGAGCGCGCGAAGATGCGCGAGGACGACCTGCGCGCCAGCCGCTCCGCCGGCGACCGGGTCGACCTGGGCAGCGAGGTCCCCGCCTCCGCCCGTGGAGCCGCCGCCCTTCAGGCTGCCTCCACCCAGCAGGGCAAGCCTTACGTCTCCGGCGGTACCGGCCCCAACTCGTTCGACTGCTCGGGTCTGACCCAGTGGGCCTACCACCAGGCCGGTGTCGAGATCACCCGCACCACGTACACCCAGATCAACCAGGGCACCCAGATCGGGCGCAGCCAGTTGAAGCCCGGGGACCTGGTCTTCTTCAGCAACACCTCGCACGTGGCCCTCTACGCGGGCAACAACACCGTGCTGCACGCCCCGAAGCCGGGTGCCGTGGTCCGCTTCGAGTCGATGAACACCGTCGGCAGCTACCAGACCGCCGTGCGCATCTGATCACGCCCGAACGGGCGAATTCCCGCGCCCCGTACTGACTGCCCGCCCCGCCGGAGACCACAGGTCACCGGCGGGGCGTCGCTGTTTGTGCCTCCCGTCCGTCCGGCGCGGCTTTTGTTCGCTCCGTGATCGCGCGACTACTGTCTGGCTGCCGCGTGGCTCCATGTGTCGGTCCGCCCGCCCCGGGTGGCAGGGGCTGCGCACACCTGCGTACAGCGGAAGGGAGTGCGGCGTCCTGTGGTGTCCCATCGCCGTTCCACACAGCCCGGCGTGAGCCGGAGCGTCCGGGTCACTGTCCTGTCGGCCGCGGCGGCGACCGCCGCTGCGGCACTCGGCGCGGCCACCGCGAACGCCGAGCCGCAGGACACCCCGCAGACCGCCGGGGCCCGGGTCGACCGCCTCTACGCCGAGGCCGAGCGCGCCACCGAGCAGTACAACAAGGCCGGTGAGGACGTCGGACGGCTGCGCGGTGAGGTGAACCGGGCGCAGGACCGGGCGGCCCGGGGGCAGGAGCGCGTCAACCTGATGCGTACGGAACTCGGTTCCGCGGCCCGTGCGCAGTACCGGTCCGGCGGCATCGACCCCTCGCTCGCCCTGCTGCTCTCCTCTGATCCGGACAACTACCTCGACCGGGCCGCCGTGCTGGGCCGGGTGAACGACAGCCGGGCCAACGCCCTGGCCGAACTCCGCAGGGCCCAGCGGGTGCTGGCCCAGACCCGGGCGGAGGCCGCCGGTTCGCTCGCGGGCCTGGAGCGCGGCCGCGCGGCCGTCAGCCGCCACAAGCGGACCGTCGTGCGCAAGCTCACCGAGGCCAGGCGGCTGCTGAAATCACTTCCCGGCGCCGACCGGGCGGCGTTCGAGCGGGCCTCGCGCACCGGCCGGGGCACCGGGGCCGGGACGGTGGCCGGACTCCCGGCGGGCTCGGCGCGGGCGGCGGCCGCCGTCATGGCCGTCCACCGGGCGCTGGGCCGCCCCTATGTCTGGGGCGCGAGTGGGCCCTCCGGATTCGACTGCTCCGGGCTGATGCAGTGGGCGTACGCACAGGCCGGGGTCAGCCTGCCCCGCACCTCGCAGGCCCAGCGGTACGCCGGCCGGATGGTGCCGCTCTCCGAGGCCCGGCCCGGCGATCTGGTCACCTACCGTGCGGACGCCAGTCATATCGGGATGTATGTGGGGAACGGCCAGGTCATCCATGCCCCGTACCCCGGCGCCCCGGTCCGCTACGACCCCGTCGGCATGATGCCCGTCTCCTCGGTCACCCGGGTCTGATCTCACGGGCCACCCCTTACCCTCGTTCCTGTGGCTGATCAGGGGCGTACCGCAGAGCGGGCGCGCGGTGGACGACGGCGCGCGGCGGGCGCCGTGCTCGCCGCGCTGTTGTGCGCCACCGCCTGCTCGGCCCCGGCCGCTGACGTCCCGGACACCACCGCCGCCGATATCCGCGCCACCCTGGACCGCCGGGCCGCCGCGGTGCTGCACCACGACCCGGACGCCTATGCCGCGGTCGTCGCCCGGGACGCCACCGATCTGCGGGCCTCGCAGCGCAGGGAGCTCGGCCATCTCGCGGACATGCCGATCGGCTCCTGGACGTACCGGCTCGACGATGTATCGCCGCACGGCGCGGACCGGGCCACCGCCGAGGTCCGGCTCGGCTACCGGATCAAGGGCTACGACAGCGCGCCGGTCTCCGTGGACCGGGTCCTCGACCTGGAACGGGATCCGGCGGACGGCCGCTGGTACCTCACCGCCGACCGCCCGGCGGAGGGCGGCGGCCGGCAGCTCTGGCAGCAGGGCGCTGTCGAGGTGGTGCGCGGCACGCACAGCCTGGTGCTGGGCGTCGGCCGCCCCCGCGAGGAGCTGACCGGGATCGCGGCCACCGCGGACCGGGCGGTGCCCGCCGTCTCCGACGCCTGGCCGGAGCGCTGGGCCGGGCGCGTGGTGGTGCTGGTCCCGGACACCGTGCAGGACATGGCGGAGCTGCTCGGGTCGCCCGCCGCGAACTACCGGGGCATAGCGGCCGTCACCACCGGCGAGACCGGCGGCTCGGGCACGGCGCCCGCGGACCGGGTGATCGTGAACCCGAAGGCGTACGCGATGCTCGGCACCTTCGGGCAGCGCGTCGTCCTCACCCACGAGACCACCCATGTCGCCACCCGCACCCGCACCTCCGCCGCCACCCCGACCTGGCTCTCCGAGGGGTTCGCGGACTGGGCGGCCTACCGGGACGGGGACCGCACCGCCGCCGAGATCGCGCCCGAGCTGGCGGAGGCCGTCCGGCGCGGGGAACTGCCCGCCGCCCTGCCCACCGACGAGGACTTCGGCTTCACCGAGGACCCGGACCGGCTGGCGAAGGCGTACGAGGGCGGCTGGCTGGCCTGCGAGCTCATCGCCGACCACTGGGGCGAGGAGGAGCTGTTCGCCTTCTACCGGGCCGTCGGGGGGCACTCAGGGCGGGACGGAGCGGTGGAGCAGGCCCTGCACGAGGTGCTCGGCACGACTCCGCAGGACTTCACGGCGCGCTGGCGGGAGTACGTTCGGGACCGGCTCGGCTGACCTCGGGGGCCGGCCGCGTCACCGTGTCCCGCCACAGCCGCCCGCCCGCGATCAGCGTCGCGGCGACCAGCAGTCCGTTGCGCAGGAACATCAGGGTCACGCCCGTCGCGTCGCTCGTCACCACATGGACGAACCCGAGCGGGAACTCCAGCTGGGTGACGCCCGTCGCCGCCAGCACCAGACAGGCCGGCAGCGTCATCCGGCTCTCCCGGAAGACCAGGCACACCGCGGCCAGACCGACCAGCCACAGCATGTACTGGGGGCTGATCACCCGGCTCGTGGTGGTGAACAGCAGCACCGCGGTGAACGCCGCGTCCGCCGGCGTACTCACACCGAACGTGCGCGCCTTCAGCCGCCACACCAGCAGCCAGCCGAACGCCACCACGCTCAGCCCCAGTGCGAGCGTGCTCACCAGCGGCACGTGCGGGCCCAGGAACTCCAGCGAGCCGTAATGCAGCTCCACCCGGCCCTGCCAGCCGAACTGCCGCGCCACATGGAAGACCAGCGCACCCAGCGACTCGACCTCGGTGTCCCGGTCGCGCTGGAAACCGAGAAAGGCCAGCGCGCCGGGCGCCGCCAGCGCGCACAGCACCAGCAGCCCGAGCGCCGTCCCGGCCGCGGTCGTCCACGCCAGGCGCGTCCGGCGCCCGCGAGCCGTGCCGGCGAGCACCAGCGCCGGCCACACCTTCAGCAGCGCCCCGACCGCCGCCAGCGCCCCCAGCACCCGCGGATGCCGCACCCCGGCCAGCAGCGCCGCCACCGCGACGGCCGTCACCATCACGTCGTACCGGGCGTACGCGGTCGTACCGAGCAGCGGCACCCCCGCGACCCACACCCAGGCCCCGGCCGTCCGACGGGCGGTGCCCCGGCCCGCGTACAGCAGCAGACCCAGCACCAGCGCGTCGCAGAGGAACGCCAGGACGAAGAAGGCCGAGGCGTAGTCCAGGAACGGCAGCAGGGCGGGGGAGAGGATCGCGAGCGCCGCGAGCGGCGGGTACTGCCAGGTGACGTCGGACTGCGGGTAGCTGCCCGAGCGCAGCACGTCGTACCAGCCCTGGTAGATCACCGACACGTCGCTCGTCACGTCGGGGCCCGGCAGCGTGATCACCTTGATGACGCAGAGCAGCAGGAGAGCCCTGGTGAGGGCCCACACCACGAAGGCCGGTCGTGCGCTGCTCGAACCCGTCATGTCCCGCCCTCGTCCGTTCCACCGGTGGTACGACAGGACATGATGCCCGGCGGGTCCGTGCGAGAGCCACGAGGCGGGGCCGCCCGGTACTGTCGGCGGCGATGGACAATACCCTGATCGTGACCAACGACTTCCCGCCCCGCCCCGGTGGCATCCAGGCGTTCCTGCACAACATGGCGCTCCGGCTGGACCCGGACCGGATCGTTGTCTACGCCTCCACCTGGAAGCGCGGCCCCGAGGGCGCCGCGGCCACCGCCGCCTTCGACGCCGAGCAGCCCTTCACCGTGGTCCGCGACCGTACGACGATGCTGCTGCCGACCCCGCGGGTGACCCGGCGCGCCGTCCAGCTGCTGCGCACCCACGGCTGCTCGTCCGTCTGGTTCGGCGCCGCCGCCCCGCTCGGGCTGATGGCACCGGCCCTGCGCCGGGCCGGTGCCCGCCGGCTGGTCGCCACCACCCACGGGCACGAGGCCGGCTGGGCCCAGCTGCCCGCCTCCCGGCAGCTGCTGCGGCGGATCGGCGAGGGCACGGACACCGTCACCTATCTCGGCGAGTACACCCGGTCGCGGATCGCCGCCGCGCTCACCCCGGCGGCGGAGCGCATGGTCCAGCTGCCGCCCGGCGTGGACGAGAAGACCTTCCACCCGGAGTCCGGCGGCGATCTGGTCCGGGCCCGGCTCGGGCTCACCGACCGGCCGGTCGTCGTCTGCGTGTCCCGGCTGGTGCCCCGCAAGGGCCAGGACACCCTGATCCTCGCGATGCCCGCGATCCTGGCCGAGGTGCCCGACGCCGTCCTGCTGATCGTCGGCGGCGGACCGTACGCGGGGGAGCTGAGGAAGCTGGCCGCCGGGACCGGGGTGCTGGACTCGGTGCGGTTCACCGGACCGGTGCCCTGGGCGGAACTGCCCGCGCACTACGGGGCCGGTGACGTCTTCGCGATGCCGTGCCGCACCCGGCGCGGCGGCCTCGACGTGGAGGGCCTCGGCATCGTCTACCTGGAGGCGTCCGCGACCGGGCTGCCGGTGGTGGCGGGCGACTCGGGCGGCGCCCCGGACGCGGTGCTCGACGGCGAGACCGGCTGGGTGGTGCGCGGCGGTTCGGCCGAGGAGGCGGCGGAGCGGATCGCCCTGCTGCTCGGCGACGCGGAGCTGCGCCGGCGCATGGGGGAGCGGGGCCGCGCCTGGGTCGAGGAGAAGTGGCGCTGGGACCTGCTGGCGGAGAGGCTCAGGGCGCTGCTCTGAGCGGGCGTCGGGCCGCCCGGCGGCCTCCGGGCCCGTGCACACGGAAGGGGCCGCCCGCACGAGATGCGCGGGCGGCCCCTTCCGATGGTGCCCCGGTCAGGAGCGGTAGATCGACTCGACCTCGTCCGCGAAGTCCTTCGCCACCACGTTCCGCTTCAGCTTCAGCGACGGCGTGATGTGGCCCGCCTCCTCGGTGAACTGGGCGGCCAGGATGCGGAACCTGCGTACGGACTCGGCCTTGGACACCGCGGCGTTGCCGTCGTCGACCGCCCGCTGCACCTCGGCCAGTAGCTCCGGGTCCTCGCGCAGCGACAGGGCGGTGGAGCCGACCGGCTTGGCGTGCTCCTCGGCCCAGCGGCCCAGGAACTCCTCGTCCAGCGTCAGCAGCGCGCCCACGAACGGGCGTCCGTCGCCGACCACCATGCACTCCGCCACCAGGGCGTGCCCGCGGATGCGGTCCTCGATGACGGCGGGAGCGACGTTCTTGCCGCCAGCCGTGACGATGATCTCCTTCTTGCGGCCGGTGATCGCGAGATAGCCGTCCTCGTCGAGGGTGCCGATGTCGCCGGTGTGGAACCAGCCGTCGGCCAGCGCCTCGGCCGTGGCCACCTCGTTGTTCCAGTACCCGGAGAACAGGTGCTCGCCGTGCAGCAGCACCTCGCCGTCGTCGGCGATCCGCACGACCGAGCCGGGCAGCGGCTGGCCGACCGTGCCGATCTTCTGGCGGTCCCACGGGTTGAACGCGGTGGCCGCGCACGTCTCGGTCAGGCCGTAGCCCTCCAGGACGGTGAAGCCGATCCCGCGGTAGAAGTGCCCGAGCCGCTCGCCGAGGGGCGCACCGCCGGAGATCGCGTACTCGCCGCGTCCGCCGAGCACGGCCCGCAGCTTGCTGTAGACGAGCCGGTCGAACACCTTGTGCGTGAACCGCAGGCCCACGGACGGACCCTGCGGTGTGCCCAGCGCGCGGCTGTAGGCGATCGCCGTGTTCGCGGCCTTGTCGAAGATCTTGCCCTTGCCGTCGGCCTGGGCCTTGGCGCGCGCCGAGTTGTAGACCTTCTCGAAGACCCGCGGCACCCCGAGGATCAGGGTCGGCCGGAACGCGGCCAGTTCATCGGTGAGGTTCTTGATGTCCGGTACACAGCCGAGCTTGATCGGGGCCATCACGGAGGCGACCTCGACCAGCCGTCCGAAGACGTGCGCGGCCGGCAGGAAGAGCAGGACGGAGCACTCGCCGGTACGGAAGAGGGGCTTGAGCCGTTCCACCACGTTGCCGCACTCCGCGAAGAAGCTGCGGTGCGTGAGCACACAGCCCTTGGGGCGTCCGGTGGTGCCCGAGGTGTAGACGATGGTGGCCGGGTCGTCGGCCTTGGCGCTCCTGCTGCGCAGATCCACGGTCTCCTCGGAGACCTCCGTGCCCGCGGCGGTGAGCGTGCCGACCGCGCCCTTGTCGATCTGCCACACATGGCGCAGCTCCGGCAGCCGGTCGCGCACGGAGGCCACGGCCTCGGTGTGCGCGTCGCTCTCCACCAGGACCGCGACGGCGCCCGAGTCGCCGAGGATCCACTGGACCTGCTCGGCCGAACTGGTCTCGTACACCGGCACGGTGACGGCGCCCGCGCTCCAGATCGCGAAGTCCAGCTGCACCCACTCGTAGCGGGTGCGGGACATCAGGGCGACCCGGTCGCCGGGTTCGACACCGGCGGCGATCAGCCCCTTGGCGGCGGCTCTGACCTCGGTCAGGAACTGCGTGGCGGTGACGTCGGTCCAGACGCCCGCCACTTTGCGGCTCATCACCGCGACATCGGGATGCTGAGCGGCATTGCGGCGGATGAGATCCGTCAGGTTGCCGTCCGAGGGGACCTCGTACAGGGCCGGAAGGCTGAACTCGCGCAAGACTGCTGCTCCTCATCGGGCTCCGGTGCCACGGCTCTGTGTGACGCACCGGCTGCGGTCCAAGATGGCGGGTGCTCAGTGGGGTGAGCACGACTGGACTGCCCGGACGTTACCCACCAGTACTCGGTTCCGGATAGGGGGTTCCGGCCAGATGTCTTACGCGTCACACATAGAGGCGGGCCTTTCGCGCACAGTAGTGCACCCCGGCCGGGCCCTGGAAGTAACCGCAGGTCCGGTGGCCTCTACCCAGGCGGACGCCGGAGTCCTAGGGTGATCGTCATGGGAGCCGGACCGAACAGCCGGGGGGCCGCCGCCGAGCGGCGCACCCGAATTCACGTGGTCAGCGACGTGCACGGGAACACCGAGGCGCTGGCCCGCGCGGGGGACGGTGCCGACGCCCTCGTCTGCCTGGGCGACCTGGTGCTCTTCCTCGACTACGCCGATCACTCGCGCGGCATCTTCCCGGAACTCTTCGGGGTGGAGAGCGCCGACCGGATCGTCGCCCTGCGCACCGAACGCCGTTTCGAGGAGGCCCGGGACTTCGGCCGGGGCCTGTGGTCGGGCGTGGACCGCGACGCCGCGATCGTCTCGGCGGTGCGCAAGCAGTACGCCGAGATGTTCGCCGCGCTGCCCGCCCCGACGTACGCCACCTACGGCAACGTCGACATCCCCGGCCTGTGGCCCGAGTACGCCGGCCCCGGAACCACCGTCCTGGACGGCGAACACGTCGAGATCGGCGGCCGCGTCTTCGGGTTCGTCGGCGGTGGCCTGCGGACCCCGATGCGCACCCCGTACGAGATCAGCGACGAGGAGTACGCCGCCAAGATCGAGGCGGTCGGCGAGGTCGACGTGCTCTGCACGCACATCCCGCCCGACGTCCCGGAGCTGACGTACGACACCGTGGCGCGCCGTTTCGAACGCGGCAGCCGGGCCCTGCTCGACGCCATCCGCCGGACCCGGCCCCGGTACTCCGTGTTCGGCCATGTCCACCAGCCCCTGGTCCGCCGGATGCGGATCGGCGCCACCGAGTGCGTGAACGTCGGCCACTTCGCCTCGACCGGCAGGCCGTGGGCGCTTGAGTGGTGACCGGGCCCGGCCGCACCGGGCGTCCCGGCAGGCCCTGGGCCGAGGCACGGCGCACACGCGATAGCCTTCTGGCGGCAGGCCTCTGCCGACCGACCGGTACACCGCACTGGAGGGCCACAGCGATGGCTGAACACACCAGCTCGAGCATCACCATCGAGGCGGCACCGGCCGACGTCATGGGCGTGATCGCCGACTTCGACCGCTATCCGGAATGGACCGGCGAGGTCAAGGAGGCCGAGGTGCTCGCCTCCGACGACCGCGGCCGCGCCGAGAAGGTCCGCCTGGTCCTCGACGCCGGGGCGATCAAGGACGACCACACCCTCGCGTACACCTGGATCGGCGACTACGAGGTCAGCTGGACCCTGGTCAAGTCCCAGATGCTGCGCGCCATCGACGGCTCCTACGCACTGGCTCCGCTCGGCGACGGCGACCGCACCGAGGTCACCTACCGGCTGACCGTCGACGTCAAGATCCCGATGCTCGGAATGATCAAGCGCAAGGCGGAGAAGGTCATCATCGACCGCGCCCTGGCCGGCCTGAAGAAGCGCGTCGAGTCCGTCCCGAAGGCCTGACCGGGTGCGTACGGTCCTGGTCACCGGTCCCGGCGGCGCCGGCCGTACCACCGTCGCGGCGGCGACCGCGCTGGCCGGCTCCCGCGGCGGCGCCCGCACCCTGCTGATCTCGGCGGACGCCATACCCGGCTTCCCCTCGGCCACCGAGCCCGCACAGGTCACCGACACCCTGTGGTCCGTCCGGACCGACTCCGCGGAGCACTTCCGCGGCGAACTCCTCGCCCTCCAGGACCAGCTGTCCGGTGTGCTCGGCCTGCTCGGCGGCAACCAGCTGGACGGTGAGGAGCTCACCGAACTCCCCGGCAGCGACCAGCTCGCCCTCCTGCACAGCCTCCGCCGCGCCGCTCGGGGCGACTGGTCCCGCGACGGCTACGACCTCCTCGTCGTCGACCTGCCGCCGCTGCGCGAAGCCCTCGCCGTGCTGGCCCTGCCCGAACAGCTGCGCCGCTATCTGCGCCGGCTGCTGCCCCAGGAGCGCCAGGCCGCACGCGCCCTGCGCCCGATGCTCGCCCAGCTGGCCGGGGTGCCCATGCCCGCCCAGTGGCTGTACGAGGCGGCAGCCCGGCGCGACGCCGAACTGGCCGCCGTCCAGGCACTCATCGAGGACCGGGCCACCACACTCCGGCTGGTCGCCGAACCGGGCCCGGCCGCCGAGGACGCGCTGCGCACCGCCCGGACCGGGCTCGCCCTGCAGGGACTGCGCGTCGATGCGCTGGTGGCCAACCGGGTGCTGCCCCGGCACTCCGCGGACCCCTGGTTCGCGGCGCTCGCCGCACAGCAGGAGAAGTGCCTCGACCACTGGCGCGAGGAGTGGGCCGCCGAAGCCCCGCCGGTGGAGGTGCCGCACCTGGGCCGTGACCCGCAGGGCCCCGACGACCTCACCGCTCTCACCAGCACCTCCGGTCCCACCGGCACCGATGACACGCTCGGCGTGCCCATGGACGGCCGGGCCCCGGGCCGTGCCGAGGATCCCTGGTGGATCGAGGAATCCGGCGCGCCGGACGGGGCCGTCGGACCGGACGGAATACTGGTCTGGTGCCTGCGGCTGCCCGGAGCGGTCAAGAAGGACCTCCAGCTGGTCCGCCGCGGCAGCGAACTCCTGCTCACCGTCGGCCCGTTCCACCGCATCGTGCCCCTGGAGTCCGCGCTGCGCCGCTGCACCGTCTCCGGCGCCGCGCTCACGGACGGGGTGCTGCGCGTCCGGTTCACGCCCGACCCGGACCTGTGGCCCAGGACGAGCTGAACGGCTCACGGCCTGCCCTGTCACCGTTCGGGTACCGTCGTAGGTACGGGTCCCGTCTGCCGGGCCGCCGGCCATCACGTCGCAGGAGTCCGCCATGAGCGAAGCCACCGATCGTCCCGTCGACGACGACGCGTGGGCGCAGGCCTGCGCCGAGGACCTCGCCGCCGAGAAGGCCCGCCGCCGTGCCGAGTACGGACCGCCGCCCGGCTCCGCGGCCGAGGAGCTGCGCAAGCTGATCGACGCGGTGGCCGACAAGGTCTCCTCCCTCCAGTCGCCGCTGTTCGGCATGGCGGCGCAGGGCGCGGTGCAGCAGGTCATCAAGCAGGCGAAGTCCGCGGTCGAACCCGTCATCGAACGCAATCCAGACGTTTTCGACCACATCGCCGCGGCCGGCGGCGAACTGCTCGCCGCCTACCGCTCCGCCGTCGAGGGTCAGGAACGCCGCTGGACCCAGGGTGCGGGCGACCCCGCGGGCACCGAAAAGAAGGCGGACGACGCCACCGACCCCCGCGACGAGGGGCCCGGCACCGGCGAGCAGATCGACCTGGACTGACCGGCGCCGACGGGGCGGGGCCCGGCCTCGGGTACGGTTGCCCCAGCGGGGCTCGACCGAAACTGAGGGATTCATGGGACTCACCATCGGCGTCGATATCGGCGGCACGAAGATCGCAGCTGGAGTGGTCGACGAAGAGGGCCACATCCTCTCGACCTTCAAGGTGTCGACCCCGCCGACGGCCGAAGGCATCGTGGACGCGATCGCGGCGGCGGTGTCCGGCGCGAGCGAGGGGCACCCGGTCGAGGCCGTCGGCATCGGCGCGGCGGGATACGTCGACGACAAGCGTGCCACGGTGCTGTTCGCACCGAACATCAACTGGCGGCACGAGCCGCTCAAGGACAAGGTCGAGCAGCGCGTCGGCCTCCCGGTGGTCGTCGAGAACGACGCCAACGCGGCTGCCTGGGGCGAGTACCGCTTCGGCGCGGGCCAGGGCCACGAGGACGTCATCTGCATCACGCTCGGCACCGGGCTGGGCGGCGGCATCATCATCGGCAACAAGCTGCGCCGCGGACGCTTCGGCGTGGCCGCCGAGTTCGGCCACATCCGGGTCGTCCCGGACGGTCTGCTCTGCGGCTGCGGCAGCCAGGGCTGCTGGGAGCAGTACGCCTCCGGGCGGGCGCTCGTCCGGTACGCGAAGCAGCGGGCCAACGCCACCCCCGAGAACGCCACGATCCTGCTGTCGCTCGGCGACGGCACGGTCGAGGGCATCGAGGGCAAGCACATCAGTGAGGCCGCCCGGCAGGGCTGCCCGGTGGCCGTCGACTCGTTCCGCGAGCTGGCCCGCTGGGCCGGTGCCGGACTGGCCGACCTCGCCTCGCTCTTCGACCCGTCCGCCTTCATCGTCGGCGGCGGCGTCTCGGACGAGGGCGAGCTGGTCCTCGATCCGATCCGCAAGTCGTTCCGGCGCTGGCTGATCGGCGGCGAGTGGCGTCCGCACGCCCAGGTTCTCGCGGCCCAACTGGGCGGCAAGGCCGGACTGGTGGGCGCGGCGGACCTGGCCCGGCAGGGCTGATCCACCCAGGCACCACGGACATGCCGGACGCCCGTCGCGCCCCTCTCGGGGAGCGGCGGGCGTCCGCCGTATCGTGAGCGGCATGGCCATGATGTCGCTGCCAGAATCCCGTACCGAGCAGGACGGCTCGGCCGTCATCAGAGTGCTCAGCTACAACATCCGGTCGATGCGTGACGACGGTGCGGCGCTGGCCCGGGTGATCCGCGCCTGCGCACCCGATCTGGTCCTGGTCCAGGAGGCGCCGCGCTTCTTCCGCTGGCGCAAGCGCGCCGCCCGGCTCGCCGCCGCCACCGATCTGGTGGTCCTCGGCGGCGGAGCCACCGCGGCCGGACCGCTGCTGCTCTGCTCGCTGCGCGCCGCGGTGGAGCGCACCGAGGACGTCCTGCTGCCGCTCACCCCCGGACTGCACCGCAGGGGCTTCGCCACCGCGGTCGTGCGGATCGCGGGCACCCGGATCGGAGTGCTGAGCTGCCATCTGAGCCTCCAGCGGGAGGAGCGCCTCGCCCAGGCGGAGTCGCTGCTCGGCCGGCTGGACGCGATGGGGGTGGAGCACGCCGTGGTGGGCGGTGACCTCAACGACGTACCGAGCGGGCAGGCGTTCCGCCGGCTGGCCGGGCGGCTCCAGGACTGCTGGACGGTACGGCCCCGGGGCGGCGAGCACACCTTCCCGCCGCACGACCCGCGCAAGCGGATCGACGCGCTCTTCGCGACCCGGGGCATCGAGGTGCTCGGCTGCGGTGTCCCGGCCGGGCTGCCCGGCGTGGCCGAGGGCGACCTGCTGGCCGCGAGCGACCACCTGCCGGTGCTGGCCGTGCTGCGGGTGCCCGCGGCCGCTGCGTCTTAGGGCCTCTCGTTTGGATCATGCCGGGCTCGCGGGTTCCGGCACGCGCACCTGCCGT
>NZ_JAFMPZ010000101.1 GCF_017353455.1 Streptomyces laculatispora
TAGTACGGCGCCGCGGCGCCGCCGGGCGGGGCGATCCGGGACTCCACCTTGCGCACCCGCTCGGCGAGTTCGAAATGCGTTCCGTCCAGGGCCTCGATGGCCTCGTCCATCAGGCCCTGCAGCCACGTCTGGACCTCGTCGACCCCCTCGATGTGCTTGCCGTGCACATCGAGATGGGCCAGCGCCTCCCAGGGGCCGGCCCCGGGCAGCACCTTCTCGGCCTCGGTCCGCATCTCGGCGAGCAGCCGGTGGTACTCGGACCAGCCGTACGCGTAAGCCTCGTCGAGATCGAGGTCGGTGCCGTTGAAGTAGCGCGACCAGCGGGCGTACCGTTCACGGCCCACCACGTCGGGTGCGCCCTCGACGGCGGGTGCGTACACCTCGAGCATCCACTGCCGCAGCTCCTTGAGCGCCTGCGTGGCCTGCCGGGCACCGTCGTCGAGACCGGTGCGAAGAGCGGCCGGGCCCGCGGCGGCGAAGTCCTGGAAGAACCCCGTCGTACCGTTGCCGACCCACTCGTCGAGCTGCCCGATGAAGGTGGCGGTTGCGCGCGGACCGCCGTAGAGCTTGCGCTCCAGGCCGAGCGCGAGCGACTCGCGGTAGCCGGCGAGCGCGGCCGGAACCGCACGGAGCCGGTCGACGACCGCCGCCCAGTCCTCGTCCGACCCGGTGGGCGTCACGGTGAACACCTCACGGACCGAGTGCGCCGGGGAGTGCAGGTTGGAGACGGCGCGCAGCGCCTCATCGGCCTCGTGGACGGTGAGTTCGGCCGTCAGCCGCTCGCGCAGGAGGCGGCCGCAACGGCGCTCGGCGTCATTGGCCGCACCGGGCAGTTGTTCCGCACGGTCGAGCCGGGCGAGTGTGGCGCGGGCCAGCCCGGCCAGCTCTTCCTGGCCGGCGGGGGAGAAGTCGGGAAGGCGGCGCGAGCTTTCCGCGACACCCAGAAAGGTGCCGGAAATCGGGTCGAGTTGGACGAACGCGTCGACGTAGGCGTCGGCGACCTGGCGGGGCAGCGCGCTGCTGGGAGAGTCTGACATGTGGACATCCTCGTACGGAGAGGGGCTCCCCGTCATCATCAATCGGGCTCTGAGGCCTGACAGGTGCCCGGCCCGGCCGTTGTGGCGGAGGGCGGCAGCAGCGGTCCGCACTCCCACTGCTGGAAGATCAGCCTGGTCTCCACTCGGGCCACTTCGCGGCGCGAGGTGAACTCGTCCAGCACCAGCCGCTGCAGGTCGGCGGTATCGGCTACGGCCACATGGACCAGATAGTCGTCGGGACCGGTCAGATGAAAGAGCGCCCGGGACTCCGGCAGCGTCCTGATCCGTTCCACGAACGGGCCGATGAGCTCTCGGCGGTGCGGCCGGACCTGCACGGACAGCAGCGCCTCCAGCCCGCGTCCCATTCTGGCCGGATCCAGTCGCAACTGATGGCCGAGGATGACGCCCGTGCGGCGCATCCGGGTGACGCGGTCCAGGCACGTCGAAGGGGCGACCCCGACCTCGGCTGCGAGATCGCGGTAGGTGGTCCGGGCATCGTTCTGCAGTAGGCGCAGAATGTGCAGATCCACCGTGTCCAGGGCGATGGAATCGGTCATTTGCCGAACGTAGCACGGGCCTTGGCGCGAATATCCGGACGACTGTTCAGAGTGGTGACATGGACACCGAAGCCCCGATGGCGCCCTCGACGACAACCCGGTCCAGGGCGCTGGCCACCGAAGCCGTGCACGCCGGACGCGACGACCTCGCGGCTCTCGGCCTGCACGCCCCGCCGATCGACCTGTCCACCACCTACCCCTCGTACGACTCCAGGGGGGAGGCGGAGCGGATCGACTCCTTCGCCACCACCGGCGCCCGGCTCGACGGGCCGCCGGTCTACGCCCGGCTCGACAACCCGACCACCGCCCGGTTCGAGACGGCCCTCGCCCGGCTCGAAGGGACCGCGAGCGCCGTGGCGTTCGCCAGCGGCATGGCGGCGCTCACCGCCGTCCTGCTGGCCCGCGCGAGCATCGGTCTGCGCCATGTGGTCGCCGTCCGCCCGCTGTACGGCTGCAGCGACCATCTGCTCGGCGCCGGGCTGCTGGGCACCGAGGTGACCTGGACCGATCCGGCGGGCATCGCCGACGCGATCCGGCCCGACACGGGTCTGGTGATCGTCGAGACCCCCGCCAATCCGACGCTCGCCGAGGTGGACATCCGGTCGGTCGCGCACTCCTGCGGTTCCGTGCCGCTGCTCGTCGACAACACCTTCGCGACACCGGTGCTCCAGCGCCCCGTCGAGCACGGCGCGCGGATCGTGCTGCACAGTGCGACGAAGTACCTGGGGGGTCACGGGGACGTGATGGGCGGAATCGTCGCCTGCGACGAGGAGTTCGCCGCCCGGCTGCGCCAGGTGCGCTTCGCCACCGGCGGCGTGCTGCATCCGATGGCCGGATACCTGCTGCTGCGCGGCCTCGCCACGCTGCCGGTACGGGTACGGGCCGCGTCCGCCAGCGCCGCGGAACTCTCCCGAAGGCTCGCCGCCGACCCGCGGATCGCCCGCGTCCACTACCCGGAACTGGGCGGCGCGATGGTTTCCTTCGAGGTCTTCGGGGACCCGCACCGGGTGATCGCCGCGGTGCGGCTCATCACGCCGGCCGTCAGTCTCGGCAGCGTGGACAGCCTGATCCAGCACCCCGCCTCCATCAGCCACCGCATTGTGGACGAAGGAGACCGGCAGGCATCGGGGGTCGGCGACCGGCTGCTGCGCATGTCGGTCGGCCTGGAGGATGTCGAGGACCTCTGGGCCGATCTCTGTCAGGCGCTGAGCAGCGAGGAGCCCCTGCGGCAGGGCTTCAGTGACTTGCCTGCTCGTACGGGGGCAGGGACCGTGCCGCAGTCGCGGCCGGCCGGGCGGTGATCACCAGCGTGCCTTCCTCGATCTGGTAGTCGAGCGGCAGCGAGAGGGCGCGCATGGCGGCGACCATGCCGGTGTTGGACGCCTGGGTGACGGCGTAGACGCTCTCGCAGCCGGCCTCGACGGCGAGCGCCACCAGGCGGGCGAGGAGCTCGGAGCCGATGCCCCGGCGCTGCCAGTCGTCCTCGACGAGCAGGGCGACCTCGGTCTCGTCGCCGTCCCAGAGCAGGTGGCCCAGGGCGACCAGCCGGCCGGAGGCCGTCTGGACGGCGAGGGTGCGGCCGAAGCGCGGGCCCAGCAGGTGGTCGAGATAGCGGTCGGCGTCGCGGACCGGGCCGTGATAGCGAAGCCGCAGTGTCTGCTCCGAGCAGCGGTCGTGCATGGCGCGGGCCGCTTCGAGGTCGGCGATGTCCGCCCGGCGCACGGTGATCTCGTTGCCCTCGGGCAGAGTCAGCACGTGTTCGCTGCGCGGGACACGGGGGCCGAGCCGGGCGTCGAGCTCGACCAGGGCGCGCGCCCTGGCGAACTCCGTCGGAGTGAACGGGAGATAGGGCCGCTCCACGGTGATCACACCGCCCGACGGGTCACGCAACCGCATCACCGTCTCCTCCAGCACCCCTTCGACGGGCGCGGTCTCACCAGTGGCGCGTCCGGTGACCGAGACGGCGGGCAGCGAGTGGATGGTGCACCGGCCGAGCAGCTGGCGCAGGGCGAGGGGGAGTTCGGCGGCATCCAGCGCGGTGCGGGTGGCGAGGCCGAGCACCCTGGTCGGAGCGTCCACCAGGTCATGGGCATCGGCGCGCTCGATCCAGGTGGAGCTGCCGCCCGCGGCGGAGATCGCCCGGGTCAGCTGCGGTGCCGGAAGTGTGGCGGGGGCGCGCAGCAGGAACTCGTCGACCGTGCCGTGTGCCAGTGGGTGCGTCTGCAGGGTGAGAATGTCGATCCGGTGCTGGGCCAGCACGATGCAGAGCGCCGCCAGGCTGCCGGGAGCGTCCCTGACCGTGGTGCGCATCCGCCACAGCGTCGTCTCCCCGTCCCCGGTACCCGGTGCCGGGGAGACGGCCGCCGCGGCTGTCTGCACGCCGGAGTCGTCCGGGCCGGACGCCCCGCCGGCTTCCGGCGGTGGCGCGTGGCTGTGCCGTCGTGCCCACCAGGTGTGGAACGCGGCGGTCGCGGTCAGCGCCAGGGCCGAGGCGATGAGCAGATACGGCCCGTCCGGCTGGTGCCCGATCAGGTTGGCGATCGCGTCGGCAACGGCGACCGCGGTGAACAGGGCGGCGAGTTCGATGAGATCCCGTCGCCAGTGGTGGGGGCGACGGGCACTCTTCGCGGATGTCACATCAGTCATGCCTTCACTGTGACGGAGCGGTGTTGCCTGATCACGAACGCCTTGTGACCGATGGGTTAAGTATGCATCTAGCCGCCAATCGTCTATTTTCGGCCGGTTGGCCAGGGTGTTCGAGCCAGGGTCCGGTCAGGTTCACGCGGCCGCCTGGCCCCAGGCGGCCTCCAGCCGCGCCGCCTGCCGCACCAGCTGCGTGGACCCGCCGCGCGCGGCGGCTGCGCCGAGGCCGGCTATCGGCCCGGCCTTTTGCGGACCACCGCGCTCCGCGCACTCCGCGGCCACCGCGAGCAGGTCGCTCAGTCCCCGGGGAGCCCGCTCGTGGGACAGCAGCGCGGGCAGCACCGGGACCAGAACGGAGAGCACGGTCCGGTACGCGCCGGTGGCAGCGGCGGTAGCCGCCGAGCTCGCCAGCCGTCCTGGTTTCACCAGGCCCCGGCCGATGAGCACGGTCAGCTCTCTGCCGAGGAGCGCCGCATCCAGCCGGCCCCGGGCGGCGAGGATCAGCAGGGCGTCCACCGCCGACAGCCGGTCCTCCGGATAGCGGGCGCCGAGCCCGTACCCCAGCGCGAGATGTATGGCGCCGGCAGCGGGCCCTTCGGTCTCGACGAGAGCCGGCAGGGGCCACGCACCCCCGCGCTCGTCCTCGACGCACGTGGTGACGGAAGGCAGCAGCCACGCCGCCAGCGTCTCGCTGTCCTGCGGCAGTGCGGCCATCCAATGCGGCGCGCTGTGGCCCCAGTGGTAACAGCGCTGCTGTCCGGGGGCGTGCGGGCGGCCGAGCCAGTGGAAGGCGCGGGGGAACTCCCGCTGGAATACCGGGCGTTCCTCGGTGGCCAGCAGGATGCGCCGCGCTCCCGCCGCCGACCGCTGGAACCAGCCCCGGGCCACGGGTACTTCGGCCTCCACATGGTTGCGCAGGACCGGCGCCAACGGTTCGTCCGCCCGGATCCAGGCGGCCAGCCGGTCGCCTTCCACGGTGCCGAGTCCGGCGGCCTGTACGGCGGTCTCGTGGCCGCCGCCGCGCCGGACGCGCAGCAGGGCCTGCGCGAAGTCGCAGGACTCCGGTTCGAGCCCCAGCTCCTGATAGCGGCGCAGCCGGCCGACCAGCTCCACCGGGTCCAGGGACCCGGTGTGCCAGGTGGGCGTTGCCAGCAGGAAGGGCAGCTTCCCGGTCCGGATCGCGGCAGCGGCCTCCCACAGCCGTGCGTACATCATGCCGTTGACGCCGGCGTGGAAGCAGGCATCCGTCCGCGTCCGTCCGGCCCGGCCGTCCGCGACGGCCCGCGCCGAGACCCGTCCGAGCAGCGACGCCGCGACGAGTTGCAGACCGTCGTGGTTCCTGGCGAACCGCCGGTCGGTCTCGTCCTGCTCACCGGCCCCGGCCCACCACTGCCCGGCGAGCGCCGGACGCAGGGCGTCGGCCAGGGCCGTCCGGCCTGTGTGGGCGCACCGGATCAGTCCGTCCAGAGCCCGCTCGAAGTGGGTGACCTCCCACGACCCGGACCGCACCAGTGCCACCACATCCTCGACGAGCTCGGCCGTGTTCTGCGGGGCCGGGGCGAGACGCCGTGGGACGGGGGCCTGCGGCAGGATCTCCTCGTAGACGTCGTCGGCCGGCTCCGCGTCGAGCAGATCACCGAACACCACGAGGGCCGCTGAGCGGTGCACCGGCCCCAACTGTGAGGCCATGTCCGCCAGTTCCTGGTGAACGGCGGACAGGGCCGCGGGGAGGTGGCGGGCGGTGAGCTTGAGTGCGCGCTCCTGGATACCGATGTCCGGGTGTCCGAACGCCTCGCCGACCACGGGCAGCAGTGCCCCGGCCGCCGACGGGTTGCGGCGCAGCACCTTTCCCAGCAGCGCCAGTTGGGAACGGACCAGCTTCTTCTCCGTGCGGAAGAGCACCGGACCCGAGACGTCGGCCAGCTGAGCGACGGACAGCCTGTCGAGACCGTCCAGCCGGGCGAGCACCTCCTGTGCGTGTCCGGCCACGGGCGACGGGCCGTCCGCGGCCATGGCGATCCAGTCGGCGACCCGCTCGGCCTCCTCCTGAGCAGTGGGTTCGAGACCACGCAGCAGTTGCAGACAGAAGCGCAGGTCGGCGGGTTTCCCGCCGCGCAGCAGGCGGGTGGTGCAGCGGTCCAGGAGGAGGGCGCGGTCCAGCAGGCCTTCTGCGGCGAGGGCGGTCAGCGCGGACGGCCAGTGGCCGCCCGGGCCCGGATCGCCGACCCAGGCCACCGGCCCGGGCAGCGTCGGCATGTCCAGGAGGTGCGGCGCCAGCACGTCGAGGTGCGGTTCGGCGCGCAGGACGTCGGTCAGTGGAGGGTGCGGCCGCTGCTGCCACCGCGCGTTGCTGATCCGGTCGACCCAACCACGGACGATGCCGTCGGAGGCGGGCAGCGGGCAGTCCGCCATCCGGACCAGTTCGAGGACGAGCCGGTACTCCGCCTCGGACTCGACGGAGCGGGCGGCCAGCCGGCGGGCGAGATCGGCGAGCCAGGCCGGATCGCGGTCGGCCAGCACCTTCAGCACCCACGGGTAGGGCGAACGCTCCCACTCACGCAGTTCCCGGGCGCCGATCCAGGTCGCGCAGCCCGCGGCCCCGGTGTGACAGCCCGCGCCGGCCACCAGCACGGCCTTGTGGACCCTGGTGCGCTCGCGCCATTCCCGCTCCCGCACCTCCTTGCGTATCGTCTTCAACTCGGCCAGCGCCAGCCTGCGTTCGGCCCGGTCGAGCGGGGCGAGCAGGGCGGGGACGTCTCGATGACGGCCTTCGCGCACCGCGGTGATCAGGTCCTTCATCGCGCACCTGCGGTGACCGTCGCGCCCCGCCGGGTCATCCGGACCGCCAGCGCGTGTTTGCACGGGCCGCGTCGGCCCCGGTAGTCGGCCCACCACTGGCAGGTGCAGCTCAGGGCCCCGGCCCTCTCGCGGACCTGGTAGCTGTGATCGCCCGAGGCCACGGCCGCCAGGTCGCCGTCCAGGACGACCGAGCCGGACTCGGCGAGCTGTCGCGCGGCGACCAGCCGCGGGTTGTGCCGTTCGGCCCGGTCCGCGTCGTACGGCAGTTCGCGATGGAAGTAGGCCGCGTCCGCGAGGTCGTAGCCCACGCGTCCCGCCGTTCCCAGCCGGACGAGCGCCGCCCGCACGCGTTGCACCGGCAGGCCGGACTGCTCGGCCAGGTCGGCCGGCTCGATCCGGGGCTCCCAGGCCAGCAGCACGGAGATCAGCTCGGCGTCGGCCGCGGCGTCATCGGTGGCGAGCGCCTCCAGCACACCGCCCTCGCCCGAGAAGCCGCGGGAGGCCTCGGGCGACAGCGTCAGGGTGAGCCGCATTCCCGGCAGCACCACCTCCCAGGCACTGGCGGCGGCGGCGCCGTCGGCCACCGGGCCGTACACCCGCAGTGCCGTCGCGTGCCGAAGGATGCGCTGAAGCGAGACCAGCCGCTGCGGCCCCGGCAGACAGATTGCCCCCGCCGTCGGCCTCGTCGTCGGCCGCAGGGTCTTTCCGGCGGGAAGCACCCACTGAGCGCCTCGCGATGCGCTGCCGGAGGAGCGGGGCAGTGACCGCAGGAACCGGACGGCCTCGGCCGCCGGGAGCTCGGCCCGCAGATCGAACGCGGCGGAGGCCACCTGCGCCTCGGCGAAGCCCCGCAGCCACCGGTCCGGCAGCGGAACCTTCTTCTCCACGACGGGACCGTCCAGCGTGGTCACCGCCATCTCCTGCGGCCCCACCCGAAGATGCAGCGGGTCGTCGCCCGCTATCCGCGAAAGTGCCTCGCGCAGCGGATTGTTCACATCGACATTGGTCGTGCCGTGCCCGGTCTCCGCCCCGTCCAGACCCTCCCGCAGTACGTCCAGGCGGGCGTACACACCGCAGCAGCCGGAGAACGACTCGAAGCGCAGCCTGTCGCCGTTTCCCGTCACCACCGGGTCGAGCGAGGACAGCAGCGTCCGCTGGTAGTAGCGCGCGGCCGCCACGTCCGCCACCGCGAGCAGTCCGCGGGCCGCGATCCGGGGCGAGGTGAGAAAGCCTTCGAAGAACCGGGGATGGGGCTCGGCGCCCCGCGGCGTGAGACCGCCCGCTGTCTCCAGGCCGAGCAACTGCCCGGCCTGCGAGGACTTCAGAACGGACGGACGTGAGTAGGCCAGCGCCTGTACGGATCGGGTCATGAAGAAAACGCTAGAACCCACCACTGACAATCGGCCCGGAGAGCGGTCGGCAGTGCGGGGGTGCGGAACTCCCGCTCCGCCCCGCCGTCAACCCCTCCCCGGAGCCGTTCAGACCTTTCCGGTCACTGCCCCACTCGCCCCGGTTGCAGCACCTTGCTGAACAGGACGGAGCCGCCCTGCGCCCGCAGCCGGACGGTCAGTTCGCCGCTGTCCCCGTCGATGTCCACCTCACCGAAGAGGGCAGGCGACTCCATCGGCGACACATTCGCTCGATCAGGCGCCTGAACGAACACTTGATCGGGTCCGAATGTTCCGTCGAGTGGGTTGGCGGGAAACTGGCCGGCGGCCAGTGGGCCCGTGACGAACTCCCAGAACGGTGCGAAATCCTGGAACGCCGCCCGCTCGGGGGCGTAGTGCTGGGCCGATGTGTAGTGCACATCGGCCGTCAGCCAGACCGTGCCGGTGATCCGGTGGTGCTTGATGTACCGCAGCAGTTCGGCGATCTGCAGTTCGCGGCCGAGAGGCGCGCCGGGATCGCCCTGCGCCACCGCCTCGAAGTCCGTCGCACCGTCCGCCACGACCAGGCCGAGCGGCATGTCCGCGGCGATCACCTTCCACACGGCCCGGGACCGGGAGAGTTCGCGCTCAAGCCAGGCCAACTGCTCGGAGCCGAGGATTCCGGTGGTGTCGTCGGGCTGCCGGCCGGGGGAGTTGGCGTTGCGGAAGGACCGCATGTCCAGGACGAAGACATCGAGCAGTGGACCGTGCCGCACCACCCGGTGCACCCTGTCGGTGCCCGACGGCCGGTGCGGGGTGGACACCGGGAAGTACTCGCGGAAGGCGCGCATCGAGCGGGCGGCGAGCACGTCCACGTTCTTCTCGGTGTACCGGGCGTCGTCGAGGATCTGTCCGGGGTACCAGTTGTTGCGCACCTCGTGGTCGTCCCACTGGATGATGGAGGGCACCTGTGCGTTGAACTCCCGGAGGTTGTCGTCCAGGAGGTTGTAGCGGAAGTTGCCCCGGTACTCGGCCAGGCTCTCGGCGACCTTCGCCTTCTCCTCGGTGGTGATGTTGCGCCAGACACGGCCGTCGGGCAGCGGCACACGGGGCTCGATCACCCCGTCCGCGTAGATGTTGTCGCCGCTGCAGAGGAAGAAGTCCGGGTCGAGGCGGCGCATTTCGTCGTACACCCGGTATCCGCCGATGTCCGGGTTGATGCCCCAGCCCTGTCCCGCGATATCTCCGGACCACAGGAAACGCACACTGTCCCGGCGTCGCGCCGGCGCGGTGCGGAAGGTCCCGTACACCGGCTCACCGGTGCGGCGGGGGTCGTCCGGGGCGGCGAGCGTCACCCGGTAGTGCACCTGCTCGCCCGGCGGCAGACCGTACAGCGGTGTCGTCCCGGTGAAGTCCGTACCGGGACCGAGCAGCGGACCGTGCCACCTGCGCGGGCGCCGGAACGACTGGGTCGCCGAAGTCTCCACCACCATCCGGGCCGGACGGTCGGACCGCACCCACACGAGCGCGGAGGATGCCGTGACATCGCCCACCTGCACACCCCAGGCCGCATCCGGCCGGCCCGACCGCGCGAAGGCGGGGGCAGCCGAACCCACCACGGGAAGGGTGAACGCGGCCGAGGCGGCGAGTGAACCGCGCAGCAGGGCACGGCGGTCGGGGGACGGAACACGCGGACGGTACGGCATCGAAGCGCCTCCGGGGCAGCGGGTGGGGCGAACGGTCTGCTGATCGACCGGGCCACCCTCGCGCCCGACGGAGGCGGGCACACCAACGCGAGGTGAATACCCGGTCCCCTGCGCCATCGAAGCCGCTCAGCGAAGGCCCCGCTGGGCCTCGGCCAGCAGACGCACACCACGTGCGATGTCCACCGGCGCCAGTTGCGCGTATCCGAGCACCAGGCTCACACAACGGTCCGCGGGACGCACGGTTCCGCAGTCGCTCAGCAGCCGCAGTGCGATACCGGCACCGGCGGCACGGGCGGCGAAACCGGCCTCGGGACCGTACCGTGCGGGCAGCCGGGCGATGATGTGAAGTCCCGCGGCGATACCGCTGACCTCGGTGCCGGGGAAGTGCTCGGCCAGCGCCGCGGTCAGGGTGTCGCGGCGTTCCCGGTAGGCGCGCTGGCAGCGCCGCAGCTGACGGTCATAGCCTCCCCGGGCGATGAAATCGGCGAGTACCGCCTGGTCGACGGCGGGATTGCCGAGATCCATCGTGCGCTTGCGGGCGACGATCTCGTCCGTCATGGACGCCGGCGCCAGCAGCCATCCCAGCCGCAGACCGGGTGCCAGCGACTTGCTCACCGATCCGGTGTACGCGACGTGCTCCGGATCCAGGCCCTGCAGGGCGCCGACGGGCGCCCGGTCGTAGCGGAAGTCACCGTCGTAGTCGTCCTCCACGATCACCCCGTCGACGTCCCTCGCCCAGTCCAGGAGCAGACTGCGGCGGGCGGCGGAGTACGCGATCCCGGTGGGGTACTGATGGGCCGGGGTGGTCATCACGGCACGGACCCCGGAGCGCACGAGCGGCTCGGCGGCCAGGCCTTCGTCATCGAGCGGCAGCCTCGACGTGGCGAGCCCCGTCGAGGCGAAGAGGGAGGCGTGTTCGGGGCTCCCGGGATCCTCGACACCGACCGTGCGCATCCCGCGTCCGTGCAGCACGAAACCGAGCAGGGTGGTGGCCTGCGCCACGCCCGAACAGACCAGCAGGCGCTCCGGATCGGCCACCACCCCGCGACGCCTCGCCAGCAGGGCCGCGAGGGCGACCCGCAGCTCGGGCAGTCCCCGCGGATCGGGATAGCCCAGGGCGCTGTGCGGCAGCCTGCCGAGCACCGAACGGTGAGTGGCGGCCCAGGCGCTGCGCGGAAAGAGCGAGAGGTCCGGAGTACCGGGCCGGAAGTCGACGAGCGTGCCGGGGGCGCGCGGGGCGAGATCGCGGGCCCGGTCCGCCGCTGCCCGCACCGATCCGCTCACCCACGTTCCCGCCCCGCGCCCGCTGTGCAGATAGCTCTCGGCGGTCAGCTGCTCGTACGCCTCGGTGACCAGACCGCGTGAGACACCGAGATCGGTGGCGAGTTCACGACTGGACGGAAGCCGTGTCCCCGGCGTCAGCCGGCCGGAGCGGACCGCTTCGCGCAGTGCCGACTGGAGGGCGCGACCGCGCCCGCGGGCCGGAGCGGACGCCGCCGGAAGCAGCAGTTCCCAGGCGGCGGAGACCGATTCCCGGTCGCTGCCACCGCCGGCCGGTGCTGGATTGGTCCCCGAAGATGTCATGGAAGTGGACCTTAAACCGGGCCGCCGGGCTGCCTAGCGTCGGTGCCATGAACCTGACTTACCTGCGCGGAGCCCTTCTCGCCGCCATCGCCTGCGTCCTCGTGGGTGCCTCCTTCACCGCCAACAGCGTCCTGGGCGACTACCCCTACGCGGGTGGCCAGGC
>NZ_JAFMPZ010000102.1 GCF_017353455.1 Streptomyces laculatispora
TCCTGTGGCCGGGTCCCGGAAGTACAGCGCGGGCCCGTGGAGAGTGAACGAGGCGTCGGCGTCCGCTTGTTGCCGCCCTGATCGGTGACTCGCGTGCAGGGCGTACCCGACGGAGCCGCCCGTGAGGAGCAGCACCGCGGCCACCACGGCGGCGATACGGGCCCGGGGGCCCAACGGGGTCGCGGGTCTCGGGAACCTGAGACTCATGCGGTCCGCCTCTCGGGGATCGGGGCTCCCGGCCCCTCGTGGGCCGGGGTGCCGGACGGGTTGCGCGGCAGTAGCGCCCAGCCGCCGGCGAGCGCGGCGAGCAGGGCCGATATCGCGGCCCACAGCGCGGGGCGCGGCCCCCACACCGTCCACGCGGCGCCGAAGCCCGCCGCGGCGAGCATCCGGGCCAGCGCCTGGCCGGTCTGGAGCAGGGCGAGTCCGCCCGCCCTGCCGTAGGCGGGCAGCACGGGTCCGGCGAGGGCCATCAGTACCCCGTCGGTGGTTGCGTAGAAGACGCCGAGCAGCGCGAGGACGAGAGCAAGGAGGAGCGGGGCCGGGCCGCCGGTCGGGGCGAGGAGCGTGGCGTACACACCGAGCAGCGCGACGTGTCCGTACAGGAACGGCAGCCGTCGGCCGGCCCGGTCCGCGATCCGGCCCGCCGGGACCGCGAGCAGCAGATAGCACGCCGCCGCGCCGAGCGGCAGCAGCGGGAACCAGCCGACAGGGAGACCGAGGCGGCGTTGGAGCAGCAGGTAGACGAAGGCGTCACCGACGGTGGCGGCACCGAGCAGGGTGGCGGCTCCGAGAATTCGCCGGAAGTCGCGATCACGGAGTGCCGCAAATACTTTGCGTTTGGGCTGAATTGATTTCGTGGGTGGTGCCGGGTGGTGCCCGGGAACGTACAGGACGAGGAGCAGTACCCCGAGCAGGCCGACGCAGAAACTGACGACGAACACGGCGTCGTAGGCGTCGGCGGTCGCCCAGAGCAGCGCGAACGCGGCGAGTGGGCCGAGCAGGGCGCCGGTGGTGTCCATCGCCCGGTGCACGCCGAAGGACCGGCCGAGCGCCTCGGGCCGGCTGCTCAGGGTGATCAGCGCGTCACGGGGCGCCGTACGGATACCTTTGCCCACCCGGTCGGTGGCGAGGGCAGCCGCGATCCCGGCGGTGGCGCCGCCCGCGAGCAGCAGGCCGAGCCGGGAACAGGCGGAGAGGGCGTAGCCGATCCCGGCGACCCGTTTGTGCCGGTGGCCACGGTCGGCGGCATGTCCGCCGAGCAGCCGCACGACGGAGGCGGCACCATTGAACAGGCCGTCCAGGAATCCGAATTGGAGAGGTGAGAGACCGAGTCCGAGGACGAGGTAGAGCGGCAGCACCGCGGTGACCATCTCGGAGGAGATGTCGGTGACGAGGCTGACCGTGCCGAGTGCCAGGACGGTGCCGGGGACGCCCCGCCCCGCCCCGCCGGTGCGGGGCGGGGCCGACGCGTCCCGGCGGCCTGTGGTCGCCAGATACATCAGTGGCAGGCGTACTTCGGGCTGGTGTCCTTGGCCTTGCCGTCGGTGCCGACGTAGCTCCAGCTGTAGCCGGAGTCGGTGAAGTCCAGTTTCAGAACGCCGTATTCACCGCTGATCCGCTTCTGACTGTTGGGCTGGACGTTCTCGATGGGGTACGGCTCGGCGCCGCCCATGCCGCCGACGATCTCGGTGATTCCGTCGGCGGTGGCCTTCCCGTCGGGGTTCTGCGGGGCGAACCGCTCGTAGTGGTGGTCGTGCCCGTTGAGCACGAGGTCGGCCTTGGCCCCGTACAGGATCTTCCAGACCGGCCTGCTGACCGGGTCGTTGCCGTGACCGCCCGAGGAGTACAGCGGGTGGTGCCAGTAGGCGGCGATGCACGCCTTGCTGTTCTTGGCGAGGTCGGCCTTCAGCCAGTCGGTCTGGGCGCTCTGGTCCAAGGAGTTGGAGTCGAGGGCGATGAAGTGCCAATTGCCCTCGTCGAAGCTGTAGTAGCTCTTTCCCTGCGGGTAGGCGATCGCCCCGAAGTACGTCTTGTAGCCGACCAGCGATCCGTCCGGGTCGTATGTCTCGTGGTTGCCGGGCACCGGGTGCGTCTTGTCCTTGAAGGCGCCCCAGGTCTTGTCGTAGTAGGCGCGGAAGTCGGCGATCCGGGCGTCGTCGTACTGGTTGTCGCCCATCGTCAGATAGAACTTCGGATTGAGCTTCTGGGCCAGTGCGGCGGTCTTGGGGTGGGCGCAGTCGCTGTCGGACGCGGTGCACTGGGCGGCGATGTCACCGGCCGCGACCACGGTGAAGGCGCCGGTGGGCGGGGGCCCGCTGTCGAGGGTGCCGTACACCTCGGCCTCGTACAGCGAGTAACCGTAGGAGGTGCCGCGCGCGGTGCCGTACACGCGCAGATAGCGACCCTTGCCCGAGAGGGCGGACCAGTCGTCGGAGCCGCCGTTGCCGGCCGTCTCGTCGGCGAGCCGCGTCCAGGTGGTGCCGTCTGCGGAGATCTCGATCCGGTACGCCTTGGCGTACGCGGCCTCCCAACTCAGCTTCACCCGCGTGACGTCGGCGGTGGCACCGAGGTCGACGCCAATCCACTGCGGGTCCTTGCCCTCGGCGCTCGCCCAGCGGGTGGCCGGGTCGCCGTCGAAGGCGTTCTGCGGGCCGAAGCCGGATTCTTCGCTGGAAGACGCGGTGGCGGGCTTGCCACGCGAAATGAGGGGGTCGGCGGCGGCACCGGCCCGGTCGGGGTAGGCGAGCAACAAACTGCCGACGAGCAGGAGTACGGCGGCGATGACCACGCCCACCGTACGGCGCCGCGTGGGCGTGAGGAGCGAAGCTGAGCCATTCGGGTGCATCCCTGGACTCCTGGCCTTGGGGGGTGGCGAGAGCTGGGCATCGGTGCGTGACCTCGCGTCCCCACCCGCGTGCGGGCAGGGGCGGCGTCACGGCGGCCGGGCCAGAGCTCTCACTGAGCGCGTCATGCCCACGGGAGTCGGGCATCGCGCCAAGCCGCCGCCCGGAATGCTAGCGAACAGTAAACTTTCCTACCAGTCCCCCAACTCCTCTTGTCTTGAACTCTGTTCGGCACCCGGGCGCATCCGGCTACCGGCCCTGCAGCGGCCTCGGGGAGGGATGTCGCCGTACGAGGCCGGCGATGACGGTGTCGGCGTGGAGTCCGCACAGGTCGGTGACGGCGAAGAGAGGCTCGCCGCCACCCGCAAGGCCCCGCCGCGCGGGGTACCGGCAGAGGGCCGGCCTCGAAGGGTTCCTTCATGCCGACTTGCTGCGGGAGTCTGGCGAACAAGCCTGCAAACAACCACCTGAGGCCAACTCTGTCCTGCACGCCAACGATGGCCGGGTCCGCCGGGGCGCGTGACGGGCTCTCCAGCGGGTCGTTCCGTTCAGCACGGGGCGGGGAGACGTTACGGACACGCAATGGGCTCGACTGGAGCTGCACCTTCCGAATAACGCCGGACTGGGCAGGCGGTGGATTCGGGTCGACCAGGTCGGCGCCGCCGACCTCGGCGCCCGTGTGGCGAGCTCACGGCGACGGCCAGGGCGCCGGCGTCGGCGCGGACGCGGGCCGCGGAGCAGCCGGCGGCCTGGCGGAGCATCTGCTCGGAGAGGTCGAGGCTGATCACGGTCGGGAAGACGGACGCGAGAGGGCGGGTGAACTGGCCGGTTCCGGAGCCCAGTTCCAGGCAGGTGCTGTGAGGCAGGGGGCCGCCGCGGGCGAGAGCGTCGCGTACCGGGTCGTCGCGGCCGGTTGCCTGGGTGGTGTCCCGATCGGGGGCGAGCTAGTCGGACAGTCCGGCAACGGGATCCGGGGCAATGCGGAAGTCACGGGTGTCAGTTGAGCATGGTGGGGGCGCGGGCGGATCGGCCCGGGGGCGGAGCACCGGCTCCCCCCCCGGGTGGAGAGAGCGGGCGGTGGTCAGCGGTGGTGGCCCCCGTGCGGTCCTCCGGGGCCCTGGCGCGGGCCGGTGTACTGGTGGGCTGAGTGGTCGTGTTCTGTGGTGGGGGAGCCTCCCATCATGCGGAGCATCGAGATGCCGCCGCTGCGGAAGAACCGGGTGAGGAGGGCGGCAGCCAGGATGAGGAAGGCGATGTTGAGCCAGGTCGTGTAGTTCCAGGTGACGCCCTCCATGGGGATCATCGCGTCGGCCCGGTCGGGGATGAGGCCCAAGCCGCCGAAGGTGAACTCCACGATGTAGCCGGCGACGACCATGGAGAGGTAGAACGTGCCGAGGAGGAAGAGCGTCATCTTCGTGCCGTAGTACTTCCGGTAGATGTTGAGGATCGGCAGGATCAGCAGGTCGGCGAAGATGAACGCGACGACTCCGCCGAAGCTGATGCCGCCCTTCCACAGGACGACCGCGAGCGGCACGTTGCCGATCGAGCAGACGAACGAGGCGATCGCGACCAGCGGGCCGATCAGCGGGCCCCACAGCTTGGATGCCAGCGGGTGGCCGTCGAAGAAGAACGTGCGCCAGAAGGAGTCCGGCACCCACGCGGCGATGGCGCCGGCGATGAGCAGGGATCTCCCAGGTCATGGAACCGGCGATCGACAGTGCGTGCAGTACGGCGTGGATCATCCCTGAAGCCTTCCGAGAAGAGCACGGGGCCCACCGACACATCGCATCTATGCGGTACGGCGCGGCGGGCTGGGCGCGTGGCACCACCCGGTGGGTGGCGCCCCGCGGGGTTCAGCCGACGTTCAGGGTCAGGGCTGCGGTGTGGAGCTTGCCGCCGGTCCGGAACTGCATGAGGAGCCGCCAGTTCCCGGAGGTCGGCAGTTCCGCGTTGATGGACAGTTCCGGTCCGCCGTGGTCGCCGTTGACCTTGGTGGTCGGGTGCAGGTGGGCGAAGGCGGTGTCGCCCTCGTGGAAGGCGGTCAGGTGGGCGTAGGCGTCGAGGAAGGGCTGGAGGTCGGTGACGGGCTGGCCGTCCTTGGTGACGGTCACGGTCAGCGGGCGCGCCATGCCGGCCATCGGCTCGCCGTTGACGGTGAGGGTGTAGCCGTCGACCTCGGCGGTCTTGGTGGCGGCCGGCAGCGGGATCTCCGTCCCGGTGCCCGGGACGGAGACGGTGCGGGACAGGACGAACGCCGTGGCCTTGCCGGCTCCGCTGCCGGGGTTGAAGGAGGTGACCATGCGCAACGAGCCGGGCGCGAGTGTGTCCAGGTCGGCGGTCCAGGTGGCCTCGGGGGCCATGGTCGGGTGGATGTGCTGGAAGCCGGTCAGGTCGGAGCGGATGGCGTAGAAGTGCATCCGCTTGGTCTGGTCGACGGCGAAGCCGGTGACGGGCCTGCCGTCCGGGCCGGTGACCGCGCGATGCACACCTGGAGCAGCAGACTTCGCCCGCCCGGTGGCGGTGGGCCGCGCTGCCCTGTCCGGCCCGGGGTCAGAGTGCGGCCGCCCAGGAACAGGGACGCGAGGACCGCGACGGCGGCCAGCAGACCGGGCGTCGTCAGCGGGGTTGTGTCGCGTGCGGGAGTCGCGACGCACGTCGCTCTGTCCATCGCCGCCGAGGCTGACGCCTGCTGCAGGCCGGGATGTGTCATCAGGGGCGCCGTCGCGGACTGCGTCGCGGCTGGGTCCTGCCGACCGCACCCGGCTCGTGCTCCTGCACCCCCTGGCGGCACATGAGGCGGACGTCGCAGCACTGGCCGAAAGCGTGGACGCGGCACGACCGGCGGTGAGCCGGCATCTGGCCCGGCTGAGAATGCCGGGTCCGGTGACCACCCGTAAGGAAGGCTGCCCGGTGATCTACGCGCTGACCGACGGACACCTGCGGCGCCTCGTCACGGAAGCGCTCGATGTGGCCGACCACCGGCTGACCGGGCGCGCACCCCACGCGTGAAGGACGTGCCCGGCCACTTGTTCTCAGGCTGGGGCTGGTGCTGCGGCCGGAGCGGGGTGGAGGTGTCCGGTGCGGCGCAGGCTGGTCAGGGCGGTGGCGCAGCCGAGCCCGAGGGCGGTCAGTGCCGCCCAGGGAAGCCACGGAGTGTGGGTGCGGGCGGCGAGGTCGAACAGAGCGCCCACCGCGAGATTCCCTCCGGCGACGGCGATGCCGGCCACCGTGCTGTAGGCGCCGTAGTAGGTGGCCACCAGACGTTCGCCCGAGAGGCGGACCAGGGTGTCCATCTCGAACGGGTACAGCAGCGCGGAGCCGGCGGCCAGCAGTGCCGCGCAGGCCACTAGGCCGGCGAGGCCAAGGACCGCGCCCAAGCCGTGGGCGGTGTGGTGGGGGCCGGGCAGCATGACCAGGAACGCCGCTCCCATCACCGCCAGGCCGATCGCGATGGCTTTCGGCGCATCCAGACGTTTCCTGGCCCATTCGGTGAGCCGGAGCTGTCCGGCGACGGCTACCAGGGCGGAGACGGCGAAGACGACGCCCATCGCGGTGCCGCTGGAATCGCCCACCAGGGCGCGGGCCTGGAGGGGCAGGGCGAGGTAGGTCTGGAAGGCCAGCAGGTAGGAGCCGGCCATCGCGGCGGAGAACAGCACGAAGGGCTGGTTGCGGGCAATCGCTCGCCAGTCCGCGGCGATTCCCCGCCAGCCGTTCGTACGCTGCGGATCCGGTGCCGGATGCCGGGCGGGCAGGGCGCGGGCCTGGACGATGG
>NZ_JAFMPZ010000103.1 GCF_017353455.1 Streptomyces laculatispora
CGGGTGAACCCCTCGCTGTACTTCATGGCGGTCGTCCCGGCCACCTCCGCCGCGATGGCCGCGGCCAGCAGTCCATATCCCATGTGTACGAGTGTAAGCATCGATGGCGGCGAAGGACCGGGGTCACCCGGGCACCGGGGGCGCTACCGTGGTCCGTCCATGTACATGATCGGCTGACAGACGGAGCAGAAGGGGCGCAGGACGCAGGGGGGGGCGGCGGGCCGTACGGAGGCGCGCCGTACGGGGGGCCTCCCGGAGGGCCGCCCGGCTGGGGCGGCTGGGGCGGCGGCTGGATGCCGCCCAAGCCCGGGGTGATACCCCTGGGGCCGCTGAGGCTCGGGGACATATTCAACGGCGCGTTCTCCACCGTGGGCCGTCACGGCAAGCAGCTGTTCGGCATCGGCGCTGCCGTGTACGGCGGGGCGTTGGCCGTGGTCGTGGCGGCGGTCGCGATCGGCTACTCCGCGACCTCGGACCATCTGGACCGGATGTTCTCGCTCGGCTCCGACGAGGACCCCAGGACCGATGACTGGGTACCGGTGGTGATCGCCCTCTGCGCGATCGCGCTGGTGTGCCTGATCGCGGCCGTGCTCTCCACGGCCCTGATGTACGCGGCCGTACCCGCGGTCCTCCAGGAAGCGGTGCTGGGCCGGCCGACCACCTTCTCCGCGGTCTGGCGCCGGGCCTGGGCACGGGTGCCCGCCGTGATCGGAACGGTCTTCCTGAGCTGGGTGATCGCGATGATCCCGCTCCTGCTCGCCTGGGCCGGGATCATCGCCCTCATGATCGGCACGATCGCCATGGACGGCGGCGCCTCGATCGCGCTGGTCGTCATCGGCATCGTCGGCGCCATGGCGACGGCACCGCTGGCGGTCTGGCTCTGGGTGAAGTTCAGCCTGGCGCCCTCGGCCGTGGTCTTCGAGAACCAGGGCCCCATCGCGGCGATGCGCCGCTCGTCCGCGCTGGTGCGCGGCGACTGGTGGCGGATCTTCGGGATCAGCCTGCTGGCAGGCGCCATCGCGGGGGTCGCGAGCTATCTGATCCAGCTGCCGTTCTCGTTCATCGGCATGTTCTCGGGCATGCTCGGCTCGGCGAACCTGGGCGACGACCCGAACCCGGCCTCGATCATCGTCGCCATGAGCGGCTATCTGGTGGTCATGATGATCGGTCAGCTGGTCAGCCAGCTGATCGTGGCCACCTTCCCGCCGCTGGTGACCGGACTGCTGTACGTGGACCGCCGCATCCGCACCGAGAACCTGGGCCCGGTCCTCGCCGAGGCCGCCGCGGTACCGCCGCAGTACACGGGCTGAGGCCGTCTCCCAGCGGGCAAGCACCAGGGTTCAGGCTCCGCAGGGGCGTCCTCGCGTCCGCAGCCTCCGGCCGGCACGGCCCGAACCCGGAACACGTCCCGGGGCTCGACGCAGAGCGCCCGCCCCTTCCGGTCGTGCCGGGGGGCGGGCGCTTTGCGCGGGGGCTCAGCCCTGGAGCTTCATTCCCTTGGGGGAGCTGAGGCCCTTTTCGGGGTGGGCACGGAACGTCGCCGTCCATGCTGTGGGCGGGCAGGAGGTGCCATTGGGGTGCTGCTCCGTCAGCTTGGCCCGGGTGCTGTCCTCGACGACCGTGTCACCGCTCTTCGCGGAGGTTACGGTGAGCCGTACCGGCACGGTGGTCGCGCCGACGTCGTCGGGGAGCCGGACCCTCAGCGAGGTGAACGGGTCATCGGGGTTGCCCGATGCCTTCTCCTCGCAGCTGTCGTCCACGCACAGCCGGATCTTCACCTCATCCCGGCCGCCGAAGTCGGCGGGCCGCCACACAGCGGACACCTGCGAGTCCGCGTCGGCCTGCCGGCACGGTGTGTCCTGGCCGAAGACCGAGCATCCGGTCAGGGCGACCATCAGCAGCGGGGCGAGAAGGGCACGGCGCATATCAATACCTCGCTACTGTGCCGGGGAAGGCGCTGTTGGCCAGCCCGATATCGGTGAAGTACAGCCAGCACGGGTCGAAGAGACCGCCGCTGTTGTCGCCGCCGCCACCCCCGCCGCCGGAAATGATGCCCTTGGCGAAGGCGCGTCCGCTGCCATCGACGGTGTACACCGGGCCGCCTGAGTCACCGTTGATGGTGCAGGAGCCGGACGTCTTCTTGGCCACGACCATGTTCTTGGCCGTCGTACCCCCCGAGTAGTGGACGGTCACCTGCGTGTCGGTCACCTTCCAGCCGCACTTCTCGCCGGTCATCATGCCGCCCGTGCAGACCTTGTCACCGCTTTGCGCCCAGCGCCGCCAGTAGTCGTGGACGGGGCGCGACGAGCTGGACGTCTTGCCGCCCTTGTATATCCGGGCCGACGCGGAGCTGTCGCTGTTGACCCGGTACAGCGACAGGTCACCCGCGTAGTAGCTCTGGCCGGAGAGCTTCACCGAGCCGTACCCGTTCTTCCAGTTGTCCCGCACGACGGGACCGATGTAGTCGCTTTTGCTGGGGTTGAGGACGGCACCGTTGCCGGTGGTGCAGTGGCCTGCGGTCACCATGTACCAATTGCCGTTGTACTTCCAGGGGAAGCCCGCCGTGCACCACGACGCCGAGCTGACGGTCAGCTGCGAGTAGAAACGTGCCCCGCCGTAGTAGGGCGAGGTGTCGTTGTAACGGGTCGCCTGGGGCTCCAGTGCGTCGACGCCGGGGGCGACCTGCACGGCCACGGTGTCGGTACCGTACCGGTCGCCCAGGGCCGTGACCAGCGCCGGGGTGGCCGCCTCGGTCCTGACGACGACACGGTTGTTCGCAGCGTCCACGGACGCCACACGCAGCCCGCTCACGCCGGGCAGCTCCGCTTCCGGCAACTGCAGGACCTCGTCGCGCACGGACTCCAGCGCGGTGACACTGTGTTCCACCACCTCGGCGCGCGGGGCAACCTCCTCGGTGACGGTCGGCCCGGCGGGCGCGGGAGCCGTCTCCGTGGTGTCCTGCGGCATCTCGAACGACTCCTCGCCGGTGGACTCCTCGGCCCCGTCGGCGGGTGGCGCCGGGGTCTGCGTCTCGGTGGTCTCGGTGTCGGGCTTGGTGCCGTCCTCCGTGTCAGCGGCGGGCGTTCCGCTGCCCTCGTCGGCCGGGGCCTGCGTCACCTGGACCGGTGCGGACGCCTCGGCGGCCGAGGCCGCCTGCACCACCGGCGCGACCAGATCACCCGTGGCCGGGTCGAGGTAGGGCGGGGCAAAGGTGTCGGGGCTGTTCGCCGCGCGCGTCTTGGCCTGCTCCAGGGCGTAGGCCTTGGCCGGCTGCGACTCCTGCATGCCGTCGTCCGATCCGCCCTCGATGACCTCGACCCTGTCGACGATCACCGAGACCGGTTCGGCCTCCGGCGGGCCGTACGGTCCACCGAAGCGGGCGCCGATCTGCCGACCGCCGCTGCCGGACAGGAACGAGGTGTCCCACAGCAGCTTTGGCGCCGAGCCGCCGGCGAGTGGCACCGGCCAGGTCACGGCGGTGCCGTCGGCGCGAGTGACCTGGGAGGCCGGGATGACCTGCCACGGGTCGGCGGACGAGGACCGCTGCAGGAACGTGACCTCCGTCAGCGAGGCCGGCGCTCCGACCGCGAGGTCGGCCGAGCCGACGAGCACCTCGCCGTTGGCGGGTGCGGTGACGGCCGCCTGTCCCACATGGAAGGCGCGCTTGGCCGCGGCCGATACGTTGCCGGCCCGGTCGGTCGCGGTGACGACGAGCTGGTGGCTGCCCTCGGTGGCCGGGGTGACCGGCAGCGCCACCGGGCCGCCGCTGGTGGTGACGCTCTGCGCGGAGCCGCCGTCGATCCGGTACGTCAGGATGCGGGTGTCGGCGCCGTCCGGCGTCAGCGTGAACGCCCCGGTCACCTGTGCGCCGCCCGCCCAGGCGTCCGACGGGTAGGCCGTCGAGGCCACGGCAGGGGCGCCGGGCGCGGTGGTGTCGACGGTGAAGCGGTAGTGCGAGGTGGCCCCGGCCACGCCGTTGCCGTCGATGCCGCGCACATGCAGGTACCAGGTGCCCTCGGCACGGGTCGTCGTGTACGCGGTACCGGTCGTCTCCGACGTGCTGTCCGGCACGGTGTCGCTGGTGGCGTCGACGACGATGCTGTACCCGGCGGAGGCGCCGGAGGGCGCGGTCCAGGCCGCCTGGAAGGAGCCGCTCTTGTAAGCGCCCGTCTGGTCGGGATGCGTGGAGGAGCTGATCACCGGGCTCGGCGGCAGTGTCGTGTCGACCCGGAACGGCAGGTGCGCGGCGCTGGACGACCAGTTGCCCGCCTGGCCCTTGGCCCGCACGTGCACGTACCAGGTACCGTCCGCGTCGACGGTCGTGGTGAACTTCGTCGTCGTCTGCGCGGTGCCGCTGCCGGCCGGCAGGGTGTCCGCAACGCGGTCGACGCTGACGGCGTAACCGGCGACGCCGGACAGGTCGGTGGGCGCCGACCAGCCGAAGGACGCGGTGCGCCCGGCGTACGCGCTGGTCGTCACCGGGTGCGTGGAGGAGACCAGGCCGCCGGGCGCGCCCGGGGCGGTGGTGTCCACGTTGAAACCACGGTGCTGGGTCGTGGACCACAGCCCCGCCTTGTCCTTGGCGGCCGCGTGCACCCACCAGGTTCCGTCAGTGCGCCCGGACCAGCTCACGGCGGCAGCGGTCTGCGTCACGGTGAATCCGGCGGCCGTCGTCGGATTCTGGTCGAGCTTGACGGCGTATCCGCTCACGCCGGAGGCGTCGGTCGCGGCGAGCGCGCCCGAAAAGGTGGTGGCGCTGTACCAGGCCGACGCCGAGGGGTGGCTGGTAGAGGTGATGGCAGGGGCGGACGGGACGGTGGTGTCGACGGTGAACGTCTGCCACCCCGACCAGGCCCCGGCGTCAGTGCCGTCGGACGCCCGGGCCCGCCACTTGTAGCCGCCCGGCGCCAGGGTGCCGGCCGTGTGGGTCGCCACCGCTCCGGAGGCCACGGAGGCGGACGTGCCGGACTGCAGGGCCGCGGTGCCGTTCGCCGCCCAGACCTCGAAGGTCAGGGTGAGCTGCTGGGCGTCGGCGTCGGTGGCCTTCGCGGACAGCGTGGGCGTGGTGTCCGAGGTGTAGGTACCCGACAGCGGGGAGACGGCCGCCGCGGTTGCGGGCTTGGAGTTGTAGGTGACCGTCAGGGAGGGCTCGAAGGCGGCGTTGTGCGAGCCGTCCGTCTGATTCGCCGAATAGTAGCGGCGCCAGGTCAGGGGGTCCGTCTCATCGACGGCCGCGATCCGCACACCCTGGTTGGGCTGGCCGTCGGCCCAGGCCTGGACTATCCCGTCGATGTCCCAGGAGACGTGCCCCGCCGGACAGCCGGCGTTGTACCCCTTGGCCGCCACGGAGGTCACGGCGCCGGTCGTGGTCGTCGTGGGCTGCTCGGCCCAGGTGATGGCCGAGGGGTCCCAGGCCGAGGTGATACGGCGTACCTGGTTGCCTGCGTTGGTGGTGCTGCACGTGGACGAGTAGTACGAGTACAGGCGCAGGTCGGTGTCGAGGACGTGCTTGCCGGCGTACTTCGCCGCGTCGAACTTCAGGTACGAGCGGGCCTTCTCGGTGCCGTTGTAGGTACCGGCCTTCAGTTCGGTCGAGCCGCGCTGCGAGGTGAGGTAGTCGTCGTACTGGACCCAGGTGTCGGTCACCGGGCCGAGCAGGGAGTCGGTCGGGTCGATGGTGACCGGATACCGCAGATCAGGGTCGGCGAGGAACTTGGGGTCGGGTTCCAGAACCAAGACCTGGCCGCCGGTGTCCGCGTCCCGCTCGATCGTGACGTCGATGGCCGCGATGTCCTCGGGCTCACCGGAGGCGGGATCTTCGTCCGCGCCCCACATAACCGGCAGCGGCGCGGTGGCCACCGTACGGCCGCTGCTGTCGTTCCAGCGAAGGCGTTCGTCGGCGGTCTCATGCAGGGTGAGGCCGTCGGTCGAGACGGGCAGTCGGTAACTGACCGGGCCGTCGGGGCGCTCGTGCAGGACGACGGAGTGGGAGAAGCCCTCCTTGAGGGCGGTCACCACGAGGTCGCCGCCCTCGACAGCACCGGGGTAGACGGCGGATGAACCGTCCAGGCGGGGCTCGGGCAGCTTGCCTGGCCAGTCGAGCCCGAGGGTGTGGCCGCCGCGGGTGACCTCGGCCAGTGGTTCGCCCGTACCGCCGCCGGAGAAGGTGATATCGGCGGCAGCGGTCTTCGGCCTCACCACGCCGTCCTCCGCCACGAGGGTGGTGTCGACGGGCCGCCAGCTGCCGTTGGGCTGCTTGACCCGGATCGGGCCGGTGTAGGCCTCGACGGTGGTGGTGCCGTCGGCGTTGGCCCAGGTGGTGGTCGAATCGGTGCGCTCGGAGACTATCTCGCTCCGGACGCCGTTCGTCCGCTGCGCCGCCGGCGCTTCGGCCGTCGGATCGGCATCCTCGGCGAACGCGAGCTCGTTGAGCAGGGGCAGCGGGGCGCACACGAGAGCGGCCAACAAGCCTGCCGCCAGGGCTAGTCGCCTCAGCGGTCTTCGCCGGCCGGGGGCCGGGGTGAGCTGCGCGGATTGATGCACAGGGAATCCCTCCAGTTGATCGTGGTCGAAGGACGGCTGATCCTAGGTCTCCACATGTCATGCCCACAAAGGGAATAGGTCGCTCCGTTGCCGGCGAACCGCGTGTGCCGAATCTCGTGGCACCCCTGGTCCATCTCCCCTGCCCTGGGCGGCCCTTGGGACAATGGTCATGAGTCAACGATCTACATGTGACGCTCTTCGGGTGGGGCTCGCTGGGGTGAGGCCGCGAGGTGGCTGACGGACGACGTGTCGATCGGGCTGCCGGCGGCGGTGTTCCCGGCGCAGGCGGGGCAAGGCGCGGTGGACGAGGCCGGCGCGCGGGAGGAACGGGCGCGCTCGTTGCCGTCGAAACCTGATGACGTACCTCGCGAGGGCACAGCGGCTCGGGCCCCCGTCCGCTGACGTTGCCGTCGACTACTTCCGCCGCCCCACGTCGCAGTCCGGCCAGGGCGCTTGACGGGCTTTCAATGATTCTGGCCCGCCGTGCGAGGATCCCCCGGTGCCCGTACCTCTGGACGTCGCCCTTCCCGCATCCGCCGAGATCGAGGCACTGCTCACGGCCTCCGTCGGCACCCGGACCACCGTCGAGCGCATCGAGCCGCTGCACCACCCCTGGGTACTGCGCGCCCATCTGGCGGAGGCAGCCGGACTCCCCGGTACGGTCATCGTGAAATGCCTCCGCCCCGGGGGATACGGCCTCCGCTCCGCCGCGGAGCTGACGCGGTGCGAGCAGGCCGCGCTCACCTTCATCGCCGACGACCTCCGCCTCGACCTCGCACCGGGCCTGCACGCCGCCTCACCGGATTCCCGCCTGCTCGTGCTGGAGGACCTGTACCCCCGCACCGAACTGGCCGGACTGCTGCACCGCGACGGCCACACCCCGGCCCTGGACGCCGAACTGACCGCCTTCGCTTCCTCGATGGGCGAGCTGGCCGCCGCATCGGCCGGCCGCGCCGCGCTGTTCGACGCCCGCCGCACGGCACTGGGCACCGGCGCCTGCCGGCTGGGCGACTGGGAACACGCCTGCACCGGCCTCTGGCGGAACGGGCTCGCCCGGGCCGCCGCCTTCGGCGTCCCGCTGCCCGCCGCAGCGGAGCGCGATCTGGAAGCGGCCGTGGCCGAACTGGCGGATCCCGGCCCGTTCCTGGCCCTGACCAACGGCGACACCGAGTCACACAACTTCCTGACCGGACCGAGCGGCGGCGGCCGGCTGATCGACTTCGAGGGGGCGGGCTTCCGCCATGCCCTCACCGCCGCGACCAGCTTCGCGGTCCCCGGCCCGAACTGGTTGGCGGTATCGGGGCCGGGCCAGGTCGAGGCATTCCGCCGGGCCCTTGCCCGGACGGTCCCCGAGGCCGAGGACGACCAGCGGTTCGGCTTCGGCCTGGCCTCGGCTTCCATGGTCTGGGTGATGACGCGCACCGACCGTCTCACGTCACTGGACGCACGCGGCCCCGGCAACGACTCCCGCACCCAGATGGTGGCCCTGCTGGAATCCGGAGCCCGCACCGCCGAGGCGCACCGGGTACTCCCCCACCTGGCGGCCTGGTGCCGGTCCACGGCGGCCCTGCTGCGCCGCCGCTGGCCCGACACCGACATCGACACCGCCGCCATCGCCCCCTACACCTGGCGTGAACGGTAGGGCGGAGAGCCGGGCGGCCACGGATTCCTTCTCCACGCGCAACCCGTCAGCCGCGTCGTCCGCCTCACCATCGACGACGTCACCGACGACGAGACCACCGTCACCATCCGGCTGGGAGACCCGCCCCGCTGCCGGAGCAAGGTCTACCCCGGTGCCCCGACTCCGTGCAGCAGGGTGTCCACCACACGTGCGGCCAGCTGGTCGACGGCGCCGATATCGACGACGTCCCGCCCTTCCTCGGCCGCCTCGTGGATGAGGGCGTAGTAGACCCGGCGGGCCCAGTCCAGGTCGGTGTCCGCAGACAGCAGGCCGGCCTCCTGCGCGCGCCGGAAGAGCTGGTCGCACTGGGCCAGGACATCGGCTTGCACGCGTGCCGTCTCGGGGCCGGACGAAGCGGTCCGGCTCATCGCGAAGCTCCAGCCGATCTTCACCTGAAGGACGTTGGCGGTCACCTGGTGCAGGGCGACCAGCGGCGGGGAGGTGAGTGGGCGGGCGGCCTCCACGGCCTGGTGGAACCGCTCGGTCGCCCAGGCCGCCAGCGCCTCGACCAACGCCTCGCGGGTGGCGAAGCGCCGGTGCACGGTGGTGCGGGCCACCCCGGCCGCCGCTGCGATCTGTTCCATGGTCGCCGCCGGGTCGGCGGCCAGCACGCGTTCGGCCGCCTCCAGGATCGTCCGCACCGTCCGCTCCGCGTCGGCGCGCAACGCGCGCCCTCTCGTCTCCATGGATCAGACAGTACATCGGGGACACCGATCGCGGATTACTTGCATCACCGGTGTTGCATCTACTAGCTTTACGGCGTCACTGAAGTCGCTACTGATTGATTTCCACGACAGGAGTGCATCCATGGACCTGCAGCTCACGAACACCACCGCCGTGGTCACCGGCGCAAGCCGCGGCATCGGACTGGCCACCGTCCAAGCGCTCACCGCCGAAGGCGTTCGCGTGGTAGCCGCCTCCCGCACCATCACCCCGGAGCTGAAGGAGACCGGCGCTCTGGCCCTGCCGATGGACCTGCTGACCCCCGATGCCCCCGCCCAGCTGATCGACCGCGCCATCACCGAGTTCGGCGACCTCGACCTGCTCGTCAACAACGTCGGCGGCGGCGACAGCGGAGAGGGCCAAACCGGCGGCTTCCTCTCCTTCACCGACCAGCAGTGGCAGCAGTCCCTCGACCTGAACTTCCTGGCCGCCGTGCGGACCAGCCGGGCGGCGCTGCCCAGCCTGCTGCGCCGCCGCGGGGCGCTGGTCAACGTCTCCTCCAACAGCGCCCGGATGCCGCATGCCGGGCCCGTCCCGTACACCACCGCGAAGGCCGCGCTGACCGCCTTCGGCAAGGCGCTGGCGGAGGAGTTCGGACCGCAGGGCGTGCGCGTCAACACCATCTCGCCGGGCGCGGTGCGTACCGCGATGTGGGAGGGCCCGGACGGCTACGGCGCCGAGCTGGCCCGCTCCATGGGGGTCACCCAGGAGCAGCTGCTGGCCCAGCTCCCGGCCGCGACGGGGATGACCACCGGCCGCCTGCTGGAACCGTCCGAGGTCGCTGCGGCCATCGCCTACCTCGCCTCACCGCTGGCGGCCAGCGTGTCCGGCACAGACCTGCTGATTGACGGCGGATCCGTCAAGACCGTCTGACACACCGTCCAGGACGCGGCCCGGCCCGCGGCTTCCCAGCTCGAGCCGGCCGATCCAGGCGGGCTGTACCCCTTGAATCGGCCGGCCGGACCGGTGACACGACTCCTGCCGCCACCCCCGTCCGGCACGCCGCTTCAGGGGGCCCGGGACCGGTCACTGCACCCCGTGCGGCCGGAACTGGATGCTGATACGCCCTCCGGCCGACCGGGCCGACTTGGGGATGGCGTGCTCCCAGGTCCGCTGGCACGAGCCGCCCATCACGATCAGGTCGCCGTGTCCCAGTGGGCGGCGCACGGTCTCGCCGCCGCCCACCGGGCGCAGCAGCAGGTCACGCGGGGTGCCGACGGAGAGGATGGCGACCATCGTGTCCTCACGGGCACCCCGGCCGATACGGTCGCCGTGCCAGGCCACACTGTCGCGCCCGTCGCGGTAGTGGCACAGGCCGGCCGTCGTGAACTCCTCCCCGAGCTCGGCGGCGTAGTGCGCGCTCAGGGCCCGGCGCGCCTCGTCGAGAACGGGGTGCGGCAGCGGTTCGCCGGCCCGGTAGAAGGCGAGCAGCCGGGGCACGTCCACGACCCTCTCGTACATCTGCCGGCGTTCCGCCTTCCACGGGACGTCCGCGGCCAGCCGTTCGAACAGGACTCCGGCGCCGCTGAGCCAGCCCGGCAGCAGGTCGATCCAGGCCCCGTCGCCGAGGACCGTCCGGTGGATCCCGCCCAGCGGGCCCAGGCGCACGTCGTCGCCCTGGTCGAAGAGTGACCCCTGAAGCTGGTGCGTTGCCATGGGTCCAGCGTACGTGAATCGAACAAGTGCGCTAATAAGTGCACGGCCGGTCGGATAGTGAACCGCGAGATCCGCCTCGGTCCGTAAAGGCACCCCGGCAAGGGAGCGACCGGCAATCGGCCCCACCGAGCGGTCAGGCGGCGCCGCACGCTCCGGCCTTGGCTCCCGCCATGAGACAAGAGAACGAACCGGCGGGGAAGTTCGGCACCGGACCGGTCGGGTGCCTGGAGTCACGGACGGGGACCGTGCCGCGCGAGGCAGTCAGGACGGCTGGACTTCGTCGAAGAGAGCGAGGGCTGCGGCGGGGTCCGGGCTCACGAGGCGTTCCAGACCGGCCGCCGTGATCTTCGCCCACCTGCCGGCCCGTGCCCACATCCGCTCCTCGAAGGCGCGGACGGCCTCGTCCAGATCTCCGGGGCCGGAGGCGGCCGCGACGGACTCGGCGAGTTCGGCGCCTTCCAGCATCGCGAGATTCGCGCCCGCCCCCAGCGGGGGCATCAGGTGGGCGGCGTCGCCCAGCAGCGTCACCCCGGGGACGTGGGCCCAGGTGTGGGACACGGGCAGGACGTGGAGGGGGCGGTGGACGAAAGCGGTGCCGTGGCGCAGGAGGTCGAGGCAGGGGGCGGCCCAGCCGTCGAACAGGGCCAGCAGGCTTGACCGCACGGCCTCGACGTCGGCCAGGTCCAGGTTCGTGTGCCAGTCCAGCGGCGCGCGGAACTGGGCGTACACCTTGACGTGGCCGCCGCTGCCGCGCTGGGCGACGAGGGCGCGGTTCACGCCGTACACAGCCACGGAACCGTCGCCGATCAACCCGGCAAGGTCAGGGTGGCGGGCGTCGATGTCGTCGAGGGAGCTCTCGACGAAGGTGACGCCGGTGTAGTGCGGCGTCACGGACGAGACTGCCGGGCGGACCCGGGACCAGGCGCCGTCCGCGCCGATCACCAGGTCGAACGTCTCCTGTCGCCCGTCCGCGCATCGGACCAGCACGCCGCCCCGGGTCTCCGGCACCACCTCCGTCACGCCCCGCCCCCACTGCACGTTCAGGGGGCCGAGCAGCAGGTCACGGAGTTGCCCGCGGTCGATCTCGGGATTGGCCCGGTCACCCGGACGGGGCTGCCAGTCGCGCAGGACGGTCCCGTCCGCGTCCAGAATGCGCATGGCCTGCCCCTCGGGACGAGCCAGCGCCTGGAACTCCGCGAGCAGTCCCGCCTTCTCCAGCGCGCGCTGGCCCAGCCCTTCGTGCAGGTCCAGCGCGCCGCCCGGGGGCCGGGCGTCGGGGGCGGCATCGCGTTCGAGGACGGTGACGGAGTGATCATGGCGGTGCAGGACGCGGGCGAGGGTGAGGCCGGCGGGGCCGCCCCCAATCACGGCGATACGGTGTCTCATGTCGATACACTGTAGCGCCAGGACGAGGCATCGCGACAGTACGGTGTGACCATGACTGTGTGGGACCGGCCGGAGCCGCCGACTCGCCCCGTGCCGCTCGACCGGGAGCGGATCGTCGCGGCTGCCGTGGCGCTGGCCGACGAGGGCGGGCTGCAGGCGGTGTCGTTGCGCAAGGTCGCCGCCCGGCTGAACGCCGGGCCGATGCGGCTGTACGGATACATCTCCACCAAGGAGGAGCTGTTCGACCTCATGGTGGACGAGGTCAACGCCGAGATTCTCCCCGAGGAGCAGCCCGCTGACTGGCGCGAGGCGCTGCGCGTCCTCGCCCACCGCACCAGGCAGGCCGCTCTCCGTCACGAATGGCTGGCCGACCTGCTCGGCGGCCGCCCGGCCCTGGGCCCGAACGGCCTCGCCGTGGCCGAGACCACGCTGGCCGCCCTCGACGGGCTCGCCGACATCGACACCGTCATGCGCGCCGTGGAGACGGTCAGCGCCTACTTCACCGGCGCGATCAGGCGCGAGATCGCGAACCTGCGGGCCGAGCGCGCCACGGGCCTGTCGAAGCCCGACTGGCAGCGCGCCTCCGGCCCGCATGTAACGAGAGTGCTGGCCACGGGCCGCTTCCCGGCGCTGGCCAAGGCCGTGTACGACGGCACGGAGGTGGGCGCCGAGGCATCCTTCGCGACCGGCCTGGACTGGGTCCTCGACGCCGTGGCCGCCAAACTCGCCCGGCCGCCGGCGTGACGCCCAGGATCTCCAGGTGACATCCGTGACACCGCATGACGCCGCCGGACTGCGCAGCTGCCCGTTCGACTGGTTCAGCGGCAAGCTCTGACGCCGGACGGCCTGGGACAAGGAGACGACCGTGCCCGCCGGTCGGGCCGGCGGGCACGGTCGTTCGGGGCGGGAACCGCGGGGGTCGCCGCTACCGCTCAGCCGTTGACGGTGAACCAGGTGGCGCGGGACTTCTTCCACTCGTCGTGGTCGAGGTCCTTGGCCTCCGTGCCGTCCCCGTACAGATCGGCCGAGCCCGCGTCCGTGATCAGCTGGGCGCGTGCGCCGGGCGTGTTCAGGTCGGGGACGTCGACGACGGCCTCCCAGCCGCCCGGGTCGGTGGTCGGCAGGTCGAGCCGCTTCTGCGGCGCGTGTCCCGCGATACCGTCCCAGGAGTAGAGGGCGTACGGGTCGGAGTTGTCGTCCGCCGCCCAGGAACCGGCCACGATCAGGTACTGGTCGGCGGAGTTCTTGCGGATGTCGCGGATGCTGAGCCCGCCGAGGTCCAGCTCGACGGGGGTACCGATCGTCGCCTTCGCCCCGGAGCCGGCCACCTTGTCGAAGTTGGTGACGGGCACGAGCAGCGCCTTGCCGCCCCCCTTCGGCGGGACGAGCGGGGCGCGGAAGCCGAGGTAGGCGGTGGTCGTCGAGCCGGGTGCGAACTCCAGGCCCTCGATGTTGAACCCGTCGATCTGCTTGGGCGCTTCGCCGTCCGCCGTCCCCGCGGCGAAGCCGTAGCGGTTGCCGTTGGCCTTGTCCCAGGCGACGAGGTCGTCGCGGAGCTTCTTGTACTTCCCGCCGACGGTCAGCTGGGTGGCGGCGCCGGAGCCGCTCACCGTCGTGGTGAAGACGGTGTTGCGGTCGGACTTGTACGCGCCGTCCTTGTTGTTGCCCAGTGAACCGGTCCAGTAGATCGTGTTCCCGACCCGGGCCGCGCCCTCGATGTCGATCTCCTTGGACACCCCGAGCTTCGAGGAGACGTCCCAGGTCCGGACGGCTCCGCCGGAGGACGAACGGTCGTGGAGGCGCAGGGTGTTGGACTCGTCGTCGGCGACCACCACATAGCCGCCACCGACGTCGACGGCGGCCGAGATGTCCGAGGAGCCGGTGAGGTAGCGGGTGTCGGCGGCGTTCTGCACGGCGGCGGACGCCGCGTAGTGCAGCGACTTGGTGGCGGTCTTCCCGCCGAGGCCGGTGACCTTGATCGTGAGGTCGGTGTAGCCGCGGGCGTGGGCGGCGACCCGGAGCTGCCGGGTGGCGCCCGTGCCGGTCACCGTCACGTCGCCGGTCGCCGCGACGGATGACTCGGAGCTGGCGGACGCCGCCACGCCGAGCGCCGACGCATCGGCTCCGCTCTGCCCGACGGTGACCGTCACCACCGGGTCGGCGGTCGCGCCGACGGCGCCGGAGAGATAGCCGGCCGACAGCGTGATCGTCGGCGTTCCGTAGCTCGCGGCGTGCGCGGGTGCGCCCAGCCCCAGGGCGGCCAGCGCCAGTGCACCTCCCGCGGCGGCGACGGTCCGGCGGTGAGGGAGGACAAGCTGATGCAGCACGGTGTGCCTCTCGTCGGCGGGGTGTCGAGAAGTAGGTTCTGATTCTCGCGCCAACGGCGGGCGGACGCCGGGGATACGGCGGACGAACAACGCCGAACGGCCCCCGGCTCAATCAGGAGCCGGGGGCCGTTCATACGCACACGGTGTCGCTCAGACGTTGAAGCCCAGCGCGCGCAGCTGCTCGCGGCCGTCGTCCGTGATCTTGTCCGGGCCCCACGGCGGCATCCAGACCCAGTTGATCCGCAGCTCGTTGACGATGCCGTCGGTGGCGGACTTCGCCTGGTCCTCGATGACATCGGTCAGCGGGCAGGCCGCCGACGTCAGGGTCATGTCGAGGGTGGCGATGTTGGCGTCGTCCACATGGATGCCGTAGATCAGGCCCAGGTTGACGACGTCGATGCCCAGTTCGGGGTCGACGACGTCGTACAGCGCCTCGCGGACCTCCTCCTCGGAGGCCGGCTTGGTGGTGAGAGTCTCGTTGTCGCTCATGCCGTCTTCCCTTCGGACAGCGCCTTCGCCGTCGCGTCTTTCCACGCCATCCAGCTCAGCAGCGCGCATTTGACCCGGGCCGGGTACTTGGAGACACCGGCGAACGCGACCGCGTCCTCCAGCACCTCCTCCATCGCATCGTCCGGCTCCAGCTGCCCCTTGGACTGCATCAGCTCCAGGAACGCGGTCTGGATCTTCTGGGCCTCGCCCAGTTCCTTGCCGACCAGCAGTTCGTGCAGCACGGAGGCGCTGGCCTGGCTGATGGAGCAGCCCTGACCCTCGTAACTCACGTCGGCGATGGTCTCGCCGTCGTACCGCACGCGCAGCGTGATCTCGTCACCGCACGTCGGATTGACGTGATGCACCTCGGCGTCGCCGTCCCGCAGGCCGCGCCCTTGGGGGTGCTTGTAGTGGTCCAGGATCACTTCCTGGTACATGGAATCGAGCTTCACCAGTCAACCCTCGCCGCTGTCTAACCGAAAAAGTTCCGGACGTGTTCCAGACCGTCCACCAGGGCGTCGACCTCGGCGGGCGTGGAGTACAGATAGAACGACGCTCGCGTCGTCGCAGGAATTCCGTACCGCAGGCAGACCGGCCGTGCGCAGTGGTGTCCGACCCGGACGGCGATGCCCTGCTCGTCGAGTACCTGACCCACGTCGTGCGGGTGGATGTCGCCGAGCGTGAACGAGATCGTGGCCCCGCGGTCCTCGGCGGTGGCCGGACCGATGATCCTGAGGTCCGGGACCTCCAGGAGCCGCTTCACCGCGTACTCGGTGATCGCCTGCTCGTGGCGGTGGATGTTCTCCATGCCGATCGCCGAGAGGTAGTCCACGGCCGCGCCGAGGCCGACGGCCTGGGCGATCGGGGGCGTACCGGCCTCGAACTTGTGCGGCGCCGGGGCGTACGTCGACGAGTGCATCGACACGGTCTCGATCATCTCGCCGCCACCGAGGAACGGCGGCAGGTCCTCCAGGAGCTCCTGCCGTCCCCAGAGCACGCCGATGCCGGTCGGTCCGACCATCTTGTGGCCGGTGAAGGCCACGAAGTCGGCCTGCAGCGCCTGCACGTCGAGCACCATGTGCGGGGCCGCCTGCGAGGCGTCGATGCAGACCAGCGCGCCGACTTCCTGGGCGCGCCGGACGATCTGCTCGACCGGGTTGATCGTGCCCATGATGTTCGAGACCAGTGTGAAGGAGACGATCTTCGTCTTCTCGGTGATGATCTCGTTGATGTTGGACAGGTCGAGCCGGCCGTCGTCGGTGATGCCGAACCACTTCAGCTTCGCGCCCGTGCGCTGCGAGAGCAGCTGCCAGGGCACGATGTTGGAGTGGTGCTCCATCTCCGTGGTGACGATCTCGGTCTCGTGGTCGACCCGGTAGGGCTCGTCGGCCCAGCCGAGCATGTTGGCCACGAGGTTGAGCGACTCCGAGGCGTTCTTGGTGAAGATCACCTCGTTGCGGCTGGGCGCGTTGATGAACGCGGCGACCTTGTCACGGGCGCCCTCGTACAGCGCCGTGGCCTCTTCCGCGATCGTGTACACACCGCGGTGCACATTGGCGTTGTGCCGCTCGTAGTACTCGTTGAGGGCATCGAGCACCTGGCGCGGCTTCTGCGAGGTCGCAGCGCTGTCCAGGTACACGATCTTCTTGCCGTCGTGGACCGTGCGGTCCAGGATCGGGAAGTCCTTGCGGATCGCCTCGGTGTCGAGGAGGCCGGAGAGCCCCTGTCGGGCGTCAGTCACGCGGAAGCGCCACCCTTCGTGTAGGCCTCGTAGCCCTCGTTCTCCAGCGTGTCGGCGAGCTCGGCGCCACCGGACGCGGCGATGCGGCCGTTGGCGAAGACATGCACGAAGTCGGGCTTGATGTACTTGAGGATGCGCGTGTAGTGCGTGATCAGCAGGGTGCCGACCTCGCCGGACTCGCGGACCCGGTTGACGCCTTCGGAGACGGTCTTCAGCGCGTCGACGTCCAGACCGGAGTCGGTCTCGTCGAGGACCGCGATCTTCGGCTTGAGGAGCTCCAGCTGAAGGATCTCGTGGCGCTTCTTCTCACCGCCGGAGAAGCCCTCGTTGACGTTGCGCTCGGCGAAGGCGGGGTCCATCTGGAGTTCGGCCATCGCCTCCTTGACCTCCTTCACCCAGGTACGCAGCTTGGGCGCCTCGCCGCGGACGGCGGTGGCGGAGGTGCGCAGGAAGTTGGAGACCGAGACACCGGGGATCTCGACCGGGTACTGCATGGCGAGGAACAGACCGGCGCGGGCGCGCTCGTCGACGGTCATCTCCAGGACGTTCTCGCCGTCCAGGGTCACCGTGCCGCTGGTGATCGTGTACTTGGGGTGGCCTGCGAGGGAGTACGCGAGGGTGGACTTGCCGGACCCGTTGGGGCCCATGATGGCGTGGGTCTCGCCCTGCTTCACGGTCAGGTCGACGCCCTTGAGGATCTCCTTCGTGGCGTTGTCGGCCTCGACGGTGACGTGCAGGTCGTTGATTTCAAGCGTTGCCATGGGTGACTCAGGTCTCCTGGGTGACGGAGACGAGCACATCGTCCCCTTGGATCTTGACGGGGTATACGGGGACGGGGCGCGTCGCGGGAAGGCCGGACGGCTTGCCGGTGCGCAGGTCGAAGCTCGATCCGTGCAGCCAGCACTCGATCATGCAGTCCTCGACCTCGCCCTCGGACAGTGAGACGTTCGCGTGCGAGCAGATGTCGTTGATCGCGAACACCTCGCCCTCGGTGCGGACGACGGACACCGGCGTGCCGTCGAGCTCCACCCGCTTGGGGGTGTCGTCCTCCAGCTCGCTCAGCGCGCACACCTTGACGAAGGCCATCAGACCGACGCCTTCAGCTCGGTCTCGATCTTGTCGAGGAGACGGGCTTCGACGTCCGGCAGGCCGATCTGCTGCACCAGTTCGGCGAAGAAGCCGCGCACGACGAGGCGGCGGGCCTCCTCGGCGGGAATCCCGCGGGACTGGAGGTAGAACAGCTGCTCGTCGTCGAAGCGGCCGGTCGCGGAGGCGTGGCCGGCGCCGACGATCTCGCCGGTCTCGATCTCCAGGTTCGGCACCGAGTCGACCCGCGCACCGTCGGTGAGAACCAGGTTGCGGTTCATCTCGTAGGTGTCGGTGCCCTCGGCACTGGCCTGGATCAGGACGTCACCGATCCACACGGCGTGCGCGCCCTCGCCCTGCAGCGCGCCCTTGTAGGCCACGTTGGACTTGCAGTGCGGGGCGTTGTGGTCGACCAGGAGGCGGTGCTCCTGGTGCTGGCCCTTGTCGGTGAAGTACAGGCCGAAGAGCTCGGCCTCGCCGCCGGGGCCCGCGTAGGCGATCCGCGGGTGGATGCGGACGACGTCGCCGCCGAAGGTGACGACGATGGACTTGAAGGAGGCGTCCCGGCCGACCAGCGCGTTGTGCTGGCCGACGTGGACGGCCTTCTCGTCCCAGTCCTGGACGGAGACGACGGTCAGCTTCGCACCGTCGCCCAGGACGTAGTCGACGTTGGCGGCGAGCACCGCGTCACCGGTGTGGTCGATGACGACGACGGCCTCGGCGAAGGCGCCCAGGACGATGACCTGGTGGCCGTAGGCCACCCCGCCCTCGCCGTGGACCGCGATCCGGATCGGCTCGGTGAGCACGGCTTCCTTGTCGACCGTGACGACGGAGGCCTGCTCGAAGGACGAGTAGGCCTGCGCGGCCACCCGGTCCACCGGCGTACCGGCCTTGCCCAGCCGGGCGTCGTCGCGGCCGACGGTCTCGACCGTGACGCCCGAGGGGGCCTCGATCGCGACCTTCACGCCGCCGCCGTTGGCGACGGCCGTGCCGTCGTGCAGGCCGCGCAGCCGCTCCAGCGGCGTGAACCGCCACTCCTCCTCGCGGCCGTGCGGGACCGGGAAGTCCGCGACGTCGAAGGACGGGGGGGCGCTCATGCGCGTGGCGACGGTCGACTCGGCGGCCACCGCGATGGAGCCGGCGGTGGTGGAGCCCGCCGGAATGTTCTGAGCCTCAGCCATGGCTGTCGTAGTGCTCGCTTTCTCAGTCAGACAGATGTCGGGGGGATTCGGTCGTCGGTGTACTAGCCGACCGAACCCTCCATCTGCAGCTCGATCAGCCGGTTGAGCTCAAGGGCGTACTCCATCGGGAGCTCCTTCGCGATCGGCTCGACGAAACCGCGCACGATCATCGCCATCGCCTCGAACTCGGTCATGCCGCGGCTCATCAGGTAGAAGAGCTGGTCCTCGGAGACCTTGGAGACGGTCGCCTCGTGCCCCATCGACACATCGTCCTCGCGGACGTCGACGTAGGGGTAGGTGTCGGAGCGCGAGATCGTGTCGACCAGCAGCGCGTCGCACAGGACGTTGGACTTCGCGCCCGGCGCGCCCTCGCCGATCTCGATCAGACCGCGGTAGGAGGTGCGGCCGCCGCCTCGTGCCACCGACTTGGAGACGATGTTGGACGAGGTGTTCGGGGCCATGTGGACCATCTTGGCGCCGGCGTCCTGGTGCTGGCCCTCGCCCGCGAAGGCGATGGACAGAGTCTCGCCCTTGGCGTGCTCGCCCATCAGGTAGACGGCCGGGTACTTCATGGTGACCTTGGAGCCGATGTTGCCGTCGACCCACTCCATGGTGGCGCCCTCGTAGGCGACGGCGCGCTTGGTCACCAGGTTGTAGACGTTGTTCGACCAGTTCTGGATCGTCGTGTAGCGGCAGCGGCCGCCCTTCTTCACGATGATCTCGACGACCGCGGAGTGCAGCGAGTCCGAGGAGTAGATCGGCGCGGTGCAGCCCTCGACGTAGTGGACGTAGGCGTCCTCGTCGACGATGATCAGCGTCCGCTCGAACTGGCCCATGTTCTCCGTGTTGATACGGAAGTAGGCCTGGAGCGGGATCTCGACGTGCACGCCCTTCGGCACGTAGATGAACGAGCCACCGGACCACACGGCCGAGTTCAGCGAGGCGAACTTGTTGTCACCGACGGGGATGACGGTGCCGAAGTACTCCTTGAAGAGCTCCGGGTGCTCCTTCAGCGCGGTGTCGGTGTCCATGAAGATGACACCCTGCGCCTCCAGCTCCTCGTTGATCTGGTGGTAGACGACCTCGGACTCGTACTGCGCGGCGACACCGGCGACGAGGCGCTGCTTCTCCGCCTCCGGGATACCGAGCTTGTCGTACGTGTTCTTGATGTCCTCGGGCAGGTCCTCCCAGGACTCCGCCTGCTTCTCCGTCGAGCGCACGAAGTACTTGATGTTGTCGAAGTCGATGCCCGACAGGTCCGAGCCCCAGTTCGGCATGGGCTTCTTGCCGAAGAGCTTGAGGCCCTTGAGCCGCAGCTTCAGCATCCACTCGGGCTCGTTCTTCTTGTCCGAGATGTCGCGGACGACAGCCTCGGAGAGGCCGCGCTTGGCCGCCGCGCCTGCCGCGTCGGAGTCGGCCCAGCCGAATTCGTACGTGCCCAGGCCATCGAGCTCAGGATGGGCAGTCTCCGTAGGGAGCGTCATGCGGGGTTCCTCCCGGACTTGCTTGTGGATGCTGAATCAGTGGTCTGTGAGGTGGGGTGGCCGCTGCGCGGGATGTAGGTCGTGCACACCCCGTCGCCGTGGGCGATGGTGGCGAGACGCTGCACATGGGTCCCCAGGAGGCTGGAGAAGATCTCTGTCTCCGCCTCGCACAGCTGCGGGTACTGCTCGGCGACGTGTGCGACCGGGCAGTGGTGCTGGCACAGCTGCTCACCCTGCTGCGGGCCCGGCGCGCTACGCGCCGTAGCAGCGTACCCGTCGGCGGACAAGGCCTTGGCCAACGCCTCCGTACGGGTCTCGGGATCCGAGGCCTCGATCGCCGCGCGGTAGGCCGCCGACTGGTCGGCGACCCTGGCACGGGCGAACGCCATGACCGCTTCGTCGCCCGAGGTATCGGCGATCCAGCGCAGGGCGTCCGCGGCCAGCGCGTCGTAGGACTGGTCGAAGGCGTCCCGGCCGCAGTCGGTCAGGGCGAACACCTTGGCCGGACGGCCTCGGGTACGCGCCCCGTACACCCGCTGCTCGCGGGCCTCGACGACATCGTCTGAGACGAGGGCGTCGAGCTGGCGGCGGACGGCGGCCTGGGTGAGACCCAGGCGCTTCGCGAGATCGGCGGCGGTGGACGGGCCGTGGTCCAGGACGGAGCGCGCGATCCGGTTGCGCGTCGAACGCTCACCGGTCGCGAGTTCCTCCTGCGGAGCCTCGCCAACGTATTTCACAACGCCATTGTTGCGTAATTCATCCGGCCCTGACAACCACGGTCCGAAACGATCTACCGTGGAATCGATCACTTAGGGTTACCTAATCAAGACCGATCGGCCATGGGGGCGGGCGGAGGAGCGGGATTGGGTGCGTGCAGCCGCAGGGCGGAGGACTGAGCCGGACGGGGTCTCCCCCGCCCGATCGAAGCCGAGAGCCCGGGGGAGTGCCTGCCCAGCCCCGGGACGGGAACCCGGACGGCGGCTGCCTAGACTTACCGCCCATGAAGAGCGAGCCCGCCCCACCCCCGTCCGGCCCGGCTGTCCAGGTCCGTGGCCTGGTGAAGCGGTACGGCGACAGGACGGCGGTGGACGGCCTCGACCTGTGCATGGGCGCCGGCGCGGTCACCGCGGTCCTCGGCCCCAACGGCGCCGGGAAGACCACCACGATCGAGACCTGCGAGGGGTACCGCCGTCCGGATGAGGGGACGGTCCGGGTCCTCGGCCTCGACCCCGTCACCGACGCGGCGCGGCTGCGCCCCCGGATCGGCGTGATGCTCCAGTCCGGCGGCGTCTACTCCGGCGCACGCGCCGACGAGATGCTCCGCCACATGGCGAAACTCCACGCCCACCCACTGGACGTGGACGCCCTGATCGAGCGCCTGGGCCTGGGCGGCTGCGGCCGCACCACCTACCGGCGACTCTCCGGCGGCCAGCAGCAGCGGCTCGCCCTCGCGATGGCCGTCGTCGGCCGCCCCGAGCTGGTCTTCCTCGACGAGCCGACCGCGGGCCTGGACCCGCAGGCCCGCCGCTCCACCTGGGACCTCGTACGGGAACTGCGCACCGACGGCGTCTCCGTCGTGCTCACCACCCACTTCATGGACGAGGCCGAGGAGCTCGCCGACGACGTCGCGATCATCGACGCGGGCCGGCTCATCGCCCAGGGCAGCCCGGAGACGCTCTGCCGCGGCGGCGCCGAGAACACGCTGCGCTTCACCGGCCGCCCCGGTCTCGATCTCGGCTCCCTGCTGAAGGCGCTGCCCGACGGTTCGGAGGCGGTCGAGCTCAGCACGGGCGCGTACCGCATCAGCGGCCAGGTCGACCCGCAGCTGCTGGCCACCGTCACGTCCTGGTGCGCGCAGAACGGCGTGATGCCCTCCGGCATCTCCGTCGAGCGCCACACCCTGGAGGACGTCTTCCTGGAACTGACCGGCAAGGAGCTGCGCGCATGAGCGCCGGTACGTACACCCCCCGGCCGGGCGCCGCCCCGCTGCCCCGCATGATCGCCGCGCAGACCGCGCTGGAGACGCGGATGCTGCTGCGCAACGGCGAGCAGCTGCTGCTGACGGTGGTCATCCCGACACTGCTGCTGGTGCTGTTCAGCGCGGTCGACATCGTGGACACCGGCTCGGGCGAGTCGGTCGACTTCCTGACCCCCGGCGTCCTCGCGCTCGCCGTGATGTCCACGGCCTTCACCGGCCAGGCCATCGCCACCGGCTTCGAGCGGCGCTACGGGGTGCTCAAGCGGCTCGGCGCGTCCCCGCTGCCCCGCTGGGCACTGATGACCGCCAAGACCCTGGCCGTGCTGGTCACCGAGGTGCTCCAGGTGGTGCTGCTGACGGTGATCGCCTTCGCGCTGGGCTGGTCGCCGCACGGCAACCCGTTCGCCGTCCTGCTGCTGCTCGTCCTCGGCACCGCCGCGTTCTCCGGGCTCGGCCTGCTGATGGCCGGGACGCTGAAGGCGGAGGCGACCCTTGCCGCCGCCAACCTGGTCTTCCTGCTGCTGCTGGTCGGCGGCGGGGTCATCGTGCCGCTGGACAAGTTCCCGGACGCGGTCCAGTCCGTGCTGGGGCTGCTGCCGATCGCCGCCCTGTCCGACGGCCTGCGGGACGTGCTCCAGCACGGTGCGGCGATGCCGTGGGGCGACCTCGGCATCCTGGCCGTCTGGGCGGCGCTGGGCCTGGGCGCGGCGGCACGGTTCTTCCGCTGGGAGTGATACCGGGTCCGTGAGCCGCCGGATGCGCTCCGTAGACGTTTCGGGTAACTCGTCCCCCTCGTGAAAGCTTGCACAAGCGGCCGCCTACGATGGTGCGCGTGCCCAAGCTGACCCGAGCCGAAGTCGCTCAAGCCGTGCGAAACCCGCTCCAGTACATCGCCGAACGCTGGACGCCGTCCCCCCGGACGGTGCGCCGTGCGGCGATGTCGGCCGTCGTGATGGCCGTCGCCATCGTCGTCACCGGCGGTGCGGTGCGGCTGACCGGTTCCGGTCTCGGCTGCCCGACCTGGCCCAAGTGCACCGACGAGAGCCTGACGGCGACGAGCGCCATGGGCTTCCACGGCGTCATCGAGTTCGGCAACCGGATGCTGACGTACGTCCTGTGCGCGGCGGTCGGGTGGGCGATCATCGCCGCCCGGTCCGCGAAGCCGTGGCGGCGCAGCGTCACCCGGCTCGGCTGGGCGCAGTTCTGGGTGGTCATGGGCAACGCCGTCCTCGGCGGCATCGTCGTGCTGGTCGGCCTCAACCCGTACACCGTCGCCGCGCACTTCCTGCTCTCCACCGCGCTCCTCACCCTCGCCCTGCTGACCTGGCAGCGCGTCCGGGAGGGCGACACCCGGCCGCGCCCGCTGGTCGGCAAGGCGGTCTCGCAGCTGACCTGGCTGCTGGTGGTGGCGGCCGGGCTGCTGATCGCGGTCGGCACCGTGGTCACCGGGGCCGGCCGGCACGCCGGTGACTCCAGCGACGTCCACCGCATCCCGATCGACTGGAAGATGATCGCGCAGCTGCACGCCGATCTCGCCTGGGTCGTGGTGGCGCTGACCGTTGCGCTCTGGTTCGTCCTGAAGGCCGTCGACGCGCCCATCGGCCCGCTGCACCGCGCCCGGGACCTCTTCCTGATCCTGATGGCGCAGGGCGTGATCGGTTACGTCCAGTACTTCACGGACACGCCGGAGATCCTGGTCGGGCTGCACATGTTCGGCTCGTGCCTGGTGTGGATCGGTGTGGTGCGCGTCCTGCTGTCGCAGCGCGAGCGGCCGGTGGACGTCGCCCAGGTGTCCGGCCCGGCGGCCACGCAGCCGGAGCCCGCGACAGCCTGAGCCGCCGCCGGCACGCGAACGGCAGGCGGCGCCCGCTCACCGGTGTGCCGGTCGCGCGGCGAGAGGCGCACCACGGCGGCGACGGTGGTGGTGTCGTTGCGGAGAGCCGCCTTCAGCTTCCGCCGGGGCCGCGGCCGTGCCGGGGACGACCGGCACCGAGCACACCGGGACCCGGCTGCGGGCCGGCTTGTTCAGCGCGCCCGGGCCGGTGGCGGGGCGGTAGCGCCGGTAGGTGTTGCGCGATCAGGGGTGAGCAACGCTCCGGCCGCGGTGCGGTCCCCCTCGGAGCGGATGTCCCGGCCGGGCCGGAAGCCGGGGCAGTCGGCGGACTCGGTGCCGTCGGCCGCCCGTTGCCAGGGCCGGGGCCCAGGCGTCGCCGTGGTCGGAGGTGCCGCGTACCGTCGGCGCGCACTCCTGCGGACCGCCGGCGTCGGCGAGGGCGTCGCCGGGACGGACCGGGGGCGGCGCGGCTCCGGCCGGTGCCGGAGCCATGCGCGGCCGGCCGCCCGCAACGAGGTCCACCGGCCGCCGTGCGCCGGGTCGGCCGTTCTGTTCGGCCTGCTCGGCCCTAGGCCTTGTTGGCCGGGCCGCCGATCTGGATGCCGGCCATCCGCGTCCACTCGTACGGACCGGTGCGCACCTTGGCGGCGAACTCGCCGTCGAAGGACTCGTGCATCGTGATCCCGGACTTCCGCGCGGCGCTCTCGGCGACCGCGTACGACGGGGCGACCAGATCGCCCCAGCCGCCGTCCTCGCCGACCAGGACGATGCGGGTGCCCGTCTGTCCGATGTAGGCGAGCTGCCCCTCGGCGCCGCCGTGGGCCTTCGCGAAGGCGCCGATCTGCTTGGCGAGCCGCGCCGCCCTGCGCTCCGCGCGCGCCGCCTGCTTGCCGTCCACCTGCTGGGTCTCAGCCGTCTCTGCCATGGACAGGATGCTACCGACGGGTAGATCAACTGGCGACGGGCGGGGCACGTGGCGTGGGCCACGCACCCCGCCCGCCGGCGGAGGCCGAAGGAGCGGACTACCTCAGGAAGGGGTCCACGGCGACGGCGACGAACAGCAGCGACACATAGGTGATCGACCAGTGGAACAGCCGCATCTCCTTGAGCTTGGCCCCGGCCGCTCCGGCCTTGGCCCGGCTCTGCAGGCCGTGTGCCTCCCAGAGCCAGAAGCCACCGGTGAGCACGGCCACAACCGTGTAGAACCAGCCGGTGTAGCCCAGCGGGGTCAGCAGCAGCGAGACGATGACCATGACCCAGCTGTAGAGCACGATCTGGCGGGCAACCACCCGATTGGTGGCAACGACCGGAAGCATCGGGACGCCGACCCGGGCGTAGTCGTCCCTCACCTTCATGGAGAGCGGCCAGTAGTGCGGCGGCGTCCAGAAGAAGATGACGGCGAAGAGGATCACCGCGGCCCAGGACATCGAATTCGTCACGGCCGACCAGCCGATGAGGACCGGCATGCAGCCCGCGATACCGCCCCAGACGATGTTCTGCGAGGTGCGGCGCTTCAGCAGCATCGTGTACACGACGACGTAGAAGAGCAGGGCGCCGAGCGACAGCGCCGCCGACAGCCAGTTCACCAGCAGCCCGAACCAGACCGTCGAGATCACCGCGAGGGCGATACCGAAGGCCAGGCACTCGCGCGGGCTCACCATGCCGGTGACCAGCGGTCGCTGCGACGTACGGTCCATCAACGCGTCGATGTCGCGGTCGATGTACATGTTCAGTGCATTGGCACCGCCGGCGGACAGGTAGCCGCCGATGGTGGTAGTGAGCACGAGCCACAGGTCGGGTACACCCTGAGCGGCCAGGAACATCACCGGAACAGTGGTGATCAGCAACAGCTCGATGATCCGAGGCTTGGTCAGTGCCACGAATGCCTTGACACGGGCCCCGAATGGGCGATGGCCCCCTGGGCTCGGAGTCAAGGCGACCCCTGCGGGTCGGGACTCGACGGCCGTCACGCACACCCCTGACAGAGAAATCCCAGCAAGCTCCGGGCGTGAGGGCCCGGTAAAGACTTGCGCGAACCAGTCCACTGTAGACGTTGGGGACATGCCGCTCTTCGCGGGGGTGGCGTCGTGTTGATGTGGCGCGGAGGACCGTTGCGGCACCTGCGTGGAGGGCTTGGCTCATCCGGGTGACACAGCGGGAATCCCGGGCACCCGGAGGACGCGCGCAGGGGTGTTCCGGCACGCTCTTCGCAGTGCCTCAGGAGTGGGTCCCCGCGCTCATCGGAGTGGCACATCGGTGAGCCCGCGCGCTCATACGGGAGGCGAATCCGGTGGGTCGCCCGCACCCTGGGATTACCCGGAAATCGCGGGTTGCGACGGGGGTAGGCTCGACAACGCCCGGTGCGGTCACAGCCACCGGTTTACAACAGTGGAGAGGAGCCCTGACTCAGGGTGAGCACCAAGCCGACCACCACAGACCTCCAGTGGACCGAATTGGACCAGCGGGCCGTGGACACTGTCCGCGTTCTCGCCGCGGACGCCGTACAGAAGGTCGGAAACGGCCACCCGGGTACGGCCATGAGCCTGGCTCCCGCCGCGTACACCCTCTTCCAGAAGGTGATGCGGCACGACCCCGCCGACGCGGAGTGGACCGGTCGTGACCGGTTCGTGCTCTCGGTGGGCCACAGCAGCCTGACCCTGTACATCCAGCTCTACCTGGCCGGGTACGGCCTGGAGCTGGAGGACCTCGAAGCCTTCCGCACCTGGGGCTCGAAGACTCCGGGCCACCCGGAGTACGGCCACACCACGGGCGTGGAGACGACCACCGGCCCGCTGGGCCAGGGTGTCGCCAACGCCGTGGGCATGGCCATGGCCTCCCGCTACGAGCGCGGCCTGTTCGACCCCGAGGCGGCCCCCGGCACCTCGCCGTTCGACCACATGATCTGGGCCGTCGCCGGCGACGGCTGCCTCCAGGAGGGCATCTCCGCGGAGGCGTCCTCGCTGGCCGGGCACCAGAAGCTGGGCAACCTGGTCCTCCTGTGGGACGACAACCACATCTCCATCGAGGGCGACACGGAGACCGCGGTCTCCGAGGACACCCTGAAGCGCTACGAGGCCTACGGCTGGCACGTCCAGCGTGTCGCGCAGCTGCCCAGCGGTGACCTGGACCCGGCGGGTCTGTACGAGGCGCTCCAGGCCGCGAAGGCCGAGACCACCCGCCCGTCGTTCATCGCGGCCCGCTCGATCATCGCCTGGCCCGCTCCGAACGCCCAGAACACCGGGGCCGCGCACGGCTCGGCCCTCGGCGCCGACGAGGTCGCCGCGACCAAGAAGGTCCTCGGCTTCGACCCGGAGAAGTCCTTCCAGGTCGCCGACGAGGTCATCGCGCACACCCGTGAGGCGCTGGACCGCGGTCGTGAGACCAAGGCCGAGTGGGAGAAGGCCTTCGCCGCCTGGCGCACCGCGAACCCGGAGCGCGCCGCCGAGTTCGACCGCATCCGCGCGGGCGAGCTGCCCAAGGGCTGGGAGGACAAGCTCCCGGTCTTCGAGGCCGGCAAGGGTGTCGCCACCCGCGCCGCCTCCGGCAAGGTGCTCCAGGCACTGGGCGAGATCGTCCCCGAGCTGTGGGGCGGCTCGGCCGACCTCGCGGGCTCGAACAACACCACGATCGACAAGACGTCGTCGTTCCTGCCGGCGGGCAATCCGCTGCCGGGCGCGGACCCGTACGGGCGCACGATCCACTTCGGCATCCGCGAGCACGCGATGGCCGCCGCCATGAACGGCATCGCGCTGCACGGCAACACCCGCATCTACGGCGGCACCTTCCTGGTGTTCTCCGACTACATGCGCAACGCCGTGCGCCTGTCCGCGCTGATGCACGCGCCGGTGACCTACGTGTGGACGCACGACTCTGTCGGTCTCGGCGAGGACGGCCCGACCCACCAGCCGGTGGAGCACCTGGCCTCGCTGCGCGCCATCCCGGGCCTGAACGTCGTCCGCCCGGCCGACGCCAACGAGACCGCGATCGTCTGGCGCGAGATCCTGCGCCGCTACACCAAGGTGTTCGGCAAGGGCGCCCCGCACGGCCTGGCACTGACCCGTCAGGGCGTGCCGACGTACGAGGCGAACGAGAACGCGGCCAAGGGCGGCTACGTGATCTTCGACGCGGAGACGCCCGACGGGCAGAGCGCAGCGCCCCAGCTCCTCCTCATCGCTACCGGTTCCGAGGTACAGCTCGCCGTCGGGGCGCGCGAGGAGCTGCAGGCGGCCGGCATCCCGACCCGGGTGGTCTCGATGCCGTGTGTCGAGTGGTTCGAGGAGCAGGACCAGGCGTACAAGGACAGCGTCCTGCCGCCGTCCGTGAAGGCCCGTGTGGCCGTCGAGGCGGGCATCGCGCTGACCTGGTACCGGTACGTCGGGGACGCGGGCCGGATCGTCTCGCTGGAGCACTTCGGTGCCTCGGCCGACGCGAAGGTCCTCTTCCGCGAGTTCGGCTTCACCGCCGAGCACGTTGCCGCCGCCGCGCGGGAATCTCTCGCGGCCGCCGCGCGCTGACGCCGTTATACGACTAGTAGGAGATGCAATTCTCATGACAGACGCACTCAAGCGCCTCTCCGACGAGGGCGTGGCGATCTGGCTCGATGACCTGTCGCGCAAGCGGATCACCTCGGGCAACCTCGCCGAGCTGATCGACCAGCAGCACGTGGTGGGTGTCACCACCAACCCTTCGATCTTCCAGAAGGCGATTTCGCACGGCGACGGTTACGAGCAGCAGCTCACCGACCTCGCCACCCGCAAGGTCACGGTCGACGAGGCCATCCGCATGATCACGACGGCGGACGTCCGTGACGCCGCCGACATCCTGCGTCCGGTCTTCGACAGCACGGACGGCCAGGACGGCCGGGTCTCCATCGAGGTCGACCCGCGTCTGGCGCACCACACGGATGCCACCGTCGCCGAGGCCAAGCAGCTGGCCTGGCTGGTGGACCGGCCGAACACGCTCATCAAGATCCCGGCGACGAAGGCCGGCCTGCCGGCGATCACCGAGGTCATCGGCAAGGGCATCAGCGTCAATGTCACGCTGATCTTCTCGCTGGAGCGTTACCGCGAGGTCATGGACGCCTACCTGGCGGGCCTGGAGAAGGCGAAGGCCACGGGCCTGGACCTCTCCAAGATCTACTCGGTGGCCTCGTTCTTCGTCTCCCGTGTCGACTCCGAGATCGACAAGCGGCTCGACGCGCTCGGCACCGACGAGGCCAAGGCGCTGAAGGGCAAGGCCGCTCTCGCCAACGCCCGGCTCGCCTACCAGGCGTTCGAGGAGGTCTTCTCCTCGGACCGCTGGGCGGCGCTGGACAAGGCGCACGCCAACAAGCAGCGTCCGCTGTGGGCCTCCACCGGTGTGAAGGACCCCGCGTACAAGGACACCCTGTACGTGGACGACCTGGTGGCCCCCGGCACGGTGAACACCATGCCCGAGGCCACCCTGGACGCCACCGCGGACCACGGGCAGATCACCGGCAACACCATCGCCGGCACCTACGAGCAGGCCCGCGCCGAGCTCGATGCCGTCAACGGGCTCGGTGTCTCGTACGACGACGTCGTCCAGCTCCTTGAGGACGAGGGTGTCGAGAAGTTCGAGGCGTCCTGGATCGACCTGCTCAACTCGACAGAGGCGGAACTCAAGCGCCTCGCCCCTTCGGAGGGCTGACCACTTTGTCTGGTGTTCCCGGAGCCAACCCGCTCCGTGACGCCCAGGACCGACGGCTCCCGCGCATCGCGGGGCCGTCGGGCCTGGTCATCTTTGGCGTCACGGGCGATTTGTCCCGTAAAAAGCTGATGCCCGCCGTCTATGACCTGGCCAATCGCGGCCTGCTGCCGCCGGGCTTCTCGCTCATCGGCTTCGCGCGCCGCGAATGGCAGGACGAGGACTTCGCCCAGGAGGTCCACGACGCCGTCAAGCAGCACGCCCGTACCCCGTTCCGTGAAGAGGTCTGGCAGCAGCTCATCCAGGGGATGCGCTTCGTCCAGGGCAACTTCGACGACGACGACGCCTTCGAGACCCTGAAGGCGACCATCCAGGAACTCGACAAGGCACAGGGGACGGGCGGCAACTTCGCCTTCTACCTCTCCGTGCCGCCGAAGTTCTTCCCCAAGGTCGTCCAGCAGCTCAAGAAGCACGGCCTGGCCGACCAGAAGGAGGGCTCCTGGCGGCGTGCCGTCATCGAGAAGCCCTTCGGCCACGACCTGAAGAGCGCGCAGGAGCTCAACCATCTCGTGCACGACGTGTTCCCGCCCAACGAGGTCTTCCGGATCGACCACTACCTGGGCAAGGAGACGGTCCAGAACATCCTGGCGCTGCGGTTCGCCAACACGATGTTCGAGCCGATCTGGAACCGGAGCTACGTCGACCACGTCCAGATCACGATGGCCGAGGACATCGGCATCGGCGGCCGGGCCGGCTACTACGACGGCATCGGCGCCGCCCGGGACGTCATCCAGAACCACCTGCTCCAGCTGCTGGCGCTGACCGCGATGGAGGAGCCCGGCTCCTTCCACCCGAAGGCGCTGGTGGCCGAGAAGCTCAAGGTCCTCACGGCCGTCGAGCTGCCGGACGACCTCGGCAAGCACACCGTGCGCGGCCAGTACGCGCACGCGTGGCAGGGCGGCGAGGAAGTCCTCGGCTACCTGGAGGAGGACGGTATCGACCCCAAGTCGAAGACCGACACCTTCGCCGCGATCAAGCTGACGATCAACAACCGCCGCTGGGCGGGTGTGCCGTTCTACCTCCGTACCGGAAAGCGGCTCGGCCGCCGGGTCACCGAGATCGCGATCGTCTTCAAGCGCGCCCCGTACCTGCCCTTCGAGTCCGGGGCGACCGAGGAGCTGGGCAGCAACGCCCTGGTCATCCGGGTCCAGCCGGACGAGGGCGTGACCGTGCGGTTCGGCTCCAAGGTGCCCGGCACCTCGATGGAGGTCAGGGACGTCACGATGGACTTCGCCTACGGCGAGTCCTTCACCGAGTCCAGCCCGGAGGCGTACGAGCGGCTCATCCTCGATGTGCTGCTCGGCGACGCCAACCTCTTCCCCCGCCACCAGGAGGTCGAACTCTCCTGGGACATCCTCGACCCGATCGAGGAGTACTGGGACAAGCACGGCAAGCCCGCGCAGTACTCATCGGGCACCTGGGGCCCGGCCGAGGCCGACGAGATGCTCGCACGAGACGGACGGAGCTGGCGCCGGCCATGAAGATCGATCTCACGGAAACCACTTCCAGCAAGATCAACCAGGCGCTCGTGTCGGCCCGTCGTGCCATCGGCACCCCGGCGATCGGCATGGTCCTCACGCTGGTCATCGTCACCGACGAGGAAAACGCCTACGACGCCCTCAAGTCGGCGGGCGACGCCTCGCGCGAGCACCCCTCGCGGATCATCGCGGTGATCAAGCGGGTCAGCCGTTCGCCGCGCAGCCGGCGCGACGCGCGGCTGGACGCCGAGGTCCGGGTCGGCTCCGACGCGGGCACCGGCGAGACCGTGGTGCTGCGGCTCCACGGCGAACTGGCCAACCACGCGCAGTCGGTGGTCCTGCCGCTGCTGCTGCCGGACGCGCCGGTCGTGGTCTGGTGGCCGGAGGCGGCGCCCGCCGATCCGGCGAAGGACCCGCTGGGCGCGCTCGCCCAGCGCCGGATCACGGACGCGTACTCGGCGGAGCACCCGAGCGCCGAACTGGCGGTGCGCGCGAAGTCGTACACCCCCGGCGACACCGATCTGGCCTGGACCCGGATCACGCCGTGGCGCTCGATGCTGGCGGCCGCGCTGGACCAGCAGTCCGTGGACGTCGTCTCGGCATCGGTCGAGGGCGAGTCCGAGAACCCGAGCTGCGAGCTGCTGGCCATGTGGCTCGCGGACCGGCTCCTGGTGCCGGTGGAGCGCACCCTGTCGGGCGGCCCGGGTCTGACGGCCGTCCGGATGGAGACCAAGAACGGCACGATCGTGCTGGACCGGGCCGACGGTTCGCTGGCCACGCTCTCCATGGTGGGGCAGCCGGACCGCGCGGTGGCGCTCAAGCGCCGGGAGACCGCGGAGCTGCTGGCCGAGGAACTGCGCCGGCTCGACCCGGACAACACCTATGCGTCCTCGGTGAAGTTCGGCGTGCAACGGCTCGGGGAGGCAGCCGCGCCCAAGGCCGCCGCGGCCGAGAAGCCGGACGGCGCGTCCGCCGCTCCCGCCGCCAAGAAGACGGCGGCGAAGAAGGCGGCGTCGAAGTGAGCGTCGTCCCCCAGCTCGTCGTGCACCGCGACAAGGAGCTGATGGCGCAGGCCGCGGCGGCCCGGCTGATCACGAAGGTCGTGGACGCCCAGGCCTCACGCGGTCACGCCTCGGTCGTGCTCACCGGCGGGCGCAACGGCAACGGCCTGCTGGCCGCGCTCGCCGAGGCGCCCGCCCGGGACGCGGTCGACTGGTCGCGGCTCGACCTGTGGTGGGGCGACGAGCGGTTCCTGCCGGAGGGCGATCCGGAGCGCAATGTCACGCAGGCCCGCAAGTCCCTGCTGGACTCGGTGCCGCTGGACCCGTCCCGGGTGCACGCGATGCCCGCGTCGGACGGCCCGCACGGCCGGGACGTCGAGGCCGCCGCGGCCGCGTACGCCGCCGAGCTGGCCGCCGCGGCCGGTCCGGAGGACCACGGTCCGGTGCCGGTGTTCGACGTGCTGATGCTGGGCGTCGGCCCGGACACGCATGTCGCCTCGCTCTTCCCCGAGCTGCCCGCGGTACGGGAGACCGAGCGCACCGTCGTCGGTGTGCACGGGGCCCCCAAGCCGCCGCCCGTCCGGGTCACGCTCACGCTGCCCGCCATCCGGGCGGCCCGCGAGGTGTGGCTGCTCGCGGCGGGCGAGGACAAGGCGGAGGCCGCGGCCATCGCCCTGTCGGGTGCCGGGGAGATCCAGGCCCCGGCGGCGGGTGCGTACGGACGCAGCCGCACGCTGTGGCTGCTGGACGCGGCGGCGGCCTCGCAGCTGCCGCGCGCCCTCTATCCGCCGGCTTCCGCCTGATCGGCCGTCAGTGGCATGACCCGCAGGCCCGGTTCGCTCCTCGGAGCGGCCGGGCCTGCGGCGTGAACGGCTCGCCCCCGCGCACCGGGACCGTGGCGGCGGGCGCCTCGGACGTACGGCGCGCAGCGGCCTTCCGGAAGTCGGCGCCCGTCGGCACCGAGCCCGGCCGGGGCTCACTCCCCCGGCGGGACCCGCTCCAGAAAGGGCTCCAGCAGGCCCTGGACGGCCTCGGAGGCGAAGTCCAGCCCCTCGGCCGCGTCCGCGTCGTACACCGTGTAGGCGCTCGCTCCGGCGGCCGTCGTGGCGGTGATGTTCAGCAGCCCGGCCCGCCGCTGGAAGTACGACTGGCGCACCGTCCAGCCGATCACCCCGGCCCGTTCCAGCGCCGCGGTGGAGCGGCGCAGGGCGCCCGAGCGGGTCACCAGGTACGCGCCGCTGAGCGCGTGTCCGAGACCGCGGTAGGCGTCCCGGGCCAGCAGCACCCCGGCGGGCAGTCCCACGACCGCGCAGCCGAGCGCGATCCAGAGCAGAACGGGCGTCAGCAGGGCGCCGAGCAGCGCGAGGACGAGGACCGGGGCGAGGACCACCCAGAGCGCCCGGCGCAGCCGCCGGCCGCGGGCGGCGGCGGGGTGCGCGGTCAGCGGGGCGCCGGTCGGGGACGTGGTCTCGCGCAGCACGGCGGCGGCGACGGCACCGGCGACCGGCCGGGGCGCGGCGGGCAGCAGGGTGTTGTGGTCGTCGTGCTGCTCCTCGTCGTCCTTGGCCAGTCCGGTGGTGATGGCGTCGACCCGGGCGGCGCCCAGCAGCCGGACGCCGAGCGGCTCGACGAGGTCGACCCCGCGCAGCCTGCGCTCCTCGATGGAGACGGACCGGGAGGTGAGCAGGCCGCGCCGGATGCGCAGGGTGCCGCCGGGTTCGCGTTCGAGGCGGTAGTTCCACCACATCTCGACCCAGAGGCCCAGCGCGCCGACGACCCCGGCGAGCACCCCGGCGACGGCGAGGAGCGCGATCACCGAGAGCAGGGAGGTGTCCCGGTAGCGGTCGCCGACCCATTCGATCACCCGACCCTGCGCCCCGAACCAGTCGCTGACCTGCAGCACGGCCCCGGCCGCCGCGCCGCCGAGCGCGGGCGCGACGAACGAGACCGGCGCGTAGCGGATCCAGCGCGGGTCGAGGGAGACCAGCTCGCCCTCGCGGTGGCTGCCCGAGGTGGCGGCCAGGCCCCGCTCCAGGAGTGCGCGGCGCAGCCGTTCGCCCTCGGCCCGCAGGACCGGGTCGAGCTCCAGGGCGGATTCGCCGCCGGTGTGCTCACCGGTGCCGATCCGGACGGTGACGAGCCCGAGTACGCGCTGGAGCGGATGGGCGGTGAGGTCGACGCTCCGGATGCGTTCGCGGGCCAGCGAGCGCTTCTTGACCAGCAGCAGGCCGGTGTGGAGTTCGACCCGGTCGGCGCCGACGCGGTACCGGGTGCGGCGCCAGCGTACGTAGTCGCCGCCCGCGCCGGAGGCGATCAGCAGGACTGCGCCCGTCAGTACCCAGGCGACGGCGGGGCCGGACCCGAGGCGCCCGGAGAGCGCGAGCGTGGTCGGCACGGCGGCACCGGCCGCCACGCCCGCGGTGACGAGAGCGGCGAGCAGGACCGTGCGCCGGTCGAGCCGCCGCCAGTCGGCGGGAGTGGCAGGACCGCCAGCGCGCCTCTCGTCCAGCGAGGCTTCGTCCGGGGCGGTGTCCGCCGTGCTCATGTGGCGTCCCCGGGGGTGCCCTGGGTGATCCGGGTCAGCCGCTCGGCGAGCTCGGCCGCCAGCTCGTGGTCGAGGCCCTCGATCCGGACCGCGCCCTTGGCCGAGGCGGTGGTGACGGTGACCGTGGCGAGCCGGCAGAGCTGTTCGAGGGGGCCGCGCACGGTGTCCACGGTCTGGATCCGGGACATCGGCGCGATCCGCCACTCCTGCCACAGCACCCCCGTACGGACGTACACCGCCTCGTCGGTGACCTCCCAGCGATGGGTGCGGAACCACCACAGGGGGAGCAGGACGGCGCAGCCGGCGCCGACGGCCGCCAGGACCGCGGCACAGAGCAGCAGCCAGAACCGGGCCGACGTGAGGAACACGCCCAGCACGGCCAGGACCACCACCGGACCGGCGGTCAGCAGCAGCCACCGGGTCCGCCACCAGCCGACGACCCGGGGGTCCAGCGTGTTGACCGGTGGCCGCAGCCGGACTGCCCCCTCCCCCGTGGGCATGGGTTCAGCGCCCCCTGCGCTCGCGGTACGCGGCGACGAGCGCGGCGGTCGAGCTGTCCAGCTGCTCGGCGCCCTCGCCCTGGGTCAGCACCGGCTCGATCTTCTTGGCGAGGACCTTGCCGAGTTCGACACCCCACTGGTCGAAGGAGTCGATGTTCCAGATCGCGCCCTGGACGAAGACCTTGTGCTCGTACAGCGCGATCAGCTGGCCGAGCACCGAAGGCGTCAGCCGGTCGGCGAGGATCGTCGTCGTCGGGTGGTTACCACGGAACGTCTTGTGCGGCACCAGCTCCTCGGCGACGCCCTCGGCGCGCACCTCGTCCGGTGTCTTGCCGAAGGCCAGCGCCTGGGTCTGGGCGAAGAAGTTGGCCATCAGCAGATCGTGCTGGGCGACCAGGCCGGGCAGCAGACCCTCGACCGGCTCGGCGAAGCCGATGAAGTCGGCCGGGATGACCTTCGTGCTCTGGTGGATCAGCTGGTAGTAGGCGTGCTGCCCGTTGGTGCCGGGGGTGCCCCAGACGACCGGTCCGGTCTGCCAGTCCACCGGATTGCCGTCCCGGTCCACCGACTTGCCGTTGGACTCCATGTCCAGCTGCTGGAGGTACGCGGTGAACTTGGACAGGTAGTGGCTGTAGGGCAGCACGGCGTGCGACTGGGCGTCGAAGAACGCGCCGTACCAGACACCGAGCAGACCCAGCAGCAGCGGGGCGTTCTCCTCGGCCGGGGCGGTGCGGAAGTGCTCGTCGACGAGGTGGAAGCCGTCGAGCATCTCGCGGAACCGGTCCGGGCCGATGGCGATCATCAGCGAGAGGCCGATGGCGGAGTCGTACGAGTAGCGGCCGCCGACCCAGTCCCAGAACTCGAACATGTTCGCGGTGTCGATGCCGAAGTCCGCGACCTTCTCGCCGTTCGTCGACAGCGCCACGAAGTGCTTGGCAACCGCGTCCTGACCGGCCCCCAGCCCGGTCAGCAGCCAGTCGCGGGCAGAGGTGGCGTTGGTGATCGTCTCGATCGTGGTGAAGGTCTTCGACGCGATGACGAAGAGCGTCTCGGCCGGGTCGAGGTCGTGCACGGCCTCGTGGAGGTCGGCGCCGTCGACGTTGGAGACGAAGCGGACGGTGAGCGAGCGGTCCGTGAAGGAGCGCAGCGCCTCGTACGCCATCGCGGGGCCGAGGTCGGAGCCGCCGATGCCGATGTTGACGATGCATCTGATCGGCTTGCCGGTGTGCCCGGTCCACTCGCCCGACCTGACGCGCTCCGAGAAGGCGGCCATCTTGTCGAGCACCGCGTGCACCGCGGGCACCACGTTCTCGCCGTCGACCTCGATCACGGCGTCGCGCGGGGCGCGCAGCGCGGTGTGCAGGACGGCGCGGTCCTCGGTGGTGTTGATCTTTTCGCCGCGGAACATCGCGTCCCGCAGCCCGGCGACCCCGGTGGCCCCGGCGAGCTCGCGGAGCAGCCGGAGCGTCTCATCGGTGACCAGCTGCTTGGAGTAGTCGACGTACAGGTCGCCGACCCGCAGCGTGTATCCGGTGCCGCGCTCCGGATCGTCCGCGAACAGCTCGCGCAGATGGGTCGTCCCGAGCTGCTCACGGTGCTTTCCCAGCGCGGTCCATTCCGGCATCTGGTTGAGCCTGGTTCGACTTTGTGCGTTCATCCCGGACATCAGCCCACTTCTCCTCGTCACCGCAGTTCCCCGCTGCCCCTCCAACCTAATTGATCAGGTGGACGGACGGGACGGCGGCGGGCTGCGGCACGGCGGAAGCATTCCGGCCGGGCACCCTGGGGGTGTCCGGCCGGTGAACAACGTCTAGATCTCGCCGCGGAGTTTCGCGAGGGCCTCGGCGAGAATGGCCTCGCCGTCCTCGTCGCTGCGCCGCTCGCGGACGTACGCGAGGTGCGTCTTGTACGGCTCGGTGCGCGGGGGGTCCGGCGGGCTGTCACGGTCCTGGCCGGCCGGGAAACCGCAGCGCGGGCAGTCCCAGGTCTCCGGTACCTGCGCGTCATGGGCGAAGCTCGGCTGCGTCTCGTGCCCGTTCGAGCACCAGAAGGAGATGCGGGCGCGTGGCGCGGACTCGCCGCGCTCGGCCTCCCCCATCGGCCCCGCTCCGACCCGGCTTCCCCGGATCGCGTTGCCACTTGCCACGGTCGTAACTCCCTGCGTGATGGTGCTCGAAGATGCCCCAGTCTACGTAAGGCCCAACGCGCGTCCAGTGATTGGAGTTACACCCTCACAGGAATCGCTTACGACGGGTCAGTTGTCAAGCTTGATGAGCAGACCAAGCACCACAATGCATGCGAACCAGCCCAGACCGACCACGACGGTGATCCGGTCGAGGTTGCGCTCGGCGACCGAGGAGCCACCGACGGACGACTGCATGCCGCCACCGAACATGTCGGAGAGACCGCCGCCCTTTCCCTTGTGCATCAGCACCAGCAGCATCAGCAGCAGGCTGAAGACGATCAGGGCGATCTCGAACGCCAAAATCACGGCTGGTCCCTACTTTCCGGAATTCCTGGACTGCGTATGCGAACAACGGGGGCCGGGAGGCTGTGCCCTCCTCGGCCCCCGCAAGGGTACGACGGATCCGCGCTACCGCATACTCACTGGTCGCGGAAGCGGACGATCTTGACGAACTCGTCGGTGTCCAGGGCGGCGCCACCGATCAGCGCGCCGTCCACATCGGGCTGCGCCATGATCGCGGCGACGTTGCCGGACTTGACCGAGCCGCCGTACTGGATGCGGACCGCGTCGGCCAGCTCCTGCGAGTACAGCTCGGCGAGGCGGCCGCGGATCGCACCGCAGACCTCCTGCGCGTCGTCGGGGGTGGCGACCTCGCCGGTGCCGATGGCCCAGACCGGCTCGTAGGCGATCACGATGGACTCGGCCTGCTCGGCCGGGACGTCCTTCAGCGCGCCGTCCAGCTGGGCGAGCGTGTAGGCGACCTGCTCGCCGGCCTTGCGGATGTCCAGGCCCTCGCCGACGCAGAGGATCGGGGTCAGGCCGTGCTTGTACGCGGCCTTCACCTTGGCGTTGCAGACCTCGTCGGTCTCGGCGTGGTACTGGCGGCGCTCGCTGTGTCCGACGGCGACATAGGTGCACTTCAGCTTGGCGAGCATCGGGCCGGAGATCTCACCGGTGTACGCGCCGGAGTCGTGCGCCGAGATGTCCTGGGCGCCGTACTTGATCTTCAGCTTGTCGCCGTCGACCAGCGTCTGCACGGAGCGCAGGTCGGTGAAGGGCGGCAGGACGGCGACCTCGACGGCGTCGTAGTCCTTGTCGGCCAGGGCGAAGGAGAGCTTCTGGACGTGTGCGATGGCCTCGAGGTGGTTGAGGTTCATCTTCCAGTTGCCCGCCATCAGCGGGGTGCGGGTGGTCATGAAAGGTCAGTCCTCCAGTGCGGCAAGGCCGGGAAGCGTCTTGCCCTCGAGGTATTCGAGGCTGGCGCCGCCACCGGTCGAGATGTGTCCGAACGCGTTCTCGTCGAAGCCCAGGATGCGGACGGCCGCGGCGGAGTCGCCACCGCCGACCACGCTGAAGCCGGACGAGTCGACGAGGGCCTGGGCGACCGCCCTGGTTCCCTCGGCGAAATCGGGGTGCTCGAAGACTCCCATGGGGCCGTTCCAGAAGACGGTGGCCGCGTCGGCGAGCTTCGATGCGTAGAGCTTGTTGGTCTCCGGACCGTTGTCCAGCCCCATCTGGCCGGCCGGCATGGCGTCGGCGGCGACGGTGGCGGGGTGGGCCGGGGCCTTGGTCTTGAGGTCGGGGAACGCCGGGGCGACCACGACGTCGACGGGGAGCACGAACTCCACGCCCTTCTCCTCGGCGCGCCTGAGGTACTCCAGCACCACCGGGATCTGGTCCTCCTGGAGCAGCGAGCTGCCGACCTCGTGACCCTGGGCCTTGAGGAAGGTGTACGCCATGCCGCCGCCGATGAGGATGCGGTCGGCCCGCTCCAGGAGGTGGTCGATGACGCCGAGCTTGTCGGAGACCTTGGCGCCGCCGAGCACGACCGCGTAGGGCCGCTGCACGTCGTCGGTGAGCTTCTTCAGGACGCCGACCTCGGTGGCGATCAGGTCGCCCGCGGCGTGCGGCAGCCGGGCCGGGAGGTCGAAGACCGAGGCGTGCTTGCGGTGCACGGCGCCGAAGCCGTCGCCCACGTACACGTCGGCGAGCTCGGCCAGCTGGTCGGCGAACGCGCCGCGCTCGGCGTCGTCCTTCGACGTCTCGCCGGCGTTGAAGCGGAGGTTCTCGATGACGGCGACCTTGCCGTCGGTGAGGGCGGCGACCGTGGCGCGGGCGGACTCGCCGACCGTGTCGGTCGCGAAGGCCACGCCGGTCCCTAGCAGTTCACCGAGCCGGGCTGCCGCCGGGGCCAGCGAGAACGCCGGGTCCGGGGCACCCTTGGGGCGGCCCAGGTGCGAGGCGACGACGACCCGGGCACCGGCCGCGGCCAGCTTCTCCACGGTCGGCTGGACGGCGCGGATGCGGCCGTCGTCGGTGATGGTGGTGCCGCTGAGCGGCACGTTGAGGTCGGCGCGGACGAATACGCGCTTGCCGGTGACCCCTTCGGCGAGAAGTTCGTCGATGGTCTTCATCTTCTGGACTCCTTGGAAGGACGAGAGAGCATGCAACGGGGCTCGAACGGCGCTTCGTTGCGCTGTTCGAGCCCCGTGCTCACATCGAGGTGCCTGCCGATTCGAGGGTCAGAGCTGGCTGCCGACGAAGACGGTCAGGTCGACGAGGCGGTTGGAGTAGCCCCACTCGTTGTCGTACCAGCCGATGACCTTCACCTGGTTGCCCTCTGCCATGGTGAGCAGCGAGTCGAAGGTGCAGGAAGCCGGGTCCGAGACGATGTCCGAGGACACGATCGGGTCCTCGGTGTAGACGAGGCGGCCCTTGAGGGAGCCCTCTTCCGCAGCCTTCTGGAAGGCGGCGTTGACCTCGTCGCGGGTGACCTCGCGCTCCAGCGTGATGACCAGGTCGGTGACCGAGCCGGTCGGGACCGGGACGCGCATCGCGATGCCGTCGAGCTTGCCCTTGAGCTGCGGCAGGACCAGGGCGGTGGCCTTGGCGGCACCCGTCGTGGTCGGGATGATGTTCTCCGCGGCGGCGCGGGCGCGACGCAGGTCGGAGTGCGGGAAGTCCAGAATCCGCTGGTCGTTCGTGTACGCGTGGACCGTCGTCATGAGGCCCTTGACGATGCCGAAGTTCTCGTCGAGAACCTTGGCCATCGGCGCGACACAGTTGGTGGTGCAGGAGGCGTTGGAGATGACGTGGTGGTTGGCCGCGTCGTACTTCTCCTCGTTGACGCCCATCACGATCGTGATGTCCTCGTCCTTGGCCGGAGCCGAGATGAGGACCTTCTTGGCGCCGCCCGCGATGTGCTTGGCGGCGTCGGCCTTCTTGGTGAAGATGCCGGTCGACTCGATCACGATGTCGACGCCCAGCTCGCCCCACGGGATGTCCGCCGGGTTGCGCTCGGAGAGCACCTTGATGGTGTGGCCGTCGACGGTGATGCTGTCGGCGGTGTGGCTGACCTCGGCCTTGAGACGACCCAGAATGGTGTCGTACTTCAGCAGGTGAGCCGTGGTCGCAGTGTCACCCAGGTCGTTGACAGCCACGATCTCGATGTCCGCACCCTGCTCCAGCAGCGCGCGGAAGTAGTTACGACCGATGCGGCCAAAGCCGTTGATGCCTACGCGGATCGTCACGAACCGATCTCCTCGTTAGGTACGCCGGTTTTCGACGCCGGCGAGTTGTATGGGATGTCCCCGACCGCCTACGACACTACCCCTCCGAGGCCCTGGGAGTGACATCGAGCAGGGCGGGAAGAACGGCGCAGGCCCGTACTCCCCAGTAGGAGCACGGGCCTGCGGTTGCCCTCCCCCGCCCCCTGCGACGGTTACGCAGTGTCAACGCCCCCGGGAACGTGGCGCGTTCCTGCTCCGGCCCGCCGACGGGGCCGGGATCAGCCGACCAGGCCGTCGGCCAGCTCTTCGCTGAGGGTGGATTCCGTGCTCGGGATACCCAGGTCCTGGGCCCGCTTGTCGGCCATCGCCAGCAGCCGGCGGATACGGCCCGCGACGGCGTCCTTGGTCAGCGGCGGATCGGCGAGGGCGCCCAGTTCCTCCAGGGATGCCTGCTTGTGCTCCATGCGCAGCCGCCCGGCCGCCGCGAGGTGCTCGGGCACCTCCTCGCCCAGGATCTCCAGCGCGCGCCCCACACGGGCACCCGCGGCCACCGCGGCCCTGGCCGAACGGCGCAGGTTCGCGTCGTCGAAGTTGGCGAGGCGGTTGGCGGTGGCGCGGACCTCGCGCCGCATCCGCCGCTCCTCCCAGGCCAGCACCGACTCATGGGCGCCCAGCCGGGTGAGCAGGGCTCCGATCGCGTCGCCGTCGCGGACGACGACCCGGTCCACGCCGCGCACCTCGCGGGCCTTCGCCGAGATGGAGAGCCGGCGGGCGGCGCCGACCAGCGCGAGCGCCGCCTCCGGACCCGGGCAGGTCACCTCCAGTGAGGAGGAGCGCCCCGGCTCGGTGAGCGAGCCGTGGGCCAGGAAGGCCCCGCGCCAGGCGGCCTCGGCATCGCAGGTGGCCCCCGAGACCACCTGCGGGGGAAGTCCGCGGATGGGACGGCCGCGGCCGTCCACCAGACCCGTCTGCCGGGCCAGCTGGTCGCCGCCCGCCACCACCCGTACGACGTAGCGGGAGCCGCGCCGCAGCCCGCCGGGAGCCATCACGATCAGCTCCGAGCTGTGCCCGAAGATTTCGAGAATGTCCCGCTTCAGCCGGCGCGCCGCCATCGCGGTGTCCAGCTCCGCCTCGATCACAATCCGGCCGCTCACCAGGTGCAGCCCACCCGCGAACCGAAGAATCGCCGAGACTTCTGCCTTCCTGCAGCAGGTCCGGGTTACGGGAAGCCGAGAGATTTCGTCCTTCACCGCTGGCGTCATCGCCATGGGCCGATCCTTCCATGCATCCGAAAAATACGGTCGTACGCGGCGGCCAACAGCTCCGGATCATGAATCGGAACGCCGTCGGGTGAGGCCACCGGCGCCAGCTCGACCGCGGCACCGAGCCGTTTTGCGGCGTCGGCGAGGGACTCGCGGTCGGGCACGGCGGCCTCGTCGGCCAGCACCACGTCCAAGGCGAGTTTAGGGGCGTGTCGTCCCAAAACCTCCAAATGACGCTGCGGAGAGAAGCCATCTGTTTCACCGGGTTGCGGCGCGAGGTTCAGCGAGAGGACCTTTCGGGCCTTCGTCTCGATCAGCGCGTCCAGCAGATCGGGGACGAGCAGATGCGGAATGACCGAGGAGAACCAGGACCCCGGACCGAGTACCACCCAGTCCGCGTCCAGAACCGCGGCGACCGCCTCCGGGACGGCCGGCGGGTCGTGCGGGACGACGTGCACGGACTGGACCTCGCCCGGGGTGAGCGCCACGGTGGCCTGGCCGCGCACCGTGTCCACGTCGTCCGGGCGCTGCGGGTCGTGTCCCCGTACCAGCGCCTGGAGCTCCAGGGGCACGGCGGACATCGGGAGCACCCGGCCGTGCGCCCCGAGGAGCTTGCCGACCAGGTCGAGGGCCTGGACATGGTCGCCGAGCTGCTCCCACAGGGCGACGATCAGCAGATTGCCGACGGCGTGCTCGTGCAGATCGCCCTTGGACTGGAAGCGGTGCTGGATGACCTGGGCCCAGGTCTGGCCCCAGTCGTCGTCACCGCACAGGGCGGCCAGCGCCTTGCGCAGATCACCGGGCGGCAGGACGCCCAGCTCCTCGCGGAGCCGGCCGCTGGAGCCGCCGTCGTCGGCGACGGTGACCACGGCGGTCAGATCACCGGTGATCCGCCGCAGCGCGGCCAGCGAGGCGGACAGCCCCATGCCGCCGCCGAGCGCGACGACCTTGGGCTGTGCGCCGCGCTTGCGGCCGGACAGTGCAGAGGTGGCTCTGCGCAGCCGGCGCAGACGCAGGGTGCGACTGGTCACTCGCGCCCCATGTCCCTGTGTACGAGCACGGTCTCGATCCCTTCGCTGGCCAGCCGGGCCGAAAGCTTCTCCGACATGGCCACGGAGCGGTGTTTGCCGCCCGTGCAGCCCACGGCGATGGTCACGTAGCGCTTGCCCTCGCGGCGGTATCCCGCGGCGATGAGCTGGAGCAGCTCCGTGTACTGGTTGAGGAACTCCTTGGCGCCCGGCTGGTCGAAGACGTACGCGGAGACCTCCTCGTTGAGCCCGGTGAAGGGGCGCAGTTCGGGGACCCAGTGCGGGTTGGGCAGGAACCGGCAGTCCACCACCAGGTCGGCGTCGACCGGCAGTCCGTACTTGTAGCCGAAGGACATCACCGTGGCGCGGAGCTCAGGCTCCTCGTCGCCCGCGAACTGGGCGTCCATCTTGGCGCGCAGCTCGTGCACGTTCAGGCTGGAGGTGTCGATCACCAGGTCGGCGTCGCCGCGCAGCTCGCGCAGCAGATCGCGCTCGGCGGCGATGCCGTCGACGATGCGGCCGTCGCCCTGGAGGGGGTGCGGGCGCCGGACCGACTCGAAGCGGCGGACCAGCGCGTCGTCGGAGGACTCCAGGAAAACGATCCGCCTCGTGACGCCCTTGGCCTCCAGGTCCGCGAGGGACTCCCGCAGATTGTCGAAGAAGCGGCGGCCCCGTACGTCGACGACGACGGCGATCCGGGCCACATTGCCCTGGGACCTGGCGCCGAGCTCCACCATGGTGGGGATCAGCGCGGGCGGCAGGTTGTCCACGACGAACCAGCCCAGGTCCTCCAGACACTTGGCCGCGGTGCTGCGCCCGGCGCCCGACATACCGGAGATGATCACCAGCTCGGGAATGGCCGCCGTGCTGTCGCCCGTCTCGGCGGGGATGCCCGTACTCACGTGTCCTGCTCCGTCTGCTCGGTCTGTGCGGTCGTGCCCTTGTTCATGTTCGCGCTCAGTCATGTCGTACTGCCCCCGTCGTCCTCTTCAATGATCTCTCCTGTGGCCGTGTTCACGGCGGGCGCGGCCGGGGTGGTCGAGGCGAGCGCGACGGCCACTGATTCCGCCGTCGTGCGGCCTATCCCCGGAACCTCGCAGATCTCTTCGATTGTCGCCTGCCTCAGCTTCTTCACGGAGCCGAAATGCTTGATCAGGGCCTGCTTGCGGGTCTCGCCGAGACCGGCGACGGCGTCCAGGGGGCTGGAACGGATGCGCTTGGCCCGTTTGGCGCGCTGGTAGGTGATGGCGAAACGGTGTGCCTCGTCGCGGATGCGCTGCAGGAGGTAGAGGCCCTCGCTGGAACGGGGCAGGACCACCGGGTCGTCGTCATCGGGCAGCCAGACCTCTTCGAGGCGCTTGGCGAGGCCGCAGACGGCGATGTCGTCGATCCCCAGCTCGTCCAGCGCCCGCTTGGCCGCGGCGACCTGGGGCTGCCCGCCGTCGACCACGAGGAGCTGCGGCGGGTAGGCGAAC
>NZ_JAFMPZ010000104.1 GCF_017353455.1 Streptomyces laculatispora
TGCGTACTGGCCGCAGTTCCCCGGCCTTCTCGATCGGCTGCGGGAGTCGGCCCGGCTCGTGACCGCGCGGCTGGATGAGATGGGCTGCGAGGTGGTCGACGCGGGTTTCGTCTCCGATCCGCAGGAGTCGGCCAAGGCCGCGGAGCGGTTGCGCCGGGCCGACTGCGATCTGGTGGTGACGTTCCTGACGACGTACCTGACCGCGTCGATGGTGCTGCCGGTCGCCCAACGCACGCATACACCGGTGCTGCTGACTGCCCGCGGGGTGCCGATGGCCGGTGAGTACGAGCTGCGCACCAGCCTCGCCATGCTGATCGCCGACACCATGGGGGCGGGCGGTTCATTCACCGAGCTGCAGGCGCTCAACTTCCACGACCGGGTCGTGGAGATGGGACACGACGGCCCCGCCCATCTGGCCATCAGCGCGAAGGACCCGCTGCTGCGCGGTCTGGGTGTCTTCCACGGCAAGCGCGGCTGGGGTGTCAGCGTCGAATTCGACGTCATCCACGGGCCGGTCACCACCTTCGGTATCGGTCAGGAGACCGACGGCTCGTTCGTTCTGATCGCGTCCGAGGGGGAAGTCGTGCCCGGTCCCCTGCTGGAGATCGGCAACACGACCTCCCGGGTCGACTTCGGCTTCGACCCCGGCGAGTGGACCGATGCCTGGTCCGCCACCGGCATCGGTCACCACTGGACGCTGTGCACCGGCCACCGCGCCAAGGACTTCCGGGCCGCCGCGGACCTCCTGGGCCTCGCTTTCCGTACCGTGACCGGCCCCAACGCCCTCTGACCGAGCGGCGCCTCAGCGGGCCGCCGGGGCTCCGGGGCCGAGACCGAGTTCGCCGTCCCCCAGCGGTGCGAAGAACCGCGCCACGTCCGCCTCGGTGACCTCGGCGAGTTCGGCGGGGTTCCAGTGCGGATCACGGTCCTTGTCGACGATCTGGGCGCGTACGCCCTCCACCATGTCGGGCCGGGTGAAGGCGGTGGACGAGACCCGGAACTCCTGGTCGAGAACAGCTTCCAGACCATCGAGGCGCCGGGCCCTGCGAACGGCCTCCAGCGTCACCTTGAGCGAGGTCGGAGACTTCGCCAGGATCGTCACCGAGGCCTCCTTCGCGGCGGGCATCCCGTGGTCGGCGAGGCGCTCGACGATCTCCTCGACGGTGCCGGCGCTGTAGCAGGAGTCGATCCAGTCGTGCTGTGCGGCCAGCTCACCAGCGGGGGCTGCGCCGGCGTACCGCTCCGCCGTCGCGACGACGTCGGCGGGCGTGGCGCAGACGTCCAGGGCGGCGATCAGGCCGGGAAGCTCCCGCGAGGGCACGAAATAGTCGGCGAGCCCGCACAGCAGCGCGTCCGCCGCGCCGACTGCTTCCCCGGTGAGCGCCAGGTGAGTGCCGAGCTCGCCGGGTGCCCTGCCCAGCAGGTATGTGCCGCCCACGTCCGGGACGAACCCGATGCCGGTCTCGGGCATCGCGATGCACGAACGCTCGGTGACGATCCGGATCGAGCCGTGGGCCGAGACACCGACACCGCCGCCCATCACGATGCCGTCCATGATCGCGACGTACGGCTTGGGGAACCGGGCGATGCGGGCGTTGAGCCGGTACTCGTCACGCCAGAAGTCCCGTGCGGTCCCACCGCCGGCCAGGGCGTCGTCGCGGATGGCGCGGATGTCACCGCCGGCGCAGAGTCCCCGCTCCCCCGCCCCCGTGAGCAGCACGGCGGCGACCGAGTCGGCCTCTTCCGCCGCGTCGAGCGCTTCCGCCATGCGCTGCACCATGGTGTGGTTCAGCGCGTTCAGGGCTCGGGGCCGGTTGAGTGTGATGTGACGGATGCGCCCCTCGGTGTGCAGCAGGACGGGATCCTCGTGGTTCATACGTGTGCTCCGGTCAGCCCCAGTACGTGCCGGTCCGCCGGTCACGGACGGCATTCTCTGCCATTGTGCGGGGCCGTCCCCAAGCCAGGTACGGAGGGGTGTCCCGGCCACGTGGCGGGTGCCTGAACACCGTCCGGGCGGGCTTCCGCTGTGGCAGCCCTGCTCAACCGGCCAGACAATTGGGTCACGCAGTACGGCAGTCCCGCCGGACGATCTTCGGAGCAGGAATGACCGATCACGACCGGCCACCGATCGTCCCCGTCAGACCCCGCCCGTTGGCCGAGAAGACGCACAACGGCGACACCGGGACGGCGGAGCGGCTTGCCATGAACCGCACCGGCAGTTTCGAGTGGGATCTCGATGCCCGGACGCTGGACATCGACGAGGCCGGTCTGCTGGTGTTCGGCCTGGACCCGGCCGCTTTCGACTCACAGCCCGAGTCCCTGGTGGAGCGGCTGGAGCCCTCGGAACGGATTCGGCTCGATGCGGCGATCGACGAGGCGGTCAAGCGCGGGCACAGCTCGTACAGCGTCCACTTCCGGGTCCCGATCGACGAGGGCGGCGACCAGTGGACCCATGTCCAGGCGCGCATCCTGCGCAGCTCGGACGGACGGGCGCACCGGGTGGTCGGGGTAGTGCGGGACGCGACGGCGGAAGTCACCCATTCGGCCTTCGTGCTGGAACTGGAAAAGCGCCGTCAGCGCCAGACCAATATAGTTGAACGCACAACGAGTGCGTTGTCGCGGGCGGTGACCGTGGACGACGTGACGGCCGCGCTGACGGGACCGGGCGGTCTGGCACGGCTGGGCGCCGACGGCCTCGCGCTCGGACTGCTGGACAACGCCACGCTGAATGTCATCGCTTTGAGCGGCGACTCCCTGGAGGTGATCGACGAGCTGGGGCAGGGCCGTCTCGACCGGAATTTCCCGCTGGCCGACACCGTTCTCAGTGGCCGGCCACGCTTCGTGGGCTCGCTCGGCGCGCTCACCCGGCGCTATCCGGTGCTGGAACCGTATGTGGGGCAGCTGAAGTTCCAGGCCGCGGCCTACCTGCCGCTCGTCGCGCAGGCGCGTTCACTCGGCGGACTGGCGCTCTTCTACCGCGAGCGCACGGCCTTCAACGCCGACGAGCGCAACCTGTGTCTGGGGCTGGCCGCCATCGTCGCCCAGTCCCTCCAGCGGGCCACGCTCTTCGACGAGGAACGGGAATTCGCCACCGGTCTCCAGTCCACGATGCTGCCCCGGCGGATCCATGACATCGAGGGCGGAGAGATCGCCGTCCGCTATCACGCGGCGTGGACCGGCCGTCAGGTCGGCGGCGACTGGTACGACGTGATCGCACTCCCGAAGGACCGTTTCGGAATCGTGGTGGGCGACGTGCAGGGCCATGACACGCATGCGGCCGCGATCATGGGCCAGCTGCGGATCGCGCTGCGCGCGTACGCCGGGGAGGGGCATCCGCCGTCGGCGGTGCTGGCCCGGGCGTCCCGGTTCCTCGCCGAACTGGACACGGACCGGTTCGCCACCTGTACGTACGCCCAGGTCGATCTCGGCACCGGAACGGTACGGGTGGTGCGGGCCGGTCACTTCGGTCCGCTGATCCGGCACACGGACGGCCGGGTCGGCAGCCCGCAGGTACGCGGGGGCCTGCCCCTGGGCATCTCGACCGATTTCGGGGACGAGGAGTTCCCCGAGACCAGGCTCGACCTGGTCCCCGGCGAGACGCTGGTCCTGTACACCGATGGTCTGGTGGAGGAGCCCGGCGCCGAGATCGACGCGGGGGTGCGCACGCTCGTCCACGAGGTGAGCGCCGGTCCGGCGGGGGCGGAGGCGCTTGCCGATCATCTGTCGGACCGGCTGTGGGAGCGTTGGGGCTCGGGCGACGACGTCGCGTTGCTGGTGTTGCGCCGCAGCCCTGACCCGGGCTCGCCCCGGGCGCCCCGGCTGCATCAGTACATCCACCAGGCCGACCCGGAGGGGCTCTCCGACGCACGGACGATCGTGCGCCAGGCCCTGACCGACTGGGACATGGCCGAACTCGCGGACGATGCCGAGCTGGTGACCGGGGAGCTGCTGGTGAATGTGCTGCTGCACACGGAGGGCGGAGCAGTGCTCACGCTGGAAGTACTGCCGGAACCGGTACGGCGGGTGCGGCTGTCGGCGCAGGACCGCTCCAGCGCATGGCCCAGGCGCCGGACACCGGGTGAGACAGCCACTTCAGGCCGGGGTCTGCTCCTCCTGGACGCCGTGGCGACGCGGTGGGGCATCGAGCCCCGCGGCGAGGGGAAGGCGGTCTGGTGCGAGATCGGCCCGGCTGCGCCGCCCACGTCCCCTCCCGCACACAGGGACACGGGGACACAGCAGAACGGGTGAATCCACCGGCCAGGGCGGACGGGGCGGGTGGACAGCATCGAGGGGCGTGCCGCCTCGCCGAACGCGATGCGGCACGCCCCTCGGCCGGGATCCCCGGCGCTCCACGCGCCCGGACCGCCGGACTACGTCAGTGCTGAGCGGTGCGACGCTTGCGCACGGACCACATGATGCCGCCACCGGCCAGCAGCACGGCGACAGCCGCGCCACCGATGATGGGGGTGGCGGACGACGAACCGGTCTCGGCCAGATCCGGCGAGCTGGGGCTCGGCGTTGCTGCGGCGGGCGCAGACGACGAAGCGGTCTCGCTGGGAGTGTCGGTCGGGGTGGGCGCCGCCGTGGTGGGCTTCTGGGACGGCTCGGACGGCTTGGACGGCTTCGTCTCGGAAGGCGTCGGCGTGGGCGTGTTGCCCTCGCACACCGGTGCCTGCTTGGTGTCTTCCTTCGAGAACTGGTCGCCGTCACCGGCCTTGACGGACAGATGCACCGTCAGAGCCTTGTCGTGCTCGGGCAGGTCGATCGTCTTGTCGAGCCCCTTGCCGAAGCTCTCCGTGGGCAGCAGTTCCTTACCGTCAACGGTGATGGTCACCTGGTTGGTGACCTTGTCGTTGTACGCGGTCAGGTGAAGGCTCACTTCGGTACAGGTCACGTCCCAGGTGGGGGTGTGAGCTGCGGCCGGGCCGGCGGTGAGAACCGCGCCGGTCAGGCCGACAATCGCAGCGGCAGCGAGGGTTCCCGCGGCACGCAGCGATCTCCTGGGTATGGTCATGGATTGTTCCTCCGCAGATGTTTCATCGCCCGAATGGCGGTGGGGCGCACAGTACTGCCCCTGTCCCCCGTATGTGCACCCGCCCCACACACCATTCGACGTCACAACTGACAGCACATCGTCGCCGGTTGGGACATGACGGACACCGTCGAGCGGGTGCCGTGCGACCCGGCGATGGCGCGAAGTGAGCGCACCGCACCGAACCGTATCCCCCGGCCTCATCGAGCGTGCCGGTGGGCCGGCCGGCCGGTCCACCGGCCGACGGGTGGCGGAAACCGGACCGGAACACCCGGTGCCGGCGCCGTCAGAGCCGTCGGTGCATGATGTGCAGTCCCACGAACCCCTGCTTGGGGTGGTGGAAACCCTCGGGCAGCGTGCCCAGGACTTCGAAACCGAGCGAGCGGTAGAGCCCGACCGCGGCGGTGTTCGTCTCCACCACGGCGTTGAACTGCATGGCGCGGTACCCGGCCGTGCGGGCCCAGTCGATCGTGTACTCGCACAGGGCCCGCCCCACACCGCGTCCGGCGTGCCGGGGGTCGACCATGTAGCTGGCGCTCGCGATGTGCGAGCCGTTACCCATGTGGTTTCTGTTCATCTTCGCCGTACCCAGAATCGTCCCGTCGTCGGCGACCGCGACGACCGTACAGTTCGGCGACTTGATGAGCCACCAGTCCCGGGCGTCGCCCTCCCCCAGGTCGAGGGGGTAGGTGAAGGTCTCGCCCGCGGAGACGATTTCATGAAAGAACGGCCACATAGCCGGCCAGTCCCCGGTGGTTGCTTCCCTGATCAACATGGCGCAAAGACTGTCCGCTCCGGCCGCCGTTCGCGAACCGTTATTCGCCGCCCGCGGCGCTCTCCCGCCCCGGGCCTCCCCGCGGACCGGCGAGCAGACGGCGCCTGCCGGACGGATGGTGACCGCCGGAGCGGGCAGCAGCGCGGCCGGCACGCTCCCGAGGACGCCCGTCTCCGCGCACCCGACGCAGCCGGAGCCGGGCCAGCAGGCCGACGGGGCTTCCCTGTACGGCCGGTTCGGCGGGCCTGGCCAGATCGCCTGCCGGTTCAGCCTGTTCGACCCGTTCGCCCGGTTTCGCCGGTACGGTCGCTTCGGTCGGTTCAGTCGGTGCAACTGGCCGGGATGGCTCAGCCGGCTCGAACGGCTCGGCCGGTACAGGCGGTCGGCCAAGTGCCTCCAGGTCCGGCCGCCGCTGGTCTCCGGGGCGCGGAGCCTGGCGGAGCTCACGGGCACTGTCCAGCTCCATGATCAGGTTGACCCGCCGCCAGAGGATCTCGTCCGGCTCCTCAGCGAGCATCAGGCGCGCCATCGCGTCCCGCGTGGCTGACGACCCCCGTGGCCCGAAGACGGGCTCGGGCCGGACCCTGGCGAAGTAGGCGCGCTCGTACGGGTCGTCGACCACCTCGGCCAACTGGGCCGGGTCCAGCGCCTGGGCCGCGACCGCCGCACGTGCCCAGGGATCGTCGGTGAGAGTCAGCAGCCGTTCGATCCTCCGCGAGCGCCAGTTGCGCGGGCGGCAGTCCGTACCGGAGTCCAGCCGGTCGCGCATCCAGGCCGGACTCCTGCCCACCAGCAGTTCGGGCGAGCGGGCGGCAAGCCCGCCCAGTTCCTGGGCGAGATAGAGCCACACCACCGCCCGGTAGCGATTGAGATAGAAGGCGACCGGCGTGACACATCCCGCACGGGCCAGCCGGGTGAAGCGGACCGGGCTGATTCCGAGCAGCCGCGCGCCCTCCGCCGTCCCCACCGTACGCACCCGCTCCCGCAGAGCCCCCGGGAAGCCGTCCTCCGCCCGAAGCCGGTCGATCTCCTCCTGGCGAACCCTGGGCCGTCCTCCGCTCCGCCGCGCCTCCACACGGACGATTCCCAGGTGCACCGCCAGCTCGAACTCCCCTCGCTTCAAGACAAGTTCCGCAGCCGCCCGGCTTACCGCGACCGTGTGGACACTGTTCGTACGTACCGCATCCGTCACCGGCATGACGATTCTCCCCCGTGAGATTCGAATACTCTCTGTGACCACGGTAGCTCGGGGAGAACGACTGCCGACCGGCCTGTGGATAACTCCCGGGCCGGGCGGCAGTCCTGAGTGGTGGACCTGTCAGATCCGGTTGATTCCGGTGCTTCCGTCCCGCCGCGCCGCCACACCGAGGTGTTCCCCGACCTTGTTGACCAGCAGCGTCATCTCGTACGCCACCTGCCCCACGTCGGCCTCGGCCTCGCTCAGCACGCACAGACAACTGCCGTCCCCGGCGGCCGTCACGAAGAGCAGTGCCTCATCGAACTCCACCATGGTCTGCCGGGCCTTCCCGGCGCGGAAGTGCCGTCCCGATCCGCGGGCGAGGCTGTGCAGCCCGGACGAGACCGCCGCCAGATGTTCCGCGTCCTCACGTGCCAGACCCGTACTGGCTCCGGTCACCAGGCCGTCGTTCGACAGCACCAGGGCGTGCCGTATGTGCTCCACCCGGCTGGTGAGATCGTCAAGGAGCCAGTCGAGTCCCCTGTCCAGTGCCATTTCGTTCCTCCCCGTTCATACGTTCCCCGTGCCCCACTTACGTGTAAGCCTTGCGCACCGGTCACGTACGGGCAAGCTCCCCTTCGCGGATCGGACAGGGCGGGATCAAGCCATGACTGCTCAGCTCACCGAGTCGAGGAGCCGGGCCGCGTGCATCCGGCCCGCGTACTCGACCATGCGGATCAGGACCTCCTTGCCGGAGTCCCGGTCGCGGGCGTCGCACAGCACCACGGGCGTTCCGGGGTCGAGATCGAGGGCGCGCGAGACCTCTGGTTCGCCGTACGAGCGCGCCCCCGCGAAGCAGTTGACCGCGACGACGAAGGGGATCCTGCGGTGCTCGAAGTAGTCGACGGCCGGGAAGCAGTCCTCCAGCCGTCGCGTGTCAGCCAGGACGACCGCGCCGAGGGCGCCCTGGGACAGCTCGTCCCAGAGGAACCAGAACCGGTCCTGTCCCGGCGTGCCGAACAGGTACAGCGAGAGGCCGGACCGGATGGTGATGCGTCCGAAGTCCATCGCGACGGTCGTCGTGGTCTTCCGGGCGACGCCGTCGGTGTCGTCGACCGACTGGCCGGCTTCACTGAGGAGCTCTTCCGTCCGCAGCGGCCGGATCTCGCTCACCGCGCCGACCAGGGTGGTCTTGCCGACCCCGAACCCTCCGGCGACCAGGATCTTCAGGGCCATGGCATCAGTCTGCGGGGCCGGACCGGCGGTCTGCTCGCAGGTGCTGTCAGCGTGCTCGGATGGCATCGATCACTTCTCTCGCCAGTGAGTCCCAAGATGTCGAATGCACAGCTCACGGCCATCTTGCGGTGTCTCGGATTCGGTGAGTCATCGGCAGGCGTACGACGACAGCATGGCAAACGGGAACCGGGCCCGTGGAGTGCGATCGCTTTCTTGGGCATGTGACTGTTTCAGGCCGTCCACTGCCCGGAACAGTCCACATTCCGGTGCGATTGTCAGCTACGCGATTGTTCCTGGCCGATGACGGCTCGCCCCGGAAGCTCTGCGTCCGGCGCCTACACTGGTCCCCTCGGGTGCGAGGAGTCGGCCCACGCGGACGGGAGTACGAGAGTGTCGACAGGTGCCGACGGCGGTTTCCAGGATCCGCCCGCGGAGGTGCTGGCCCAGGCGGCTGCCGCCTTCGGTCTGCTGGCGACGCCTGCCCGGCTGCACATCGTGTGGGCGCTGGCGCAGGGCGAGAGCGATGTGACGGGCCTCGCGGAGCGGGTGGGCGGCACGCTGCCATCGGTGAGCCAGCATCTGACGAAGCTGAAGCTGGCAGGTCTCGTCCGCTCCCGGCGCGAGGGCCGCCGGCAGGTGTACCTGGTCGACGATCCCGGTGTGGTGACGGTCGTGAGGCTCATGGTCGGCCAGCTCGCGGAGCGGGCCGGGTACCCGGCCGGGCAACCGGTACGGCTCCATGAGCTCGGTGCCTGAGAACGCTGCCGCGGCGGGGACGGGCGACCGCTCGGCCGTCGTCGTACCGATGCCCGGCGCCACCGCCGGCCCCCCAGCGGCCGCGCGGCCGCCCGCCGCACCGACCTCGCTCCAGGTCCTGCGTTCGCTGGACAGCGGACCGCGGGGGCTGCTGGAGGCGGAGGCGGACGAGCGGCTGACCCGGTTCGGCGAGAACATCCTGCCCGCCTGGCGGCCGGTCCCCTGGCCGCTGCGCTTCCTGCGCACCCTGCGGGACCCCTTCACTTCCGTACTGTTCTGCCTCGGGTTGGTGTCGGCCGCGGTGAACGCGTGGGGTACGGCGTCCGTGACGCTGGTGCTCGTGGTGGTCAGCTGTGTGCTGCGGTCCGCGGAGGAGCACCGGGCCGACCGGGCAACGGCCGCGCTGCGCGAGCTGGTCGCGACGACCGCGACGGCGCTGCGGCGCAGCGGTCCCGACGCGGCGCCGCAGGCCCGCGACATACCGGTCGGTGAACTCGTGCCGGGTGACGTGATCAGGCTCGGTCCCGGAGACCTCGTACCGGCCGACGTGCAGTTGCTGCGCGCGAGTGGCCTCACCGTGCACCAGTCCGCCCTCACCGGGGAGTCGGCGCCCGTCGGGAAACATCCCGCGGACGCCGGACAGCGGGAAGGGGCCGCCGCCGCGCTGCACAGCGTTCCCGACGCAGGGGCGGGCGTGTTCGCCCAGCGTCAGCTGTGCTTCCAGGGCAGCAGTGTGGCGTCCGGCAGCGGAACGGCGGTGGTGGTCGCGACCGGCGGGGGCACCCGGTTCGCCGCCGCCCACGACCGGTCGGCACACCGCCGCGGCGACAGTGCGTTCGACCGGTCGGTGCAGGGGATCTCCTGGACCCTGATCAGGTTCATGCTGCTCACCCCGCCGCTGGTCCTGATGGCCAATGCCGCGCTGCGCGGGCGGGGGCTCGAGACCCTGCCGTTCGCCGTCGCGGTGGCGGTGGGGCTGACGCCCGAAATGCTGCCGGTCATCGTGACCACGGCGCTGGCCCGGGGTGCTTCGCAGCTCGCACGGAACAGCGGGGTGATCGTCAAGCGGCTGCCCGCGCTGCACGACCTGGGCGCGATCGACGTGCTCTGCCTGGACAAGACCGGCACCCTCACCCAGGACCGGCCCGTCGTCGACCGCTCACTGGACCGGACGGGGAACCCCGATCCTGAGGCGCTGCACTGGGCGGCGGTGAATGCGCTGTGGACGCTCCAGCTCGCCGACCTGCCGGCGCCGGATGCCCTCGACGAGGCGGTGCTGGACGCCTCCGAGCAGCAGGAGGGCCCGCTGTCCGGTTTGGGCGGCGGGACCCCTCGTACCGCTGTCGGGTCGTACGACGCGGTGGCCGCACTGCCCTTCGATCCGGTACGGCGTCTTTCTACCGCGGTCGTCCGGATCCCCGGCGGGTTCGGCACTCATGTGCTGGTGACCAAGGGGGCGGTGGAGGCCGTCCTGGAGCGGTGCGACCTGGACCCCGAGGAGCGGGAGCGACTGGCCGTCGTGGCGGCGCGCGAGGCCGCCGAAGGGCTGCGGCTGCTCGCCGTCGCCCGTACCGAGCGGCCCGCACGACTCGGTACGTACACGCCGGCGGACGAACACGGACTGGCGTTTCTCGGCTTCGTGGCCCTGCGGGACGCGCTCACGCCGAGCGCTGCGGACGCGCTGGAGGTGCTGGCACGCCGGGGTGTCGCCGTGAAGGTGCTTACCGGGGACCATCCGGGCACGGCGGCCCGTGCCTGCCGGGACCTCGGGCTGGATCCGGGGCAGGTCGTCTCCGCCGAGGAGGTCGACGCACTGTCCGAGCCGGAGCTCGCCCGCGCGGCCGACCGGGCCACCGTCTTCGCCCGCTGCACCCCTGGCCACAAGGCCCGGATCGTCGCCGCGCTGCGTACCTCGGGGCACACCACGGGATTCCTCGGTGACGGTGTCAACGACCTGCCCGCCCTGCACGCCGCCGATGTGGGCATCTGCCCGCGCAATGCGGTCGACGTGGTGCGGGAGACCGCCGATGTCGTCCTCGCCGAGAAGGACCTCGGTGCCATGGACCACGCGATCACCGCGGGCCGGCGCAGCACCGGCAACATCGCCACGTATCTGCGCATCACGCTCTCCTCGAATCTCGGAAACGTGATCGCGATGCTGGCGGCCGGTCTGCTGCTGCCCTTCCTGCCGATGCTTCCGGCGCAGGTCCTGGTCCAGAACCTCTGTTTCGACGCGGCGCAGCTCGCTTTCGCGTTCGACCGTCCCGCGTCCTCGGTACTGCGGCGGCCGACGGAGCTGCGCCCGCGGGACTTCCTCCGGTTCATCACCGGATTCGGGCTGCTGAACGCCGCCGCCGACCTGGCGACCTTCGCCGTGCTGGCCCTTGCTCTGCACGATTCCCGGTCGGACGGCCAGGCAGCCTTCCACTCCGGATGGTTCACCGAGAACCTCCTCACCCAGGCCCTGGTGATGCTGCTGCTGCGCACCGGCCGGCGTGCCGCCAAGGACCGCACAGGCGGACCACTGCGGGCGGCGGCGGCCGGTCTGGCGGTCGTCGGTGTCCTGCTGCCGCTCACCCCGCTCGGCCCGCCGCTGGGCATGAGCGCACTGCCGCCGCTCTACTACCTGTTGCTGGCCAGCGTCCTCGCGCTGTACGCATACGGCCTCGCAGCGGCGCGCAACCGCTACGAACGGAAACACGGGCTTTCATGACCACGGCGAGCGCCGACCGCGCGGGAACCACGCGGGAACCGCTCACGGCCGGCCGGTGCGGGTACGCCACGCCACGCTCGACGACGTTCCGGCGCCGGTGCGGATGCGCGCGCTGATGCTGTCCGCATGGGGATCGACACCTGTGACGACAACGCTCCCTGGCGCGCCGCCTCGGCGCAGAACGGGCGTGTGTCCCATGTGAGCACCGATCCGCGGCGGCGCCGGCCCGGCCGTGCCTGGGCGTGCCTCGGCGCACTGCTCGGCTGGTTCGGGCAGGAGACGCGTGTGACGGTGGTCGATCTCAATGCCACGGGGGACGGGGCCGGACTGTACGAGTCGTTCGGGTTCGCGCCGCCCCGGCGCCCCTCGTTGCATTGCAGCTGCGGACGGCCGGGCCGTCGGCCTGAGCCGTCCGCGGCCGGCTCAGCCGTACGAGAGGTCGCTGCACGGGTCGTCGTCGGCCGAGCGGGCCTCGTCGGCGACGGCGGACGGTACGGCATCGGGCGTCTGTTCCGCGGGGGCGGCCGAGGGGTTCGCTGCGTAGTCGCTGCCGACGATCACCTGGATTCCGGCGTCTGCCGACTCCGTGGTCCGCGCTCCCGCGAAGAGCCGGGCCGTGGTCTCGGCCTTGTCCCGGAGGCCGGGGCCGTAGGTGACGAGGGTGCGGGTCTGGTCCTGGGAGTTCGCGGTGGCCGTGCCGGTGACGGTGAAGCCGTGCGAGCGAAGGAGCTCCGCCGCCCCGGCCGCGAGTCCGGTCACGGTGGTCCCGTTGTACACGGCTACGTCGATGCCCGCGCCGGAGACGGCAGCGGCGGGAGAGGCCGACGCCCCGCCGGACGCGCCCGAGTCGCCGCTCCCCCTCTTGCCGGCGGCGTTCTGGCCGTCGAGTGTGCGGTCGGCCTTGAGGGACGCCCACAGCGCGTCGGCGTCCGGTTCCACGATCGCGACACGGGCGCCCTGGTAGCGCCAGGGGATGGTGACGAACTTCGTGTTGTGCAGGTCGACGTTCTTCATCGACATGGCGAACGACAGCAGCCGGTCGGCCGATCCGAGCCCCGGGTCCACGGTCATCGCGTCGGTCGCCGCATTGGCGAGCGGCAGCAGGGTGGTCGGGTTCAGGCCACGTGACTTGACCTGCTTCACGAGGGAGCCGACGAAGGCCTGCTGCCGCTTGATGCGCCCTATGTCGGATCCGTCGCCGATGCCGTGCCGGATCCGTACGTAGTCCAGTGCCCGCTGTCCGGAGACCGACTGCGGGCCCTTGCTGAAGATCAGGGACCCCCGGGTGGCTCGCTTGGGATTCAGATCGCGCTGGTAGATGTCCTGCGGCAGACAGACGGGCACCCCTCCGACGGCCGAGGTCAGCGCGGAGAAGCCGGCGAAGTCCACCACGATGGTGTGGTCGACACGCAGACCGGTGAGGTGCTCGACCGTGTTCTGGGCGCAGGCGGGATTGCCCTCGGCCGTCTCGCCCACCGAGAACGCCCCGTTGAAGATGGTGTTGTGCTGCGGGGCCGTCCAGCTCCCGTCGGGCTTCTTGCAGGCCGGGATGTCGACCAGTGTGTCGCGGGGTATGGACACGGCGACGGCGTGCTTGTGGTCGGCGTAGACGTGGAGCAGGAACGCGGTGTCGGAGCGCCCGACGTCGCCCGTGCCACCGCCGAGCCCGCTGTTGGCACCCGATCGTGAGTCCGACCCGATGACGAGGACGTTCTGCCCTTCGGACGTGTCGGGCGGCCGGTCTCCGGAGACTCCGTCGGCGCTGAATGTGTCGATGCTGCCGGTCAGTTTGAGGTACCCCCAGCCGACTCCGGCGACCAGCAGCACGAGGAATGAGAGCCCGAACAGGGCTGTCCGCCGCAGACGGCTCCTGCGCCCCCCTGCAGCTGTCCCTTTGTGACTGCCTGCCATTGTCCACCCCATTCGTCCGGCTTCCATGGAGTCGGACTCGCACCGCGCACGCATGGTTGTACAGTTGCGCAATGTAGCAAGTGTTTCTGTCCGGATGGATCACCGGACCCGTCCATCGTCGGTCCGATCCGCTGTTCACAAACGCCTGCCGGAAACATTGACCGGAAGACACCCGAAGAAAGGGCGTGAAGCGCATGCTGCGCAACGGCCTCGAACCCTGGCACCTGTTGATCGTCGCGATCGTCGTGCTGATGCTGTTCGGCTCGAAGAAACTGCCGGACACCGCCCGCGCCCTGGGCAAATCCATGCGGATCCTGAAGAGTGAGGCGAAGGCCATGAAGGAGGAGACGCCTCAGTGAGCGGCGCGGCCGCGGGTTCCGTGCCGCCTCGCCACTTCATGGCTTGCGCAATCAGGGAACCGTAGGGGAAGGGCCGTCGTTCAACTCGGTGACGGCCGAAGAAGTGCTAATCAACGGATCACTGGATCATTGGAGGAAGTTCATGGGTGTGACCCTGGCCAAGGGCGGCAACGTCTCCTTGTCGAAGGAGGCGCCCGGCCTGACCGCGGTGACGGTCGGCCTGGGCTGGGACGTACGGACGACGACGGGCGCCGATCACGACCTCGACGCCAGCGCGCTGCTGTGCTCGGACACCGGCAAGGTCCTCTCCGACCTGCACTTCGTCTTCTACAACAACCTCAACAGCCCGGACGGTTCCGTCCAGCACACCGGTGACAATCTGACGGGTGAGGGCGAGGGCGACGACGAGTCCATCAATGTGGATCTGGCAGGCGTCCCGGCGGATGTCTCGAAGATCGTCTTCCCGGTCTCCATCCATGACGCGCAGAGCCGGGGGCAGAGTTTCGGCCAGGTGCGCAACGCGTTCATCCGTGTGGTGAACCAGGCCAACGGGGTGGAGCTCGCCCGCTACGACCTGAGCGAGGACGCGTCGACGGAGACGGCGATGGTGTTCGGCGAGCTGTACCGGCACGGAGCGGAGTGGAAGTTCCGCGCGGTCGGCCAGGGGTACGCCTCCGGCCTGGCGGGTATCGCGTCCGACTACGGCGTCAACGTCTGACCTTCTTCTTCAGCACGGTGACCGGATGTGTACGGGTCCCGGTCCGCACTCCGGCGTACGGAGTGCGGACCGGGACCCGTTCCGTTTCACCGGAGTCCGGCGGCTCCCCGCGTCTTCGTCCCGCGGTGACTGATCGCGCTGGGCCACCAGGCCTTCGGGCCGATGTCCACGACCAGCGCCGGCGCGAGCAGTGAACGCACCACCAGGGTGTCCAGGAGCACGCCGAAGGCCACGATGAAGGCGATCTGAGCGAGGAAGGCCAGCGGAATGACGATCAGCGCGGCGAACGTGGCGGCCAGCACCACCCCCGCCGAGGTGATCACCCCACCCGTACTGACCAGTCCCCGCAGCACGCCCTGCCGGGCCCCGTGCACCAACGCCTCTTCCCGGACACGCGACATCAGGAAGATGTTGTAGTCCACGCCGAGCGCCACCAGGAAGACGAACCCGTACAGCGGCACGGAGGCATCCGTGCCGCTGAACCCGAAGGCGTGCTTGAAGACCAGCGACGAAACGCCCAGGGTCGCCAGGAAGTTGAGGCCCACGGTGGCCACCAGCAGGACCGGGATCAGCACGGATCGCAGCAGCCCCATCAGGATCACCAGAATGATGACGAGCACCACCGGCACGATGACGCCCCGGTCGCGCCCGGCCGTCTGCTGGGTGTCGTACCGCTGCGCGGTGTATCCGCCGACGAGCGCGTCGGCTCCCGGGATCGCGTGCACGGCGGTGCGCAGGCGCTGGATCGTGGCCTTGGCCGCATCGCTGTCCGCGGCGTCCGTCAGCGTCGCGTCGATGCGCACGCGGCCGTCCACCACGACAGGCGGCCCGCCGCCCGGCCGTCCGGAAGCCGTCACAGGTACCGCGGAGGCGACGCCTCGCGTCCCCTCGGCCGCAGCGGTCACCTCGGCGGCACGGGCGCTGTCGGCGACGACGACGGCGGGGTTGCCCGATCCGCCCGGGAAGTGCTTCCCCAGGGTGGCCTGCGCCGAGACGGACGGGGCGTCGTTCACGAAGATCTCGTCCAGCGGCACGCCCTGCGACTTCAGCGTGGGCGCGAACGCCGCGCAGGCGACGAGGACCAGGGAGGTGGAGATCCAGACCTTGCGCGGAGTGCGGTCGACTCGGGCCGCGACCCGTCGCCAGATGCCGTGTCCCCCGGCCGCCTCGTCAGCCGGGCGCGGTTTCGCCGGCCAGTAGGCGGCCCGGCCGCACAGGACCAGTGCCGCCGGCAGGAAGGTCAGTGTGCTCAGCACCGCGCAGACGACGCCGATGGCCCCCACCGGGCCGAGCGCCCGGTTGTTCGTCAGATCGCTCAGCAGCAGGGCGAGCAGGCCGAGCGCCACGGTTGCGGCGCTCGCGGTGATGGCCCCGAAGGAGCGGCGCAGCGCGGCGACGGCCGCGGCCGTGCGGTCGCCGTGCCGGGTGAGCTCCTCGCGGAAGCGTGCGGTGAGCAGCAGCGCGTAGTCGGTGGCCGCGCCGATCACCAGAATCGACAGAATGCCCTGGACCTGGCCGTCCACGCGTACGACGTCGTGATCCGCGAGGACGTAGACGATCGCGCAGGCGAGTCCGAGCGCGAGGACGGAGCTGAAGATGATCAGGAACGGCAGCAGCAGGCTTCGGTAGACGAGAAGCAGGATCACCAGCACCGCGGCGAGTGCGACGCCCAGCAGCAGCCCGTCGATCCCGGCGAAGGCGTCCTTGAGGTCGGCCTGACTGGCCGCGGGGCCGGCGATTCCTGCCGTGGCGCCGGCCACCGAACCGGCTGCTTCACGTACCCGGTCGAGCGTGCCGGGCAGTGCGTCGCCCAGGTCGGAGCTGAGTTGTACGACGCCGGAGAGCGCTTCGCCGTCCTCGGAAGGCAGTGCGGGCGAAGGCGTTCCGACGACTCCCGGCACCCCGGCCAGGGATGCGAGTGCCCGGGTGGACGCGGCCCGCGCGCCCGCCGGGAGCGGACCCCCCTCGCTTGTCCAGACGACGATCGCGGGTACGGTCCCGGACCGCTGGAACTCCTTCTGGGCCTCGGACACCTTCGTCGACTCCGCACTGCGCGGCAGGAACGCGGCCTGGTCGTTCGTGGACACCTCGCCGAGCTTTCCGGCGTACGGGCCCAGCGTCCCGCCGATGCCGAGCCAGACGACGAGCAGGGCCACGGGCACCAGCCAACGGACGATTCGGTGCCGCGGTACGGGCTTCATTGCTTCCCCAGGGGTCGGCGCACGGTCATCATCTCTCGATCATTCATTATCTCAATGATTGAGAGATATTACTCTGGGGGTATGCGCACCGCAGACAGAGGCCCGGACAGAGGCATGGACGACGGACCCACCGGGCTCCAGACGTTCGCGGTGCTGTTGCGCCGGATGAACAGCGAGTTCAATCGCATCGCCCATGAGTTCGCCCAGTCCCAGGGGCTGCACCCCACGGATGTCCAGGCACTCATCGCGGTCCTCGACGCCGAGCGCACCGGGACGGGGGCGGCCATGACTCCGGGGAGGCTGCGTGCACAGCTCGACCTCACCTCGGGAGCGGTGACGGCGTGTCTGGACCGCCTGGAGCGCGCGGGGCACATCCGGCGGGTCCGGGACAACAGCGACCGCCGGGTGGTGCATCTGCACTACGCCGCCGCGGCGAAGGCGGTGGCCCGCGACTTCTTCATGCCGCTGGCGGACAGCACGGACTCGGCCCGGAGCCAGTTCGACGAGGCCGAACTGGCGGTCGTGGTGCGCTTCCTGGACGCCATGAACGACGAGCTGGCCCAGTTGCGCAAGGATGGGCGGCAGCCCTGAACGAGGGCGTCCGCGTCGGTCGGCGCTCAGAGTGCCCGCAGGCCGGTGATGACCTCACGGATGATGCGTTCGTCGGGCAGCTGGGCAGGCGGCACGGGGCGGCTGACCCGCACGTAGCCCGATTCGAGCAGGTCACCGAGGAGCACCCGCACGACGCCGACCGGCAGATCGGCGTCGGCGGAGAGTTCCGCGACCGACTGCGTTTCGGTCCGGCAGAGGGTCAGCAAGGTCCGGTGCTCGGGCCCGAGCAGCGCGTCCTCGGAACTTCCGGACACGGCGTCCTCGTAGGTGACCAGCGCGATCAGGTCGAATTGTGCGCCGCCCGGACCCGGTTCCGTCCGGCCGCCGGTCATGGCGTACGGACGGACCAGCGGGCCCGCTTCAGCGTCGTACCACTGGCTGCCGGGCAGTTCGTACGGGTCGGGGGCGTCGGTACCGGACACGGTGTCCCAGCCCCCTTCAGCCGGCTGCCGACGGGTGTCCGGCGAACCGTGCCGGAGTACGCAGGTGCTCGCCCACCCGGCTGACGAGCCGGGCCATCTCGTAGGCGACCAGGCCGATGTCGGCGAACGCCGTACTGAACACGGCGAGGCAGGACCCCTCCCCCGCCGCGGCGACGAACAGGAATCCCTCGTCCATCTCGACCATCGTCCGGCGTACGTCTCCGGCCCGGAAGTGGCGTCCGGCACCCTTGGCGAGACTGTGGAATCCGGAGGCGACCGCGGCCAGGTGTTCGGCGTCCTCGCGGCTGAGCCCGCTGGACGCGCCCACCGCGAGCCCGTCGCCGGACAGCACGACGGCGTGCCGTACCTCGCCGGCTCGCGCCACCAGATCGTCCAGCAGCCAGTCCAGTTCGCCGGAACGGCCGCGCAGCCCGGTCCTCTCGTTCGCGATCATGCGGGGTCTCCTTCGGTGGGCGGGCGGGGTTCGGTGGTGCTCGGTCGCGGCCCTGACGCGTCCGGGCCGGAGGCGTTGCCGCGTACCCAGCCGGTCCGGTAGGCGGTCATCCGGTCCCGGACCTGTTCGGGCGTGCGCCCGGCGGATATGTCCTCGGCCCCGCAGCCCGGCAGGGGTGGTTCGGGCCTTGGTTCCTCGCGCAGCTGCGGTACGAGGCTGGCCTGGCGCACCCGGCGGGGCAGGGCGTCGTCCTCGCCGCGTTCCCCGTCCACAGGCAGGGCATCGCCCGTGTTGTCCACCCGGTCGGGCCGTCGGCGCAAGGCGGTCACCCGGGCTTCCGGGCCCGATCGGGACTCCAGCGCGGGAACCGCGACAGGCGCGGGAAAGGCTGCGGCCCGGGCCCGTTCCGGCCGGGGGCCCGGGGAGGAGCGGAAGGGAGTCTCCTCATGCTCCTCCCGGCTCCCGGCCGGGGTCCTCTGCGGTGCCGCCTGCTCCCCGGCGGACGGCAGCGCGCTGTGCAGCAGTGCCGTCGGCAGCAGGACAACCGCCGTGGTGCCGCCGTACGGCGAGGTGCGCAGCCGGACCTTGATCCGGTGGCGCACGGCGAGCCGGCTGACGACGAACAGGCCGAGCCGGTCGCTGTCGAAGAGGTCGAGCGCCTCGGACCGCTCGATGCGCCGGTTGGCCGCGCCGAGGAGTTCGGGGCCCATACCGAGACCGCGGTCCTCTATCTCCAGCGCATAGCCGTTGCCGACGGGTTCGCCGGTGATGTGCACCTTGGTGTGCGGCGGTGAGAACTGTGCGGCGTTCTCGACCAGTTCGGCGAGCAGATGGGTGAGGTCGGCGACGGCCGTACCCCTCACCGCTCCGTCGGGCAGCCGCCGGACCTCCACCCTGGCGTAGTCCTCGATCTCGGAGACGGCGGCCCGCACGACGTCGGTCAGGGACACGGGCATGCGCCACGCCCGTCCAGGGGCGGCGCCGGACAGGATGATCAGGCTCTCGGCGTGCCGGCGCATCCGGGTGGTGAGGTGGTCGAGGCGGAAGAGGTCACTCAGCTCGTCGGGGTCGTCGGCCCGGCGCTCCATGCTGTCCAGGAGGTTGAGCTGACGGTGGACCAGCACCTGGCTGCGGCGGGCGAGGTTGACGAAGACACCGGAGATCCCGTCCGCGAGTTCGGCCCGCTCGACAGCGGCGCCCAGGGCCGCCCGGTGGACGGTGCCGAGAGCCTCGCCGACCTGCCCGATCTCATCGTGCGACGCGGCCCCCGGCGGGGCCTCGGCCCCGATGTCGAGCTCCTCGCCGGCACGCAGCCGCTGCATCGCCAGGGGCAGTTTGCGACGGGCGATCTCCAGGGCGCTGTTGCGGAGGCTGACCAGTTCCACGACGAGCCCGCGACCGATGCGTACCGAGATCACGAGGGAGGCGGCGACAGCGACGCAGCCGAAGACCACGGCAGCGCCGGACGGGGTGAGCAGCCCGTGGGCGAGCGGGTCGGCGCGGTCTGCGGCTCGTTCTCCGGCTCCGGTGCCGATGCGGCGCAGTTCGCTCCGTACATCGGCTGAGGCCTGCTGCCAGTCGCCGGCGGGCACGGCACGGGCCGCCTCCCGGCCGGGTGCGGCGGCGAGCACCTTGTCCTCGGCCGCCTGGATCGTACGGTAGGCGGGGCGGGCGGTGAACCCCTTCCAGGCGGTGCGTTCGGTGGCGGGGAGATCGGCGCCCGCCGTCTCGGTGAGGCTGCGCCGGGTGGCCACCGCCCCGGTGAACAGCCGCAGCGGCCGGTCCTTCAGGGTGCCGGCGCGCCCGGCCGCGGTCAGCAGTGCGTCCTCGCGGGCCAGCATCTCGTCGGCGCGGGCGAGTTCGAGCAGGACTCGGGCATCGGATCCCAGGGCGTCGTCCTGTATGCCGGTGAGGGCGCCGGAGACGGCGAAGGCGGCGGTGACGGTCTCGGTGTACCGGTCGTACACGGATCCCTCGTCGCCTCCGGTGTCGCGCCCACCGGCTGCGCCTGCGCCGGGGCGCAGCTCCTCGGCGAGGTCCAGGAAGTGGTCGAGGCGGCCGGCGACGCCGCCACGGAGGCTGCCCGTGTCGGCGATGGTGTGGCCGTCGTCGAGCCGCAGGGCCGCGAGTGCCGTGCCGGTGCGCCGGGCCCGCTTCTCCAGTGCGGCGGTGTGCGTGCTGCCGGGGTCCGTCGCCCGGAGCATGGCCGCTGCCCGCTCGTCCTGCAGAGCGGCGACCGCGGCCGCCACAGGCGCCCTGATCTCCTCGTCGACCCGCTGCAACTGGCGCAGTCTCGCGATGTCCTGGGCCGTGGACACCGTGGCGAAACCCCACAGCGCGAGGAGTGAGACAACCGGCACCGTGAGCAGCGAGATGATCTTCGCGCGGACTGTCCTGGGGCGCAGCGACCGGCGTCCGCGTGGCACGGACAAGGAGTCGGCCGGCCCTGGTCCGCTGTGCTCGGCACTCTCGTCGGCCGGTGGTACGGCCGGCGCGCGCCGCCCTCGGGCGGGCACCGGCGGGGTGCCGGGCCGAGGGGCGGCGGCACCGGTGTCCGGGGTCGTGCGGGGTGGGCGCATGGCCTCCTCGTTCCGGGCGTGAGCTGGGTTCGGCGC
>NZ_JAFMPZ010000105.1 GCF_017353455.1 Streptomyces laculatispora
CCACCGGCCGCCGCCTCCCCCCGGACCTGGAGGAACGCGCCGCGGCCCCGCTCTTCCGCGCCCTCGCGGGCGACGAGGCCCGCGCACGTGCGGCCTGGGCCTTCGCCCACGGCATGGTCGCGATGGAGCTGAACGGCCGCTTTCCCGCGGGCTCCGATGTGCCGGGGGCCTGGGCGGCCGGGATCGCGGCCTTCGGCGCGGCCCGCGCCTGACGCCTCCGCGCGGTTCCGCGCCACCACGGGGCAGGTAGCATGGGCGCCACGGCAGACGAGCCGGGCGGACGGCCGCGTGAGGATCTTCGGACCCTCCCGAGGAACGTCCGGGCTCCACAGGGCAGGGTGATGGCTAACGGCCACCCGGGGTGACCCGCGGGACAGTGCCACAGAAAACAGACCGCCTTGGACTTCGGTCCTCGGTAAGGGTGAAACGGTGGTGTAAGAGACCACCAGCGCCTGGGGCGACCCAGGCGGCTAGGTAAACCCCACCCGGAGCAAGGTCAAGAGGGGCCGTCGCAAGAGGGCCCTGCGCGAACGTTCGAGGGCGGCCCGCCCGAGTTCGCGGGTAGACCGCACGAGACCGGCAGCAATGCCGGTCCTAGATGGATGGCCGTCTCCCCGGCCGCCGCGAGGCGACCGGGAGACAGAACCCGGCGTACAGCCCGACTCGTCTGCCGTCTCTTGCGGCTTTGCTTGTGAAAGGGCCTCCGACCTGCGTCGGAGGCCCTTCACGAGTGATCTCTTTCCGGGCCTCACACCCAGCCGGTACCAACTGGCGGATCCGGGCTCAGTCGATGGTCGGCGGCTCAAGGAGAACATCGAGTTCGAGCTCGTACAACGTTTCCACAGGACGGAATCCGAGGCGGTCGTTGACGGCGCGCATCGCGTCGTTCACCTCGGCGGTCCACGTGTGGACGTGTTCGGCGTGCGGAAAGTGCTTGGCGAGCAAGCGGAGGTTGGCCACTTTGGCCCGGGTACCGAGCGCCCGGCCACGGTGGGTGCGCAGCACGAACGTGTCCTCCTGCAGAACCTCCCGATTCCCCCCGCCCATCACGCACATCGAGGTGTACCCGGCGGGCCGGCCCTTGGGATCAAGCAGGAGCGTGGTGACAAGGCTGTAGCCCTGGTCGAGCAGCCGCTGCTGCATGCCGCGCACACGCTCGGCGTCGTAGACGAGCGGTTCACGGCTGAGCTCGCCGGACGGGACAGCGACGGCCATGAGTGTGTGCAGTTCGGCGAAGGCATCGATCAACTGGGGCGGAGGCAGCCCCACCCAGCCGACGGCCTCGTAGCCGACGGAGCGGGCGGCGGCGTCGCCCTCAAGCCGGCGCAGACGAAGCTCGGCCGGGGGAAGGTCCAGCAGCAGCCTGAGTTCGGTGTGCTTGGCAGCGAAGCCGAGCGCGACCGCGAAGCGACCGCCTGGGCTCTCAGCCAGGGCGGCCTCTCCGGAGCCGACCGCGTTCACCTCGGCCGCGAGCAGGCGGCGACCCTCGGCGAGGGCGAGGTCGCGGGCATGGATGAAGAGCGCCGTACCCACGCCTTGGTGGCGGGCGCCGGGTGGCACACTCACCTCGATCTTGGCCGTATGCGTGTTCTCCCGGCGCGGCAGACCGAGCAGCAGCGCACCGAGGCACTCCATGCCCTGCCACGCCCCGTAGACGCGCCGGTCGGTGTTCGGGTTGGACTCGTTTTCGCGCAGGGAGGTCAGCAGTGCGTCCCGCTCCTCGACCACCGGCGCCTCACGGTCCGCGCTCGCGCCGGCGCGCAGGGCCCGGTACACGGCCTCGGCCCGGTCTTCGTCGTGCGGGTCCAGCCTGCGGATGTCCATGTCCATCGCCGCACGGTATTCAGGGGGTTCGGGCTACGCAACGAGGTTTCCTGCCGGCATGGACTTCAGCTGGTCGCCGATGCCTTTTCTTCCCCGTTGCCCGATGTCAGCCCGGCGAGCGCGCGCTCGGCGGCCTGTACCTGGCCGCGTGCCTCCTCGACCGGATCGCCTCCTGCGCCGCCCGTGCCGCTCTCGTCACCGACGCGTACGGGGTCGTAGCCGATGGAGGCGTGGAAGGCGGCCACCGCAGGCTGCGCCGGTGACTGCACGAGTGGCGCACCACAGTCCGGCCCCGGAGAGCGCGAAGGCGCCCACCGCGAGGACGGCCACTGCTCTGCGCCGACGCGCGATGCCGCCCTTCCGGACTTCGTCCGACACGCCGACTCCCTCCCGTTTGAACGTAGTTGAGCTACCCGCAGGCGACATGGGCCCATCAGTTGAACACCCCTCCTGGCGATCGTCAACAAACTTTTACTTCCCGCCACGTTGACTCAAAGTGGCTCTTGAGTAGTGGGATTGTCGACTGATCTACTCGATCGCCGACCCAGAAGGGGATGAGTTCATGCCAAGAATGCGGAGTGTCGGCCTCGTCGCAGCAGCCGTGGGTGCACTGCTCCTCGGCGGCGCGAGCGCGGCCAGCGCGGGCAGCTACAACGGCTCCTGCGAGAGCGCCGGCGGCGAGATCTGCCTGTACCGCAACTACGAGTTCGCCGGCGGGCTGTACGACACGGTCTACAGCAAGACGAACTACGACGGCTCGACCTACTACGGCACTTCCACGCTGATCGACAACACCCTGTCGTCAGCCAAGAACATGGACATGGTCAACAACGTCGGGTTCTACTCCGGCAAGAACTACACGGGAACCCTGGAGTACCTCCCGGCCGGCCTGTGGCTCCGCTACGGCGAGGACACCGCCTCGTCGCACTGCTTCAGCAGCAACGCCTACTGCCCGATCTGACCGATCCGACTGAAGGATTCCACTGTGAGGAACTTCAAGAGAACCGCGGCGATCCTGGCTGCCGCGGGTGCGCTGCTCGCCGGTGCCGCCGGGACCGCCAGTGCCGGCAGCTACAACGGCTCCTGCGAGAGCGCGGGCGGCGAGATCTGTCTGTACCGCTACGCGAACTTCGGCGGCAGCCTTTACGACACGGTCTACAGCAAGACGAACTACAGCGGTTCCACTTACTACGGCACCTCGGTGCTGATCGACAACACGATCTCCTCGGTCAAGAACCGCGACTACATCAACTCCATCGATGTCTTCACCGGCCAGAACTACACCGGCCTGCAGGTGCACGCCGACCCGGGCCTGGACCTGTGGGACATGGCGGTCTTCTGGGACGGCGCCACGGACGACGCGATCTCCTCCCACTGCTTCAGCAGCAACGCCTACTGCCCGTCCTGACCCGTCTGACGAGGAGGATTCCACTGTGAGGAACTTCAAGAGAACCGCGGCGATCCTGGCTGCCGCGGGTGCGCTGCTCGCCGGTGCCGCCGGGACCGCCAGTGCCGGCAGCTACAACGGCTCCTGCGAGAGCGCGGGCGGCGAGATCTGTCTGTACCGCAACGCGAACTTCGGCGGCGGCCTCTACGACACGGTCTACAGCAAGACGAACTACAGCGGTTCCACTTACTACGGCACCTCGGTGCTGATCGACAACACGATCTCCTCGGTCAAGAACCGCGACTACGTCAACGCGATCGACGTCTACACCGGCCAGAACTACACGGGCGCCAGGACGCACGCCGACCCGGGCCTGGATCTGTGGGACATGGCGGTCTTCGGGGACGACAACGCGGTCTCCTCCCACTGCTTCGAGAACAACGCCTACTGCCCCGGATGATGATCACACGCAACAGAACGGGCGGGCTGCTGCTCGTCGCCGCTCTCGTCTGGACGGCCGCGGGGTGCTCGTCCGGCGACAAACCCGGGGTTTCCGCCGCCAACGCGCAGGCGTACACGTCGCAGCCGTCGAAGACCTGGGGCGGCGTGGCCATCAGCCTGCCCGTGAACTCGTACACGGTTACCGCCCAGGAACGGGAGGTGCTCAGCCAGGCCGTCGCCACTCTGGCGAACGACTGCATGAAGGAGTACGGCTTCGACTGGCCGGCTCCGCTGCCGCCGTCGCCCCGGAACCTGAACGCCAACGCCCGTCTCTACGGGGTGACCGACCCCGAGTCGGTGGCCGTCTTCGGCTACCATCCCCCGCTTCCGAAGGGGATGACGGCCCGCCAGGCCGAGCAGGAGACCGTCAAGCAGCGCGCGCACTACGCGAACGTCTCGCCCGCCGCGATGACGCTCTACAAGGGCGAGGGCCCGTCGTCGGTGAAGGGCAAGAACGTCCCCAAGGGCGGATGCCTCGGTGAGACGCGCCGAAAGCTGGGCCTGAGCGATGCTGCCACCATCGACGCCACTTTCAACAAGGTGAACCTCCAGGCCTCGCAGCAGGCGGCCAACAGCCCCCGGGTCAGCAGCCTCAACCAGCGCTGGGCCGCGTGCATGAAGGAGTCGGGGCACCACTACGAGGACCCGCTGGCGGCCGCCGGCGATCCGGCGTGGACGGCCGGCGAGGGGGGCGAGGGAAGCCAGGACAGCGACGCCGCTGGAACGGCGAAGCCGCGGGAGATCACCGTCGCCTCCACGGATGTGAAGTGCAAGCAGCGGGTGGACTACGTCCGCGTCCACTCGGCGGTGGAGGCCGAGTTCCAGAACAAGCTGATCGAGAAGAACGTCACGGCGCTGTCCGCGGCCCGTGACACCTGGAAGTCGGCGCTCACCAAGGCGAACGAGCTCATGGCGAAGAGGGGCTGACGGCCCTGGGGTGAGAACCGCGCCCCAGACCGTTTCGCTCACCGGCCTCTGCCCGGCACGACCGACCAGCCACGTCGGATCGTCCGGAGTGCCGTGCCGGTGGGCGGCCCCGTCGACGCATCGGGCCTTCGCGGTCCGCACCGCGGTACATGGCGGCCTGCGGTGATCTTCGTCGCGCACACTCTCTCGGACAGGGCCTGGGCGGAGCCTTCGTCCATCGCGAGCGTGCTCCGGATGCCGTGCCGCACGAAAGCGCGTGTCCGTTCCCCCCGCCGGACGCGCTCCGCCCGGCTGATCGGCACGGGAACCGCGTACCGGCGCTCGCAGATGTCGCGGACCAGGTCCGCGGGCGCACCGAGGTCCAGCAGCAGTCGCTGGTGAACCTCCGCCAGCCGCTCCCGCCGCCTCCATTGGGATCTCCACCACGGCGATGAGGTCGAGCCGTTTCCCACTGTCGCCGAGGTCAGCGACGGTTCGCGCCATGACTCAGGACATTGATGACACGGCCGTTCGGATCACGTACGAAGAAGCGGCGCACGCCCCATTCCTCGTCGTGCGGGCCGTACACGATCTCCGCTCCGGCGCTCACCAGCGCCGTGTGCGCCGCGTCCACGTCCGTCACCTCCACGCTCATGTCCGGGGTGACCGGTGCGGTCTTGTCGGCGGTCATGACGCTGACCTGGGCGACGGGTTGCGAGGGTGAGGCGAGCGTCATGATCCAGCCCTGGTTCATGACCTCCTCGAACCCCAGCAGCCCGTAGAACGCGGCATTGGCCCGCATGGCGTCGGCCTCGCCGTCGGGACCCGGGCCCGCTTCGACGGGGATGTTGGGGACGACGCGGCGGACGGACATCGGCTGCTCCTGTCACGTAACTGACTTCGTGTCACCGACAGTACGGGCGGCGCGGACGGGCTGGTACCTCCGCACCAGCAGGGCCGCACGGTTCATTCCCGACCGCGCGGTCTGCTTTCGTCCGCCAAGCAGCCGGTTCAGGCGTTCAGTTGAGGGTGCCGACCTGGCTGGGTACGGTTTCGAGGGTGCGGAGCAGACGCTCACCGCGATCTTCGGCCATATCCAGAGTGGCCAGAACGGCCGGTGTCGAGATGCTCGGCAGGACGTAGTGCAGCAGGACCGAGATGCGCCGGCCGAGGTCCTCGCGGTTGGACAGGACCTGGGACATCACCTGGATCCCCGAGAAGGAACCGGCCAGCATCTCGGCGGTCTCGCCCGGGTCGACGTGCGGCAGCAGCTCGCCCTGGCCCTTCGCGGCCCGCAGCAGGTGTTCGAGCCGGTCTATCCAGGCACGGAAGGGCATGCCCCGGTCGAGCCCCTCCACGGCCTGGTCCATGGCCAGGCCGACACTGGCCCGTACCAGCGGCTCATGGCGCAGACGGTAGGCGAGGATCATCCCCTGGTCCACCAGTTCCTGGAGCTTGGTCAGCTGCGCGGGCAGCGGGTCGCTGTGCAGCTGTATGTCCATCACCCCGAGCGCGAGGTCCTCCTTCGAGGCGAAGTGGAAGTAGAGCGCGCCCTTGGTCACCCCCGCCCGCGCGAGGATCTCGCTGATGGTGGCGCTGCTGTAGCCCCGCTCGTCGAACACCTCGGCGGCCGCCACCAGGATCGACCGGCGGGTCTGGATCGCGCGCGCCTGTTGTGCCATCAGCTTCTCTCTAGTGGTGGCGGGGTCGGTGTCACATGGGGTTGGCTGGAAAGTAAAACCGGGCTGTCAGTATCTTACTGCGGGGCGGCTCGGCTCTATGACTCGGATCCTCCTGGGGGAACTTCATGGTTCAGATCACCTCACGCAGTGCTTCGGTATCGGCCGGGATCGTCGGGGCCGAGGGGGCCACTGGTCACGCCGAGGCCCCCGGCGGAGCTCCGGACTCCGCCACCGCCGCCGGAATGGAGCAACCGGTGCGAAGAGGGAGTTCCCAGGAACGCCTGAGACAGCTGGTCCACCGGCCCGACGCGCAGGACGTTTTTCCCACCGGACTGACCAGGCTGACCGACTCCCAGTTCTCGGTGTCGGCCCACTGGCCGCGGTCCCACCGCTTCTTCGCCCCGGTCGCGGGCCGCCACCAGGACCCCCTCCTGATCGCGGAGACCATGCGGCAGACCACCATGCTGATCGCGCACGCCGAGTTCGGTGTACCCCTCGGAGACGCCTTCGTGATGTGGGAACTGCGGTACGTCTCCGAGGCCGAGCGCCTCGTTCTGGGCGAGGAACCCTGGGACATCACGGTGGACGTGTCCTGCTCCCGGATACAGCGCCGCGGCCGGAGCCTGGGCTCCATGCACCTGGAACTCCTCCTGCACCGCCGCGGCACCGTACTGGCCTCCGGCGGCGGGCGGATCAGCTGCACCTCGGCGAGGGCGTACCAGCGGGTGCGCGGTGACCGCGGCGCCATGCTCGGCGCGCGCATACCCCTCCTGCCCGCCGTCGCTCCCAGCACGGTGGGCAGGACCTCCGAGCAGGACGTCGTCCTCGCGCCCGCGGCGGCCCCCGGCACCTGGGCGCTGCGGCTCGACACCCGGCATCCGACACTGTTCAGCCACGCCAACGACCACGTGCCGGGCATTTTGCTGCTGGAGGCCGCCCGGCAGGCCGCCCAGGCCGCCTCTCCCGGCCGCACCTTCCTCCCGACATCGATAGAGGCCGACTTCCTCCAGTACGTGGAACTCGACCGTCCCTGCTGGATCGAGGCCCTGCCCGTCCCCGCCGACGGCACCTCGCCCGCCGGGGTACGCATACGGGCCGTCCAGAACGACGAACCCGCCTTCATCTGCACCCTCCGCACGCCGGATCTCCTTCAGGCCGGCCTCAGCGACACCCGGAGCCGCCGCCCATGACCACGCGCATCCTCATCACCGGCGCGGCCGGATTCGTCGGCAGCCGGGTGGCCGCCGCCGCTCGCGCCACGCCCGGTGTCAGCCTCCGGCTGATGACCCACCGGACCGAGCTCGACGCCTCGGCCGCCGGCCCCGGCGTCGAGACGGTCCACGGGGATCTCGCCGATCCCGGGACGCTGCGCGGCAGCTGCGAGGGCGTCGATGCCGTGATCCACTGCGCGTCACACATCGGCTCCGGTGAGCAGACCGCCCGGACGGTCAACGAACACGGCACCCGGGCCCTGGTCGACGAGGCCGTCCGCAGCGGCGTCGGCCGGATCGTCCAGCTGAGCACCGCGTCCGTCTACGGCCGGGGCCCCTTCACGGCGCTGCTCCCCGGTATGGCCGAACCGGCCCCCGCCTCGGCCACCAGCCTGACCCGGGCCGCCGCCGAACAGCACGTCCTCGCGGCCGGGGGGGCCGTCCTGCGCCCGCACATCGTCCACGGGGCGGGGGACCGGTGGGCGATCCCCGGACTGGTCGCCCTGCTGCGGTACCTGTCGGCCGGGCCCGTCGGCTGCGACGCCCGTCATTCGATGATCGACGTGGGGACGCTGGGCCGTGCGCTGCTCGGGGCGGCACTCTCCCCGAAGCAGCCGGCCGGCGTCTACCACGTGAACCATCCGCAGCCGGTGACCTGTTCGGAGCTGCTGTCGGAGGTCCTCACCGGACTCGCGCTGCCGTGGGCGCGGACGGAGATCGGACTGGACGAGGCCCGCGCCCGGCTGGCCGGTGTCCCTTACGCCAAGCACCATTTCGAGATGCTCACCGTGGACCACTGGTTCGCCGACGAGCGGGTCTGGGGGGACTTCGACTGCGTACCGGGTCCGGACTTCCGTACGTCCTTCGCCGAACACGCCCCCTGGTACCGGAAGTTCCTCAGCCGCTGAAGGGCCGCCGGTGGGCGGGCGCGCACCCCGGCCGGTGCCTCACGCCCCGGCCGGTGCCGGGATCCTGGTGCCCGTCCCGCTCACCCGTACCCGGGTGTCGCCCGCCCGCAGGGTGACGGTGAGCGTGCCGGGCCGGCCCATGTCCTCGCCCTGGTGGAGGGTCAGCCCGGCGGCGTCCGGGACCAGGGACAGGGTGCGCAGATACGCGCCGAAGGCGGCGGCCGCCGCACCCGTCGCCGGGTCCTCGACCACCCCGCCGACCGGGAACGGGTCGCGGACGTGGAAGACGCTGTCCGAGGCACGCCACACCAGTTGCAGCGTGGTCAGGTCCAGCCGGTGCATGAGTGATTCGAGGCGCGCGAAGTCGTAGTCGAGCGCGGCCAGCCGCTCACGGGTCGCGGCGGCCAGCACCAGATGCCGGGCGCCCGCGTAGGCGATACGGGGCGGCAGGGCCGGGTCGAGATCGGCGGCCGGCCAGTCCAGGGCGGCCAGCGCCTCCGTCAGATCGTCCGGGGCGATGTCCGTGACATGCGGTTCCACGCTGGTGAGGGTGGCCCGCAGCTCGGTGCCCTCGCGGACGACGGTGACCGGCACCGGTCCGGCGGCGGTGGCGAACTCCAGGTCCCCGGGGCCGTCCCGTTCGGCGAGGGCCAGGGCTGTCGCGACGGTGGCGTGCCCGCAGAAGGGGACCTCGGCCTTCGGGCTGAAGTAGCGGATCGCGTAGCCGCGTGCGCCCGGCGCCGCCGCCTCGGTCCGCCCGGTCAGGAAAGCCGACTCGCTGTAACCGAGATCCGCCGCCACGGCGAGCATCGCCGTCTCGTCGAGACCGGACGCGTCCAGCACGACGCCGGCCGGATTGCCGCCCTCCGGGTCGGCGGAGAAGGCGGTGTAGCGCAGGACCGGGGAGTGGGAGGGCTCGCTCATGTGCCGCACAACCGTGGCGCGGTCCGGGGTATTCCCGCAGGTCCCGGACCGCGCCGGCCGGCTCAGTGGCAGTTCTTGGTGCCCTTGCTCGACTTCGTCCAGGAGCAGGAGTCCAGCTGCTTGCCGTTCGGCTTGATCAGCCGCGCCTTGTCACCGGTGTTGTTCCAGACGTACGAACCGCGGTTCCAGTACACATGGCCGGAGCTGACCTTGCCCCTGCCGGTGTGGACCTTGACGGTCTTGCCCGCGCTGACGTTGTAGCTGCCGAAGGTGAAGGTGTAGCCGGTGTTGTCCTTGAGCTTGTAGCCCTTGAGCTGCACCTTCGACTTGGTGTTGTTGTGGATCTCGACCCATTCGGCGTTGAGCGAGCTGTTGGAGCGGGTGTCCTTGCCGGGGCTGTCGTACTGGATCTTGCCGAGGTGCACTCCGCCCTGGTGCGCGGCGGCCGAGGCGGGCGCCGCGATGAGCAGCGAGCCGGCGAGGGCGGTGGTTGCGGCCAGAGCGAGAGGCGCCGCGGTGCGTATGCGCATTCCGTGTTCCTTATATGGAGTTCCGGTGAAGAACAGTGAGCATAAGGGCAGCACGCGCTTGCCGGACCGGCTGGGGTGCCTTTCCGGCCGATGTTGGTCGCTCCGGCGTGATGGTTGGTCAGTTCTGTTGCGTTCGAGGGCTGTTCGCGACCGGCTCCGCTGATTCTGGCCGGCTCCGGTCGACGGTCAGCCTCGGCCCACGTACGGCATGGCCGTCGCCAGCACCGTTGCGAACTGGACGTTCGCCTCCAGCGGCAGTTCCGCCATGTGGACCACGGTCCGCGCCACGTCCGCGGCCGCCATCACCGGCTCCACGGCCAGCTCGCCGTTGGCCTGGAGGATTCCGGTCCGCATCCGCTCGGTCATCTCGGTCGCCGCGTTGCCGATGTCGATCTGCCCGCAGGCGATCCGGTACGGACGCCCGTCCAGCGACAGCGACTTCGTGAGGCCGGTCAGCGCGTGCTTGGTCGCGGTGTAGGCGACCGAGTGCGGGCGCGGCGCGTGCGCGGAGACCGAGCCGTTGTTGATGATCCGTCCGCCCTGCGGGTCCTGCTCCTTCATCTGGCGGTACGCCGCCTGCGCGCACAGGAACGCCCCCGTCAGGTTCACGTCGACCACCGTGCGCCAGTCGTCGTACGCGAGGTCCTCGACCGGCACGCCGCCCGGACCGAAGGTGCCCGCGTTGTTGAAGAGCAGATCGAGACGGCCGAAGGACTCGCGCACCGAGGAGAAGAGCGCGTCCACCTCCCCGGGGCGCGAGACGTCGGTGGGGACGGTGATCACCCGGGCGTGCTCACCGGCCAGCTCGGCGGTCCCGGCGAGCGGTTCGGGGCGGCGGCCCGCCAGCGCCACCGACCAGCCGGCGCCGGTCAGGGCGAGGGCCACCGCACGGCCGATCCCGGAGCCCGCGCCCGTGACCACGGCCGTCTTCGCCTCGGAGCTCAACAGTTTGTTGCTCATGGTGCGGCAGCGTACGCCCAGGGTCCGGGCCGGGCGAAGGGTCCCGGCCGTCCTCCCGTCCGGCGGCCGCCCCCTCGTCCGGCGGCCGTCCGGCCGCCGGTGCGGTCCGGTCGAACGGTGCCTCCGGATGGCGGGTTCGCGCTCCCCGGAGTGATTCCGGCACGGGCACCGGCGATTCCCCGGCCGTCCGGCCCGGAGTTAATGATCATGGTCCTGGGCGCATATGCGGAGTTTGCCCCCGGGGACCCATTCCTGCCGCATTCCTCATCCCGGCGACGCCCGCACGACGCGAGCACGACAACCGCCGGATGTGCTGGGCCGGTGGACTTCCCCTCACATCACCAGTCAGGGGAGGGACAGATGACGCACTCATCGCACCAGCAGGAGCAGGAGCTGCGCGACGCCGCCCGGCACACGGGCCGCCGTCGTTTTCTCACCGTCACCGGTGCAGCCGCCGCGCTCGCCTTCTCGGTCGGGCTGCCGACCGCGGGGGCCGCGGGCGCCGCCGAGCTGGACGCCCGGCAGATCGGCGAGGACCCGTTCACCCTCGGCGTCGCCTCCGGCGACCCGCTGCCCGACTCCGTCCTGCTGTGGACGAGGCTCGCCCCCCGACCGTACGAGCCCGACAGCGGACTGCCCCGCGCCCGCGTCGAGGTGCGCTGGGAGCTGGCCCGCGACGAGCGCTTCACCCGTGTCGTCCGGCGCGGCTCCGCCACCGCCCACCCGGAGTTCCACCACAGCGTCCACGTGGCGGTCAGGGGCCTGGACGCCGACCGCGTGCTCTACTACCGCTTCCGCGCCGGCAAGTGGACCAGCCCGGTGGGCCGGACCCGCACCGCGCCCGCCCACGGGGCCCGCAACAGCGAACTGCGCCTGGCCGCCGTGTCCTGCCAGGCCTACCACGACGGCTACTTCACCGCCTACAAGCACCTCGCCCAGGAGGACGTCGACGTCGTCTTCCACCTCGGTGACTACCTCTACGAGTACGCCGTGACCGCGACCGGCGGGGCCCGCAACTACACCGACCGCACGTTGCCCGCCCTCTTCAACCGGGAGACGGCCACGCTGGAGGACTACCGGCTGCGGTACGCCCTCTACAAGTCCGACCCCGATCTGCGCGCCGCCCACGCCGCGCACCCCTTCGTCGTCACCTGGGACGACCACGAGACCGAGAACAACTACGCCGGGGACATCCCCGAGAACGACGTGCCGCCGGAGGAGTTCCTGATCCGCCGGGCCGCCGCCTACCGGGCGTACTGGGAGAACCAGCCGCTGCGCGCCCCGCAGCGGCCGACCGGCCCGGACATGAGGCTCTACCGGCGCCTGCAGTTCGGCCGGCTCGCCCAGTTCGACATCCTCGACACCCGCCAGTACCGCAGCGACCAGGCGTACGGCGACGGCTGGCAGACCCCCGGACCCGAGTCCGAGGACCCGGCGCGCACCCTGACCGGCGCCGCCCAGGAGCGCTGGCTGATCGACGGCTGGCGCCACTCGCGGGCCACCTGGAACGTCGTGCCGCAGCAGGTCACCTTCGCCCAGCGGCGCGACGTACCGACCGACGCCTACAAGCTCTCGATGGACTCCTGGGACGGATACCCGGCGTCCCGGGACCGGATCCTCAAGGGCGCCGAGGCCGCCGGGGTGGACAACCTGATGGTGCTGACCGGCGATGTCCACGTCGGCTACGCCTTCGACCTGAAGCGGGACTTCGACGACCCCTCGTCCCGCACCGTCGGCACCGAGATCGTCGCCACGTCCATCACCAGCGGCAAGGACGGCTCGGAGAAGCCGGCCAACTGGAACAACCTGACGCAGGCCAACCCGCACCTGAAGTTCTACAACGGACGCCGCGGGTACGCCGTCGTCACGCTCCAGGAGCGGCAGGCGCGGGCCGACTACCGCACGGTGGCCGCCGTCACCAAGCCCGGTTCCCCCGTCACGACGGCCGCCTCCCTCGTCACGGAGGTCGGGAACCAGGGCCTCACCCCGGCCTGATCCGCACGAGCGGCCCTGGAGCGCGACCGCCGCCCCGGGCCGCTCGTCAGAGCGCGTCCACCGGGTAGCGGACGCCGATGCGCTCACGTACCGCGTCGAGCGTCCGCATCACCGCGAGCGACCCGTCCAGCGGTACCAGCGCGGACTCCGTCTCGCCCGCCCGGATCGCCCGCATCACCTCGGCCGCCTCGTACTGCATCCCCGACAGGCCCTGCGGGCCCGGCCCGGAGGTGATCTCCTCGGGCTCGCGGTCCGCCCGGTGCAGCACGAAACGCCGCGGGTAGAAGAAGCTGTCCGGGAAGTCGATCCGCCCGGCCGTCCCGATGACCGTGGCGGCCGTCGGGTGGTGCCCGACGATCGAGCAGGCGAGCAGGGCGGTGGCGCCCGAGTCCCAGCCCAGCAGCATCCCGGTGTTCAGGTCGACGCCCTCCGGCGACAGCAGCGCGTCCGCCTGCACCCGGTCCGGCTCACCCAGCAGCAGGTGCGCGAACGACACCGGGTAGACCCCGAGGTCCAGCAGCGCACCGCCGCCCAGCGCGGGATCGCGCAGCCGGTGCCCGGCGCCGAAGTCACCGGCGAAGCCGAAGTCGGCCTGCACGGTACGGATCTCGCCGATCGCCCCGTCCCGCACCAGCTCGGTCATCCGCCGGATGACCGGGTTGCAGTACGTCCACATGGCCTCCATCAGGAAGAGGCCGCGGTCCCGGGCGAGCTTCACCAGGTCCAGCGCCTCGGACTCGTTGAGCGTGAACGCCTTCTCGCACAGCACGTGCTTCCCGGCCTCCAGCGCGAGCGTGGCCGCCTCCCGGTGCGCCGAGTGCGGCGTGGCCACGTACACCACGTCGACCTCGTCGTCGGCGACGAGGTCGGCCCAGCTTCCGTACGCCCTGGGTATCGCGAAGCGCTCGGCGAACGCCTTCGCCGAGGTGTCCGTACGGGAGGCGACGGCCACCACCTCCGCATCGGGCATCGCCAGCAGGTCAGCGGTGAAGGCCGCCGCGATGCCACCGGTCGCCAGCACGCCCCAACGGACAGTCCTGCTCATGCACGCTCCCAAAAAGGTATCGACCATTCCCGCTGAGCTGAGAGCATAGAGGCGGATTCAACAACAATGGAGATGAGAATGCCGGAGAGCGGCGTCAGCCGGGCCCAGCACGCACACATAGCCGACACCGGCGCCGGGACCGGACTTCCCGGCGGGCCCGTCACCTCTCCGCCCCGGCAGGCCGCCACGGCGGCGGCCCGGCGCACCGGACTTCTCGTCACCCTGGTCCTCGGCGGTCTGACCGCGCTGCCGCCGCTGTCCATGGACATGTACCTCCCGGCGCTGCCCGCCGTCACCGACGCGCTGCACGCACCCGCCTCGACCGTCCAGCTCACCCTCACCGCCTGCCTCACCGGGATGGCGCTCGGCCAGGTCGTCGTCGGACCGATGAGCGACCGCTGGGGCAGGCGCCGTCCGCTGCTCATCGGCATGATCGTCTACGTCTTCGCCACCGCGATCTGCGTCTTCGCCCCGACCGTCGAACTCCTCATCGGCTTCCGGCTGCTCCAGGGCCTCGCGGGCGCGGCCGGCATCGTCATCGCCCGTGCGGTGGTGCGTGACATGTACGACGGCATGGAGATGGCCAGGTTCTTCTCCACACTCATGCTGATCTCCGGCGTCGCCCCGGTCATCGCCCCCGTCATCGGCGGACAGGTCCTGCGGATCACCGACTGGCGGGGCATCTTCGCCGTCCTCACCGTGGTCGGCATCCTCCTCACCCTGGTCGTCTGGAAGTGGCTGCAGGAGACCCTGCCGGCCGGGGAACGGCACACCGGCGGCATCGGCGACGCGCTGCGCACCATGCGCGGGCTGCTCGCCGACCGCGTCTTCACCGGCTACATGATCGCGGGCAGCCTGGCCTTCGCCGCCCTCTTCGCGTACGTGAGCGCCTCGCCGTTCGTCGTGCAGGAGATCTACGGCGCCTCGCCGCAGACCTTCAGCCTGCTCTTCGGCGTCAACTCGGTCGGCCTGATCGTCGTGGGCCAGATCAACGGCAAGATCCTCGTCGGGCGGATCAGCCTCGACAAGGCACTCGGCTTCGGGCTCGGTGTCATCGTGCTGGCCGCGACGGCGCTGCTGCTGATGACGTCCGGGGTCTTCGGCGACGTCGGACTCCTCCCGGTGGCGTCCGCACTCTTCGTCCTGATGTCCGCGATGGGTCTCGCGATGCCGAACACCAACGCGCAGGCCCTGATGCGCACCAAGCACGCCGCCGGGTCCGCCTCCGCGCTGCTCGGTACGTCGTCGTTCCTGATCGGCGCCGTCGCCTCGCCGCTCGTCGGGATCGCGGGGGAGGCGACGGCCGTACCGATGGCCGTCGTGCAGCTCGTGTGCGCGGTGGGCGCGATGACGTGCTTCCTGGTGCTGTGCCGGCCCTGGCAGCAGGTGGCCGCGAGGCCGTGACGGGCAGCGGGCCGGGCCGTGCCGCGTGAGGCGTACGGCCCACCCGCGGGTCTGCGGGCCGGCCGTCAGTCCACCGGGACCGACTCCGCCCGCGGATAGCCGATCAGGTGCAGCCGCTCCTTCTCGTCCGTCCAGCGGAACAGGCCGACCCCCTGTGCCCCCTCCGCGGAGGGCACCCGC
>NZ_JAFMPZ010000106.1 GCF_017353455.1 Streptomyces laculatispora
CAGGGGGCGGAACCGGCCCAGTGGCCGCTCCGGGCTCGTAGTGGAATGGGGTTGTCACGATCGCTCCAGGGATCAGGCTCGCAAGGGCCGGACGAATGGGGCACGCGGTGGGGGCGCGTGGAACGGGGGCGCGGGACGCGTTCGGGCAAGGTCAGCCGCGCGGGACCGCCGCACTGTGCAGATACCGCATCAAGGTCATCAGCACATCGCGGCTGGAGACGCGCAGCCGGGCGTCGCAGTCGATCATCGGGACCTCGTCCGGCAGGTCCAGGGCGCTGCGCAGGGCCTCGACGGGGTGCTTCGGCGCGTCGGGGAAGGTGTTGACGGCGACGACGAACGGCACGCCGCGTTCCTCCAGCCGTCCGATGACGTCGAAGCTGACCTCCAGCCGGCGGGTGTCGATGAGGACGACGGCGCCGAGTGCTCCCTCGAACAGGCCGTTCCACAGGAACCAGAAGCGTTCCTGGCCGGGAGTGCCGAACAGATAGAGGATCAGCTCCTCACTGATGCTGATCCGGCCGAAGTCCATGGCGACCGTGGTGGCGGTCTTGCTCTCCACCCCGGAGTTGTCGTCCACGCCGACGCCGGCCTGGGTCATGGTCTCTTCGGTGGTCAGCGGCCGGATCTCGCTGACCGATCCGACCATCGTCGTCTTGCCGACCCCGAACCCGCCGACGATCACGACCTTCACCGCGGCGGTGGCCGTGGTGGGAAGGACGTCCTCGCTCCGGGGGCCCGTGATCGTGTCAGAGTTTCTGAAGTCCATGCATCACCGCTTCGAGGAGGGACCTGTCCGGGAGGGTTGCGCGGATGATCGGCGCTCGCGATTCGATCAGTTCGGTCGCGAGGAGCTCGGTGAGGAGCGAGGTCACCACGCTGAACGGCAGGCTGAGGTAGGCGGAGATCTCGGCGACGGACAACGGGGCCTGACAGAGCCGCAGGATCACGGCCTGCTCGGGCTGGACCGTCGGTGTCGGTTGTGACTTCGAGACCACCATCGTGACCAGGTCGAGTGCTGCCCGCTCGCTGCCGTCGGGATCGCCGGTGATCACGTAGAGCCGTTCCGGATCGCTCAGCTCCGGATCGACCGTGCGGCGTTCTCGTCGGATAGAACTCATCCGGCCTGCCCGTCGTGCCGGGGCGGGCTCGTCAGATGGGCGCCGATCCGTACGACCATGTCGCGCATCCGCGATCCGACGAGGCCCGCGTCCACCGTCTCACCGGCGAGCACGGCGAGATACGCACCGGCCCCCGCGGCCATCAGGTAGAAGAATCCGCCGGTGACCTCGATGACGACCAGCCGCATCCGGCCGTCGCTGTACGGGATTTCCGAGGCGACGGCCGCGGCCAGGCTCTGCAGTCCGGCGCAGGCCGCCGCGAGCCGGTCGGCGACATCGGGGTCGCCGCCGTGCCGGGCGATGCGCAGGCCGTCCGCGGAGAGCACCACGATCTGGTGGATGTCCGGAACGTCGTCGGCCAGCTCTTTGAGCATCCAGTCCATGTTTCCCCGTTGCTGGATCACTTCAGATCTCCCTTGTCCCACGCGTCATCGGAGTCTTCGTCGGGCCTGGGCTCCCGGGGAACGCCGTTGGCCGCCTTGGTGAACGCCTCCAGCCAGATCCCGGGAGGCGGCTCCTTGCCGTTCTCGTGGCCGTTTCCGTGGCCGTTGGTCCGGCCCGCGGTGGGATCTGCGGGCTGCGCGGGGAGGTTGTGGGAACCCAGCGGTGCGCGGCCGCGGCTGCGTCGTTGCGGGAGTCCGCCCGCGGTCCACTCCGTCACCACGGGGAGTTCGTCCTCCATGGCGACGGCCGGGGTGGCGGGGATTGCGGGCCGGGTGGCGGGTGCCACCGGGCCGGTGGCCGGACGGGCGCCCAGGGGGCTGGGCTTGCGGTGGGTGCTGCGTGCCGGGACGACGTGCTTCATGTTCGCGAGGTCGATATCGCTGGTCGGCCGCGATGTGGCGCCGATGCCGTGGGCGATACCGGGAGCGGGACCGGTGGTGATCATGGAGCGGGGCACGATGAGCACCGCGCGGACGCCGCCGTACGCGGACTGCCGCAGCGAGACCTGCAGGTCGTACATGCGCGACAGGCGGCCGACGACCGCCATGCCGAGCCGCGGGGACTCGCCGAGGTCGTTCATGCTGGAGCCGGCCTGGGCCCTGGCGAGCATGTTCTCGGCCCGGGCGCGGGCCTCCTCGCTGAGGCTGACGCCGCCGTCCTCGATCTCGATGGCGATGCCGGTCTGCACCTCGACGGCGGTGACGTGCACGCGGGTCTGCGGCGGCGAGTAACGGGTTGCGTTGTCGAGGAGTTCGGCGCAGGCGTGGATGAGCGGCTCGACCGCGGTGCCGACGATGGCGACCTTGGCGATCGAGTGCAGATCGACGCGCGGGTACTCCAGGATCCGTGACATGGCACCGCGCAGCACGCTGAACAGCGGTACGGGCTTGGGCCACTGGCGGCTGGGGCGGGCGCCGCCGAGGACGGCGATGGAGTCGGCGAGCCGTCCGATCAGGGCGGTGCCGTGGTCGATACGGAGCAGGTCGTCGAAGACGTCGGGGTTGCGCCCGTGGTGCTCCTCCATCTCCCGCAGTTCACTGGCCTGCCGGTGGACGATGGCCTGGACGCGGCGGGCGACGTTGACGAAGGCGCGCTGCGCGGAGTCACGCGTCGCCTCCTCGTTGTCGATGATGTCCAGCACCGTGTAGACGAGGGAGCGCTGGGCGTCGGGGAGGTGCCGGTAGACCGGGTCGGCGTCCACGACGTCGCGCAGCACCTCGTCGGGGGAGTTGCCCACCCGCAGCCGGTGGATCGCGGCGGGAAGGAGCTCCTTGCTGATCCGTACGGTCTCTTCGTCGTGGCTGGCGAGACGCCGCTCCAGGCCGGTGCAGCGGTGCTCGTACTCGGCGCGCTGCCGGCGGATCGTACGTCCGCGGCGGGCGAGTTCGGCGGTGAGCGCGGCGACCACGACGGTGGCGAAGGCGCCGCACCAGGCGACTGGCATCCGCGCGGCCTCGGCAACCAGGGCGAAGGCGGCGGCAGTCGCGCCCGCCATCACGACGACGGGCAGCAACACGGCGCGGACGACGGGTGTTTCTCGGTCGATCGGCGGTGATTCAACACGAACCATCTAAAACCTCTGGCGGTTGACTCGGGAGGTATACGTGCTTACAGGGCAGTTGGGAACAAGTACTCGAATTCACATCAACTCGACTTCACTGCGCGTGAGCTTAGTCAGATCGAAACAGTGCTTCGGCACATTCGCCCAACCCCCTGCGCGAGCACTCCAGCGGTAATACACTCGCGGGTTTTGCACACACCGCCTCCGAGCGTGCGCAGGGAGTGACGGTGCGGAAGATTTCGGAAGAATCACTCCCCCACGTCCCGCACTGCGGGACGAACTACCCGCCTCTGCGACCCCGGAGGGACCTCAACACCCTCCCAACGTAGGGTGGATGGGCAAATCGGCGAGCCGCATCCGCTCCTGGATGAGCCATTCCGTACCGGACCACGGGACAGAGGCACATGTGATCGAACCGGATCGAAAGGAACAGATTCATGACCGACACGCGAGTGGAGCGCACGGTCGCCGTACGAACGAACAGGGGAACGGGCAACTCATGGGGACGACGCGGGACTACACCATCGAGTCACTCGACACCGGACTGCGGCTGATGCGGCTGTTCCTCACGCATGACTCGCTCACCGTCTCCGAGGCGGCCGTGAGGCTCTCGGTCGGCCGCTCCACCGCCCACCGCGTGCTCAGCACACTGGAGGGGCGCGGTTTCGCGATCAGGGACTCCTCCGGCCGCGGCTACTCGCCCGGCCCCGAACTCGTGCGGCTGGGCCGCCCCGCCGGATTCGGCACCGATGTCCGCGAACAGGTCGGTGCGGTACTCGACGACGCGGTGCGGCGCACCGGCGAGACCGTGCAGAGTGCCGCGCTCATCGGTGACCGGATCGTCGTCACCGACGGCCGCGAGTCCCCGCACCCGGTGCGGGTGGTGCTGGAGCCGGGCCGCACCCACCCCGCGCACGCCACATCGGGCGGCAGGATGCTGCTCTCCCGGATGACCACCGAACAGGTCTGCGCCCTGTATCCGCGGGAGCGGCTGGACGAGGACACCCCGCTCCCGGCCGGCTCGCGGTCGGCGCTGCTCGACGAGCTTGCGGAGATCCGCGCGTGCGGATACGCCCTCAGCCGCGGCGAGTCGGCGCCGGGCATGAACACGGTCGCCGTACCGCTGACGGGTTCCAGCTGGCGGGACCGGCTCGCGCTGATGGCCTGCGCGCCCGCCGACCGCGGTGACGATGCCGCACTGGTGCGCCTCGCCGAGGAGCTGCGGCGGTCCGCCGCGCTGCTGTCCGCGGCCGGGCGGCCGCCGGTGCCGCACGGCTCCTGACGAAGCCGGTGGCGGGGCGGCCGCGCTTCGGACGGTCAGCGGCGGGCGCCGCCGATGCGTCCCTCCAACTGGACCAGCAGCTCGCTGAGCTGGGCGCTGAGCCGGTCGCGGGACTCCGCGTCGAGACCGGAGAGCACCGCGCGTTCGTACGCCAGCTGCTGCGGCAGCAGTCCGTCGACGAGCTCCCGCCCCTCGTCGGTGAGCCGGACGTGCGCGACCCGGCGGTCCCGGTCGTCGCTGCGGCGGTCGGTGAGGCCGCGCTCCTGGAGGACCCGCAGGCGCTTGGTCACGGCCGCTCCGGAGGAGAACGTCTCCCTGGCCAGTTCGCCGGGAGTGAGTTCACGGTCGGTACGGCGCACGGCGCCGAGCAGGTCGAACTCGGCGCGGGTCAGTCCGGCCGCCCGCAGCGGGGCGTCCTCGGCCTGCTGGAGCAGGGCGGCGCAGCGGTTGATCCGGCCGATGAGCTCCATGGGTCCGGTGTCGAGGTCCGGGTTCACTGCCCGCCACTGCCGTACCACCGAGGCGACGATGTCGTCGGTCACACCGCTCCGTTCTCCGGGGCCGGGGCGATCAGCCCCTGCCGTATTGCTGTCGCCGCGAGCGTACGGTGTCCGGCCTGCTCGGCTGCGAGTACCTCCTCCTGGGGCAGGTCGCGCTGCCACCATTCGCCGCCCGCCGCAGGCTCACCGCAGCCCTGGTCGAGCTGCGCGAGGCGGACGACACGGCGGCCGCGAGCGCGCTCTCCACCCGGCCGGTGGCCCGGCGGTTGGTGACGAGCATCGCGGCGAGGAATCCGACGGCGGCGCCGATGACGGTGTCCAGGACCCGGTCGCCGATGAGTTCACCGGCCGGGTGGCTTCCGGCGTACTCCAGGACCAGCAGGGCCATCGGGGTGACGGCGACGGAGCCGAGCCAGTAGTTGCGGGTGATCAGGGCCTCGGCGGCGAAGCTGAAGAAGAGGCAGAAGCCGATCAGGGCCAGCGGGCCGGTCCGGGTCACCGGGAGGACGGCGGCGAAGACCAGGACGCCGATGAGGTTGCCGAGGGTGCGCTGGAGGGTCCGGTTCCAGGAGAGCGTGACGTTGGCCTGGTAGAGGGAGGCCGCGGTGACGATCGCCCAGTAGGGGCGCCCGACGCCGGCGGCCGACGAGACGTAGCCGGCCAGGGCGCAGCCGATCAGGGCGCGTGCGGCGATCGGCAGCAGCGGGGACCCGGGGCCGAGGCGGCGCAGCAGTGCGCGGCGCGC
>NZ_JAFMPZ010000107.1 GCF_017353455.1 Streptomyces laculatispora
CGGACCATAAATAACAAGCTAAGATCCGGTTGCCGCGTGGAACGACACGTCCGATACGACTTCCCGCAGCCGCTCGCGCTGGTCGGTAGGCAGGCCGGCAGTCCGTCAAACAGGTCCGTTGTCGCTGTCACGGCCGTCGCACCTCATTCCGGAGCATGTGCGCGCCGACCGGTGAGACGGTTTACCACCGCCACCACTCCGTCGACCCGGGCCGCCATCTGCGCCGCGACGGACGCATCTCCCTCCCGCTCCAGACATCCGTGCAGCGTCACCACGCCGTCCTGGACCGACACGGTGGGCGGACCTGGATACAGAAACAGGGCGCGGGCCATGACGTCATCGATGATTTCATCGCGGAGTTCGGAGTCAGGGCGGACAAAGACCCGCAGCAGATCGCGCCGAGTGATCATGCCGATGAGCCGTGCCTCCTCGTCCACCACCGGGATCCGGCCGATACCCCGGGCAGCCATGACGCGGCCCGTCAGGGCGACGGTGTCGATTGCCCGGATGGTGACCGCCGGGGCCGACATCAGCTCTCCGACAGTGCGCCGCCCGGGCAGCGTCACCACTTCACACACAGGGGAGAAGCCGGGCCCGGCGCGGTATCGCGTCAGGTCGGTCCGGGCAACGACCCCGATCACGCGGTCGTCATCGTCCACCACCGGCAGTCCACCAACACCGTGCTCCGCCAGCAGTCCGGCCGCATCCCCGGCCGGGGTGGCGTACCCCACGCTGACGACAACCCCCGTCATCACATCCCCGGCCGTACGGAATCTCATCTCGCGCCCCTCGGTCGAGATCGGCGGAGCACTGGCTTTCACCATCGTCCTCGGGGCGGGCAGCGCGCTGGGGCTGGCCGGGGCCGTCGTCCGGGCCGTCCGGCCCTCGGGCGGGGCCCTTCGGTGCGTTGGCGGAGGTGGTCGAGCGCGGGGACGGTGGAGAGGAGACACACCACACCTGAGGACCACCGCCCGAGCGGGTGTTCCGGGGACTCGGAGGAAACGATGTCCGATACGAGCGCGACTGCGAACCAGGCCCTGGCTTCGTGTTTGCGCTCCGTACGGGCCGTGGTCCTCGACACCGACGGTGTCATCATCGAGTCCGCCGGAGCACACGCGACGGCGTGGAAGAGCGCGTTCGACGCCTGCCTGGCAGCTGCCGGAGCCGACCGTACCTTCGACCAGGTGGACGACTACCGCCGCTACGTGGACGGCAGGTCCCGCCAGGACGGGGCAGCCGCATTCCTCGACGCGTGCGGGCTGTCCCTGCCCCTCGGCGACCCGGACGACGGACCGGGAACCGAGACCGTGCTGGCCGTCGCCGCCCGCAAGGAGCAGCTGTTCAACACCTGGCTGCAGGACCACTCCGTCCCTGCCTGGCCCGGTAGCGTACGCCTGCTTCACACGCTGTGCCGTGCCCACGTACCCCGCGCGGCCGTTTCGGCGTCCCGGCACGCGACCGACCTGCTGTCCTCAGCCGGAGTCCTCGATCTCCTCCTGACCGTCGTGGACGGGACCGAGGCCCGCCGTCTCGGGCTCCCGGGCAAACCCGATCCGGCGCTCTTCCTGGAAGCCGCCCGGCGTCTCGGCGTGCCGGCGCGGGACAGCGCCGTCATCGAGGATGCGCCCGCCGGCGTCGAAGCAGGTCGGCGCGGCGGTTTCGGCCTGGTGATCGGCGTGGACCGTTCGCCGGAACGTACGGGTGCCGCCCTGCTGCACCGGTCCGGCGCCGATGTAGTGGTGACCGACCCCGGTGAGCTGCTGACCGGCGAGGAGGAATGACCGTGCACGCGTGGACCTGGACATACGAGGGCTACGACCCACAGACGGAGCGACTACGCGAAACGCTGTGCACGCTCGGCAACGGGCTTTTCGCTACCCGTGGCGCCGCCTCCGAGACGGACGCAGGACCGACGCACTACCCCGGAACGTACGCGGCTGGCTGCTACAACCGGCTCACCTCCACCGTGGCGGGACACCGGACCGAGAACGAGGACATGGTCAACCTGCCCAATTGGCTTCCGCTGCGCTACCGCGTACGCCCCGCCGGGGCACCGTCTGGCCCATGGCTCTCACCCGACAGCGCCGAACTCACCGAGCACCGCCAGACGCTCGACTTGCGGCACGGCACGCTCACTCGCCGGTCGGTATACGCGCTGGACGGACGCAGCCAGCGGCTGCACGTCAAACAGCAACGACTCGTACACATGGGTGATCCCCACCTGGCGGCCCAGCGCACCTCGTTCACCGCCGAGGGATGGGCCGGGGAGGTGGAGGTGGAAGCAGGGCTGGACGGCGATGTGCGGAACACCGGGGTCGAGCGATACCACGACCTGGCCGATCGGCACCTGACCAACTGGCTCACCGGGCAGGAGGCGGACGACACGGTTTGGCTGCGCTGCAGCACCGTCAGCTCCGACATCCGCATCGCGCTGGCGGCTCGTACCCGGGCCGTCGGCCACCGCACGGTCCGCTCCCGCACACGACTCACCGCGCGCTGGGCATCACGAACGCTGACTGTCCCAGTGGCGGACGGACAGACCGTAACCGTGGACAAGACGGCCGCCCTGTACACCTCGGGCGACCCAGCGATCAGCGGCCCCCGGCAGGCGGCTGTCGCAGCGGTACGCCGAGCCCCCGGCTTTCCCCGACTGCTGGCCTTGCACCACCGAGCCTGGGAGCACCTGTGGCGGCGTGCGGAACTGGACGTGCCGGGAGACGCAGGCCGCATCCTGCGCCTGCACATCTTCCACGTCCTTCAAACTCTCTCCCCGCACACCGCCGAACTGGATGTCGGTGTCCCCGCCAGGGGACTCCACGGGGAGGCGTACCGGGGACACGTCTTCTGGGACGAACTGTTCGTCCTCCCGTACCTGAACCTACACTTCCCGGAGGTCTCCCGCGCCCTGCTCACCTACCGTTACCGGCGGCTGCCTGCGGCCTGCCGGGCCGCACGGGAGGCGGGCCGGGCTGGGGCGATGTACCCGTGGCAGAGCGGCAGTGACGGCCGTGAGGAGACGCAGGACCTCCACCTCAACCCTCGATCCGGGCGCTGGCTGCCCGATCACTCCCGGCTCCAGCACCACGTCGGTTCGGCGATCGCATACAACGTGTGGCAGTACTGCCAGGCCAGCGGCGACACGGAATTCCTCCACAGCAAGGGCGCGGAGACACTGCTTCAGATTGCGCGCCTCTGGGCGGACAGCGCGGTCTGGGACACGTCACTCGTCCGGTACCGGGTACGGGGCGTCGTCGGACCCGACGAGTACCACGACGGTTACCCAGGGGCCACCGCACCGGGCCTTGATGACAACACCTACACGAACGTCACCGCAGCGTGGGTCCTGATGAGAGCGCTCGACGTGTGCCGCGTGCTGCCGGACTCCCGGCGGCACGAGTTGTACGAACGCCTCCAAATCGCGAGCGACGAGCCGGAGCGCTGGGAGCACGTCGCTCACAAGCTCCACGTTCCCTATCACCACGGAATCATCAGCCAGTTCGCCGGATACGGGGAACTGGCTGAGCTCGACTGGGCGTGGTATCGCAAGCGCTACGGCGACATCCGCAGGCTGGACCGCATCCTGGAGGCCGAGGGCGACACGGTCAACCGCTACAAGGCGTCAAAACAGGCAGACGTGCTGATGCTGGGCTACCTCTTCCCGCCCCGAGAACTCGCGGGCCTCTTCCGGCAACTCGGCCACCACCTCGACGACGACATGTGGCGGAACACCGTCGACTACTACCTACGCCGCACCTCTCACGGCTCCACCCTCAGCGCTCTGGTCCACGCCTGGGTGCTGGCCCGGGCCCGCCGGGACGACGCATGGGCATTCGCAGAGGAGGCCCTGACCGGGGACGTGGCAGACACCCAGGGCGGTACCACGCCGGAAGGCATCCATCTCGGTGCGATGGCCGGCACCCTGGACCTCGTACAGCGCGGTCTGACCGGCCTGGAGGCCAGTGGCGACGCCCTGCGGCTGGATCCCTCGCCTCTGCCGCAGTTTTCGAAGTTCCGGGTCGGTATCCGCTACCGCGGCCACTGGGACGTGGACCTGCGGTTCCGGGCCGAACGAGTGCGAGTCGGCGTCCCGGATTCCGACGGGGACCCCATATGCGTGGCTCTCGGAGGTCGGACAAGCACCGTTACTCCCGGCACAGCTCGTTGGCTCGATCTACCCAACCCGGAACGCAGCCGTCCGCCTGCCCGGACATCGGGGAAGCCCGGGGCGTCGTGCAGGGCGTACGGTCCTGAAGCTCAGGACTGAGGCCTGGCCAGTGGCGGTCCTGCCCGCCGGGCCGCCGCCGGCCCGAGGAGCCTGCAGTCGACATCCACCACCCCTTCGACCGCTCGTGCGAGGCGGGTGGCGATCGGTACAAGGGCGGTGTCGCGAATCGTGCCGCTGAGCGTGACCACACCTTCCTCGACTGTGACCTGAACACTCTCGCGGGGCATTGGGAAGAGACGCTGCACGACCTCTCGGCGCACCTCCTCCGCGATGTCCTCGTCGGACCGCAAGAACACCTTCAACAGGTCGGAGCGGCTGACGATCCCCCTCAGCATGCCTGCGGAATCGACAACCGGCAGACGCTTCACTTTTCGCACCGCCATGGTCCGCGCGGCCTGTGCCAGGGTGGCGTCCTCGTGGATGGTGACGGCTGGAACGCTCATCGAGTCTCCTGCCGTCAATGCTCCCGCCTTGCGGAGATCGGTGAGACGGTCCATCTGCTCGGACCGGCTCGGATCCGCGTCCCTGAACTCTTCCTTGGGCAGCAGGTCGGCCTCGGAGACCACCCCGGCCACCCGCCCGTCACCCACCAGAACCGGCAGCGCGCTCACCTTCCACTGCCCCATAGTTTCGACCATCTCCTTGAATCCGGCATCAAGGCTCACAGCGACCACGGGCCGCGTCATCACATCACTCACAAGGTGGGGGGTGTGCATGGTCCCTCCTGGGCGAGAAACTGCTCCACCAAAAGCCTGAGTTCGCCGGGCGGAGCGTGCAAGGGCCGACCGGCCCCGAGTCCGGGCTGGACGGGCAGGCAGGCAGGCAAACGGTCCGTCTCGTGACGTTCGACGCTGACAGCGGCAGGGGCTCGCCCAGCAGACCGAGAGCTCGTGGGCGTCCGTACGGCGGTGCCCGCAACTGGTCACGCCTTTGACGCAACGAGTGTGACCGTGCAGCCGGCTCGGTGGAGCACCGTATGACCGACGCTCCCCAGCTGCTGGTCAGTCCCCGCGTGCCGGGAGTGTCCACCGATCACCAACAGTCCCGCCTCCCGGCCGGCTTCCGCGAGGACATCGCCAGCCCGCCCCTCCACCGCAAAGCGGCGCACCGGGACGCCCTCGTGCCGCTCGACGGCCCCAGCGACCATCTCGTCGAGCCACTGCTGAGCCTGACGACGATGTGCGTCACGCGCCTCGTCGTACTGTCCGGTGTGGGCCGTGGCACTCACATTCCGCGGGCAGATCCACGCATGCACCACAGCCACACCCCTGTTACGTTGGCGCGCCTCGTCGAAGGCGTAGTCCAGCACCCCGGGCGATGCGGAGCTGCGTCCCAATCCGACTACGATCCAACCCTGTTCGTCCCGTCGATCCTGCCGTACCAGCGTGACGGGGCACTTTGCCCGGGCTGCCACAGCTCCGCTGACCGAGCCGAGTAGGCGCCCGACCATCGCCCCGCGGCCGCGGCTTCCGACAACGACGAGGCCGGCAGAGTCGCTCGCCGAAACCAGGTGCTCGACAGGGGCCTCATCGACGACGCTGGCGTGGACGGCAAGTCCCGGGCAGACCTTCCGTGCTCGCTCTTCGGCCTGCGCAACAATCCGTCGAGCATCCCCGGCGGGTCCTGGGGGCAGCCACCCGACGGTCGGGATCCCTCCCACATGCGCGTGCCTCAAAGCGTGCACTATCCGTAGAGGGCGTGTCCAGCGGTCCGCTTCGAGTGCCGCCCACTCCGTCGCTTGTATGGACTCGGCCGACCCATCGGCCCCGACGATCACAGGCCCGTCCATCTTCCTCACCCACTGATTGCGGTTCGATTGCTCGCCGTTGCGATCGTTCTGAAGCAGCTCACGCATCGCCCGACCGGGTGCCGACTTCGCGACGGGCACCTCATTGTTCGGGCACCACGATGACCGGAGCCTGCGCGTGGTGCATGACGGCGTGTGTCACGTGCCCCAGCAGTGTTCCGACCAGTTCATGTTTCTGCTCGTGGCGGCCCACCACGAGCAGCGAGGCTTGATGGGAAACGTGTACCAGATATTCGGCGAGGCTACCGAGATGAGCATCCTTGATCACCTTCATCTCGGGAAACTTCTCGGCCCACGGCTGGATAACACCGTCGAGCCACTTCTCTTCCTTACGGACCAGTTCTGCTTTGCGTTCGTCCCTCAGGAGACCGCAGTCCACCGCCGCTATACCTGGCAGTCTCCAGCCGTGAACAACACGTAGTGCCTGTCCGCGCTGAGCGGCCTCCCCGAAGGCAACGGCGAACAGGCTGTCGCTGTCGGCCGTGCCGTCGACGCCGAGGAGTACTTCGCGGCGCTCGGCGAGCGGTATCGGTGAGGAACCCTTCTTGGTACCGTCGGGGGGACGAGTTGGAACCCTGACGAGCGCCACCGGGCGGTCGCTGCGCGCGGCCACGGACTGGGCGACGGACCCCACGAGGAAACCACGCGGACCGCTGAGGGCCCTCGACCCAAGCACTACCATCTCACTGTCGTGACAGTGAGTGATGAGCGCATCAGCCGGGGGACCGTCGATGCGCTCCCCTGTGACCTTCAGACCTTTATAGCGCTGCGCAAGCTTCGATGCCGCCTGACGAGGCAGGTTCTCCACCCACTGTCTTTCTGTCTTGGCATCTTTGAGAACGAGAGAGTAGGGCGACCACTCCCATGCGTAGACGACGCGCAGGGCTTTACCCTCCCTCTTGGCCTTTTCCGCTGCCCATACAGCGACGGCCTCGCTCTCAGGAGATCCGTCATATCCGAGAGTGACCATGCCCATGAGCGTCCCCTTTCGCCACCTCGTAACTCCTGACGCCTCCCACCCTGCCGAGCAATGCCTCACACGGAGTAGGGCCGGGCAGGGCGAGGCCGTGGGCCGACCGGCCCGACCGGAGGCACTGAGGTATTTCTCCCAGAGGATCAGCCTTCCCGCCTGCTTGGGCCGGGAGGAATAGTCAAGACCTGTGGATCAGGTCAGTCGCGGTGGTGTCGCTGACGCAGTCGGCGACTGGCGTCAGCGCGGACGCGTCGGGTTCTTCCGGTCTCGGCGAGCAGGATGAGGACGGCGGGTGAGGGCAGGGTTTCGACGGCCTTGCGCTGGAACCAGTCGGATCCGGTGGTGACTTCCTCCGAGCCCCACGGCTCGCCCACGGCGATTGACCGCAGCAGGGTCCATTCGCGCAGACGGCGGGCGAGGAACTCCCGCTCCGCGCTGATCTCGGCCATCACGCGGGCCCAGCCGGTGAACCCCTCGTCGGTCAGCAGTAGCGCCGCTCGACGGTCGAGGGGTGACGGACGATGGCCGACTGCGCCATCGTCGTGTCCGGGTCGCGCAGGATTCTGGTCACCAGATCGTCTTCGTCTTCGTCACGGACGACGGCCAGCTCGTGCAGGTAGCGGGCGAATCGCTGGTGCTCATCCTCGGCGAAACGGTCATCGGCACCGTTGAGGCCATTCACGCGGCGGCCTCCTCGGGGCACTCGACCAAGTGGCCGCGCTCAAAACGGGCGCCGGCCCGCACCAGCGCCACGAGATGGGGCGCGTTGACCGCGCGCCAGCGGGCCTGAGCGGATTCGATCAGCTTGAAGACCATGGCGAGGGCGGCTCCCCGGCTGCCGGCGCCCTTGGTGACCTTCGTCCGCAACCGGACCGTGGCGAAGGTCGACTCGATCGGATTTGTGGTGCGCAGATGGGTCCAGTGCTCGGCGGGGAAGTCGAAGAACGCCAGCAGCTCGTCCTCGTCGTCCGTGATCCGCTTGATGACCTTGGGGTATTTCGCCTGGTAGGCGCGCTCGAAATCACGGACGGCCCTGGCCGCGTGCTCCTTGTCCTCGGCGTTGTAGATCTCCTGGATCGCGCGCTTGGCCGCGGGCTGGGCCGACTTCGGCAGGGCGTCCAAAACGTTGGCCGTTTTGTGCACCCAGCACCTTTGATGACGGGTGTCGGGGAAAACCTCGTTCAGTGCGTTCCAGAAGCCGAGTGCGCCATCGCCGACGGCCAGGACCGGGGCTCGCATGCCCCGGCGAGCGCAGTCCCGCAGCAGCCCGGCCCACGCCTCGGACGACTCGCGGTATCCGTCCGTCATCGCGATCAGTTCCTTCGTGCCGTCGGCCCGCACGCCCATCAGCACCAGGACCGCGGCCTTCGCCTCCTCCAGGCGGATGCGCAGATGGACGCCGTCGGCCCAGACGTACACGTAGTCGGTGGCGGACAGGTCGCGGTCCATGAACGCCCTGTGGTCGGCCTGCCACTGGACGGTCAGCCGCGTCACGGTGGCGGGCGAGAGGCCGGCCGAGGAGCCGAGGAACTGCTCGAGTGCGGGCACGAAGTCGCCGGAGGACAGGCCGTGCAGGTAGAGCAGCGGCAGCACCTCGCTGATCTTCGGGGACTTCCGTGCCCAGGGCGGCAGGATCGCCGAGGAGACCGCTTGCGTTCGCCTGTGGCCTCGTCGATGCGCTTGTCGTTCACGCGCGGGGCCTTGACCTCCACGACTCCGGCGGAGGTGCTGACCTTCCGCGGCTGGTGATGGCCGTTGCGCACGACCAGGCGGCGACCGCTCTCGTCCCGCTCACCGGCCAACTCGGCTATGTATGCGTTGACTTCCGCCTCCAGGGCGGCGGCCAGCATCCGCCGGGCGCCCTCGCGGACGATCTCGTCGATCAGGGATCCGGTCTCGGTGGTTCCGTCGTTGTTGACTACGCTGAGCACGGGCGTGCCTTCCCGACCGGCGCTGCGAACGCCGGCCTACTCGGTGACCTTCAATCGATCACTCGGGAAGGTACGCCCTTCGCGTGCCACCCGAGCCCCGATCCACAGGTCTTGAGCATTGCTCCTTGGCTGGACAACATGCACGACTGTGTGTCCGGGCTCCGTTCATTAGGCCGGCAGCTGGACATACGCTGCTCCGTGCCCCGCTGGCCAGTACCGAGAAGTCGGCAGCCGGCCAACCCTGGCCGGTGCTGTCCACCAAGACCACCGACTGTGACCTGACGGGCCAGCTACGAGATTGCGAAGTGCACCGCCGCCCTGCTCCTGAACACCGCTGAGGCCGAACAGCGCTGCGTCCTTTCACTCGTGGCGGACTCACCCGTCTCACTTGCCGGACCGCTGAGGGGCTGCAGCCGACCGTGCGTTGTCAGCGGGGAAACGTAAGTTGGAAGGTGGTGTGTCCGGGGTTGCTGGTGACGGTGACGGTTCCGCCGTGGGCGGTGATGATGGCGTGGACGATGGCGAGGCCGAGGCCGGTGCTGCCGGTGGTGCGGGAGCGGGCGTGGTCCGCGCGGACAAAGCGGCCGAAGATCTCCGGCTGGAGCTCTTCGGGGATGCCCGGCCCGTTGTCGCTGACGCTGACGGACACGGTGGCCCGGTCGGTGGTGAGGGCGATGGTGACTTCGGTGCCCGGTGGGGTATGGGTGCGGGCGTTGACGAGAAGGTTACCGATGGCCTGCTGGAGCCGGTGGGCATCGCCGGTGACGGTGACGGGTTCTTCGGGGAGGTCGAGGAGCCAGCGGTGGTCCGGGCCGGCGGCGCGCGCGTCGTCCGTGGCGTTCAGGATCAGCAGGGTCAGATCGACCGGTTCCTGTTCGAGGGGGCGTCCGGCTTCCAGGCGGGCGAGGAGCAGCAGTTCGTCGACGAGGAGTGTCATCCGCTGGGATTCACGGTCGATGCGCTCCAGTGCGTGGCGGACCTCGGTGGGGACGGGGCCGCGGTGGCGCAGGGCGAGTTCCGCGTGGCCGCGGATGTTGGCGACTGGGGTGCGCAGTTCATGACTGGCGTCGGCGGCGAAGTGGCGGAGGCGTTCCTCACTCGCCTGGCGGCGGGTGAGAGCGTTCTCGATGTGGCCGAGCATGTGGTTGAGGGCGCCGCCGACCTGGCCGACCTCGGTGCGGGGGTCGGTGTCCGGAAGGGGGCCCGGCATGGCGATCTCGCCGCTGGCCAGCGGGAGTCCGGCCACCTCCGCCGCCCGCGCGGTGACCCGCTGGAGGGGGCGCAGGGAGACCCGTACCCACAGGACTCCGACGATGCCGGTGATCACGAGGGCCGCGCCGAACAGCGCGGCTTCGACGGCTTCGACGGCTTCGAGACGGTGGACGGTCTCTTCCACCGGGTGCAGGGGCAGGCCAGTGATCAGGATGTCCTGGTCGTCGCCGTGGACCGCTGTGACGCGGTAGGCGCGCAGCATGGAGAGGCGGATGGTGTGTCCGTGGCCGTCGGTGGGGATTGCTGTCAGGGCGCGGCGGTCCTCGGGGGTGAGCGCGAGGCTGCGGTCGGCGTCGTCGTCGACGACTGCGGCCTGGGTGACGGTGCCGTGCAGGATGCGGGCCCCGAAGGTGGAGTCGGCCTGTCCCCGGGTGTCGGGACGGTTGTCGGCGTCCCGTTCGGACTCGTGTTCCAAGCTCGCGGCAAACCGGCCGCCGGACGCGGCCAACTGCTCGTCCAGGCGTCCCATATCAAGACAGGTCTCAGCGGCACAGCGAGAGTGGCCAATCAAGCCAACCCAGACGTTGTCACACCCTCCGACCTGCGCTAACGTCGACGATCCGTCATCGCTTTCCGTGGAACCTCGCAGGTGCGAGGTTGGCCGTTTCGCCGTCCGGGGTGACGGTGGAGATCCAGGCGATGGGCCGGGGAACGACCACGGCGGTGAGCAGCCGGTAGAACGTGCCCCGGTCCGTGCACTGGGGGTCGAAGTCGATGCGCATGCCGACGAGTATGCCGCCCGTCCCGGACGGCCCTACGCTTCCGTTTCCCCCGGGCCCTCGGTGCCGAACTGCTCGGCCCGCAGCGCGAGGTCCTGCAGCACGTCCGCGGACGACACATCCGTCTGACCCGAGTCGTGCACCTGCGCCAGCATCGCGAACGCCAGGGTGAACGCGCCGACCAACTGCTCCACCGCTCCCCCGACCTCGCGGCCGACCAGCCCCACCACGTCCTCGATGGTGGCGTCCTCGGGGATCGCGATCCGCGGCATCGTCTCGTTCAGGAGGGCGGTCACCACGGTCGAGTCGTTGCTCGGGTCACCTCGGTCCGGGCTCTCCTCCAAGAGCCTGCGCATTTCGCCCGCCTCCGTGAGGATGCCGATCACACGCTTCACGACTTCGCTCTGCTCCATCCCGCGAGCATAGGTGCAGGCGCGGCAGCCGACGAGGACAACAGCGTTCGGCGCACCGTCGTGCCGGACCCGGCCGGCCGCCCCCGCCTCGGCGACGGGCAGCGGCCGGCCGTAGCGTACGAGGGACGTCCCCGGCGCGCACGTGCCGGACGGGACACCTGCCAGCGGACTCCGGAGACAGCCATGACCAGCACCGAGCTTCCCGTGATCGCCGGGGTCGACGGTTCGTCGCCCGGCCGCGAGGCACTGGACTGGGCGGCCCGCGAGGCGCTCCGCCGGGGACGTGCGCTGGTGGTCGTGCACGCGCTCCAGCACACCCGGCGGGCCGGCCAGGAGGCGCAGCAGCGCGAGGCGGAGGAACTGCTCACGGAGTCCGTCCGCCGGGTGAAGGAGATCGCGCCGGGGCTGCGTCCCACGACCCTCGCGCCGCTCGACTTCCCGGCGGCGGCACTGACCGCGCTCAGCCGCGCCGCGTCGATGGTGGTGGTCGGCTCGCGCGGGCTCGGCGGTTTCCGCTCCCTGATGCTGGGTTCCAACAGCCTGGCGACCGCGTCCATGGCCCGGTGCCCCGTGGTCGTCGTCCACGGCGGGCGGCGGGAGGACGACCCGCAGGAGGCGGCGGAGGTCTTCCAGGACGTCGTTGCGGGCGTGGCCGCCGACGAGAGCAGTGAGTCGGTGCTGGAGTTCGCCTTCGAGGCGGCCGCGTCGCGCCCCGGTGCACGGTTGCGGATCGTGCACGGCTGGACGATGTTCTCCTCGATGCTGTCCGGCGGACCGGTGTTCGACCGGGACGCGGCGGCCGACTCGGCCGAGCGCACCCTCGCCGAGCTGACCGCGGGGCGGCGGGAGCGGTACCCGGGGGTCGAGGTCGTGCGGGAGCCCGTCAACGGCTCCGCGTCGCACACGCTCGTCGCGGCGTCGGCGACCGCGGCCCTGACGGTGATCGGGCGGCGCAGGGGCGGCGAGTCACTGGGGCTCGGCCTCTCGCCGGTGGCGCAGACCACGCTCACGCACGCGCGGGGCCCGGTGGCCGTGGTGCCCGGGTGACGCCGTGCTTCCGCGCCTCCGGCACCGCCGCCCGCGCGGCGGGTCCCGGCCGGCCTTCTGTGCACGGCACTTGGCCCCTGACTCCCGCGGGCACAGACTGACCCGATGACGCAGCGTGTGGATCTCTCGACCGTGATGGACCGGATCTCCATCGATGCAGTGATCACCGGCTACGCGGTGGCGGTGGACGACGGCGAATGGGCGGACTACCGGGCACTGTTCACGTCGGACGGCCGCGCCGACTACCGCGCCGCGGGCGGCATCGAAGGGCCCGCGTCCGAGGTCGCGCAATGGCTCTCGCAGACCATGCTGCTCTTTCCCGTTCGGCAGCATCTGATCGTCAACCGCCGCCTCGACCTCCAGGATCTCGGGGGCTACCCGGGCGACGGCGCCCGGGTGCAGGCCGACTACCTGAACCCGATGCGGCTCGTGAACGACGCCGAAGCCGCCGGGAACGGCGGGGACGAATCCCGTGCGACCGCACCGAACTTCGTCTCCGGCGGGCGGTACGCCTTCGACCTGGTCCGCACGGACAGCGGCTGGCAGATCCGGGGTGTGACCGTCCAGGAGAAGTGGCGGAGCCTGTCGGGCGCCCTCGCCGCCGGCTGATCCGCGCCGGTCCGCTTCCGCTGCCCCACACTGGGGGAGAACACCGGAGCGGGTCCCCGACGGAATCGGCGATGCGGGCAGGACGAGGAGGCGCGGCATGTGGACCAGGGCCGGGCAGCGGCGCGAGTGGGGCGAACGGATACTCGGATCCGCCCTGTGGCGTGGCGTCGTCGCGCTCCTCGCCGGTGCGCTGCCGGCGCTCGCGTTCCCCGCTCCCTCGCTGTGGTGGTTCGCCTACGTCGCCCTGGTCCCGCTGCTGCTGCTGATCCGGTCCGCCGGCAGCGGCCGCCGGGCGGCGCTCGACGGGTGGCTCGGCGGTACCGGTTTCATGATGGCCGTGCACCACTGGCTGATGCCGAGTCTCCATGTGTTCATCGTGGTGCTCGCGGCCCTGCTCGGTCTGCTGTGGGCCCCGTGGGGCCTGCTGGTCTCCCGCCTGCTGCGCGGGCCGCTGTCCGCCGCCGCGGTGGTGGCGGCCGTGATCGTGGTCCCGTGCGGCTGGCTGATGATCGAACTGGCCCGCTCCTGGGAGGCGCTCGGCGGCCCCTGGGGGCTGCTGGGCGCGAGCCAGTGGCAGGTGACACCCGCGCTCCGGCTGGCTTCGGTGGGCGGGGTCTGGCTGGTGAGCCTGCTGGTGGTGGCGGTGAACACCGCGCTCACCGTGCTGCTGGTGGCCTCGGCCGCCCGTACGGCGGCCGTCGTCTCGCTCGTGGCGGGCGCCGTGGCGGTGGGCACGGTGTGGATGTGGGCGCCGCAGCCGGAGCGTTCGGGGGTGGCGCGGATCGCCGTCGTGCAGCCCGGTGTCATCGAGGGGCCCGGCAGTGTGCAGCGCCGTTTCGCCCGCAGTGAGGAGCTGACGCGCTCGCTGGCGGGCCGGGACCTCGACCTGGTCGTGTGGGGCGAGAGCAGCGTCGGGGTCGATCCGGTCCGGCGGCCCGATGTCGCGGCCCGGATCGCGGCGCTGTCGCGGCTGGTGGGCGCGGATGTGCTGGTGAACGTGGACGCCAAACAGACCGATGCGTCGGGCCGGACCGGCATCTTCAAGAGCGCGGTGCTGGTGGGTCCGCGGGGACTGACCGGGGACCGTTACGACAAGATGCGGCTGGTTCCCTTCGGCGAGTACGTCCCAGCCCGTTCGGCACTCGGCTGGGCCACCTCGATGGGCAGGGCGGCCGGCGAGGACCGGCTGCGCGGCACACGGCAGGTGACGATGACGCTGCCCGGCGCGAGTGCGCTGCGCATCGGCCCGCTGGTCTGTTTCGAGTCCGCGTTTCCCGACATGAGCCGGCGGCTGACCCGTGACGGTGCACAGCTGCTGATCGCCCAGTCCTCCACCTCGTCCTTCCAGCACAGCTGGGCACCCGCCCAGCACGCCTCGCTCGGAGCGCTGCGGGCCGCCGAGAACGGCCGCCCAATGGTGCATGCCACGCTGACGGGTGTCAGCGCGGTGTACGGCCCGCAGGGTGAGCGGGTCGGTGCTCCGCTCGGTACGGACACGAGCGGGGCTGAGGTGTTCGGCGTACCCCTGGCCGGCGGCACCACGCTGTACGTCCGGCTGGGTGACTGGCCGTTGTACGGCGCACTGGGCATCCTGGCCGCGTTCTGCGCCCTCGAAGGGATACGGTCCGTGCGCGGCAGGCCCAGCCGGTCCGTACCGGTGGGTGCGGTCGCCGCGGACGACGGGGCGGCATCCGTACAGCCCACCCGCCCGGCAGCGGAGTCCGGGACGGAGCCGGAGTCCCGGACGGAGCCCACGCAGTGACCCACGGGTCGTGCACGTCCGGCTCATGAGTGGTGTGCGTTCAGAACGTGTTCCGGCCCGGACCGTTCACGGAGACGATGTCGCCCATGGCGTCAGCGGTGAGCGCGATCCGTTCGACCTTGTTGGTCACGCCCAGCACCAGCCACACCACGCCCCACATGAAGCAGCTGAAAACCGTCAGGACGGCGTGCAGCACATGGTTCAGGGGACGGCCCCGGACCATGACGACCTGGGTCGCGGAGCGGGACTCCACGCGCCAGCCGCTCGCGATCCGCTGGCTGACCGCCCAGTCGAGGATCAGGGCGCGCTGCATGGCGTCGGGCGGACGTCCGTCCGCCGAGTAGTAGCCGGGCGGGGGTTGGAGCGCACTCCAGCCGTGGGACTCGCGGCGGGGCTTCACGAGGTCACCTCCACGGGCCGACGGTCCATCTCCTCAGCCTGCATCGGCCCCGGTCCGCACGCATCCGGAGGAACGGCGGGCGGGGGCAGGGGCCGCCCCGTCCCGGACGAGCTGCCCACCACGTGCGGCCCTGCGCAAGGCCCTACGCGCAGTCGAGATCGCGCAGGATGCGCTCGCAGAGTTCGTGCGTCTCCAGGGCGTCCCGGGCGCTCAGCGGCTTTCCGGCCCGCACGGCGTCCAGGAACGACAGCACGCTCTGCTCGATGCCGCGCTGACGGGCCACCGGCACCCAGTCGCCGCGCCGCCGTACGCTCGGCTGCCCCTTGTGGTCGATCACCTCGGCGAGGTTGACGACCTCACGCTTGGAGTCCTGGCCGGAGACCTCCAGCCGTTCCTCGGTCGAGCCGCTGAGCCGGTTCATCGCACCGATGGCGGTGAAGCCGTCGCCGGACAGCTGGAGCACGACGTGGTGCATCAGGCCGTCGCGGATCCTGGCCCGTACGACGGTGTGCTCGACCGGCCCGGGTACCAGGAAGCGCAGGGTGTCGACCACGTGGATGAAGTCGTCCAGGACCATGGTCCGCGGCGCCTCCGGCAGCCCGACCCGGTTCTTCTGCATGAGGATCAGCTCGCGCGGGTGCTCGGCGCACTGGGCGTAGCCGGGCGCCACGCGGCGGTTGAAGCCGACGGCGAGACCGACACCGCGCGCCTCGGCCAGCTCCACCAGTCGCTCGGACTCCGCGAGTCCGTACGCGAGCGGCTTGTCGACGTAGGTGGGAACGCCCGCCTCGATCAGCCGCCCGGCGATCTCCGGATGTACTGCGGTCGGGGCGTGCACGAACGCCGCGTCCAGCCCCTGGGCGAGCAGCGATTCGAGGTCGGTGTGACACTGCGCGGCCGGAATCCGGTGGGTCTCGGCAACCGCCGCCAGGGTGGCGGGGGTGCGGGTCTGCAGATGCAGTTCGATCCCCGGCAGGGTGGTGAGTACTGGCAGATACGCTTTCTGCGCGATGTCGCCGAGCCCGATGCAGCCGACCTTCACAGGGTCCCCCTCTTGCTGTTCAGCGCCGTGCGTCGCGGTTCTCGTCCGTGATGGTCCACCGCGGTCGTACCGGCGCGTCGTTCGTCCCGGCAGCATACGTGGGCCGCGGCGGCCGCCAGTCGGCGATGCCGTCGAAGGTGCGCAGGACCAGGCCCGGTCCGAGCCGGGAGGCCGTGGACATCACGAAGTCGCGTACCGCGACGGAGACGGGCCCGGACAGCCGCATCAGCCGTGAGACCTGCGCCGCCTTGCGGACTACGGCGGTGGTCCGGGGCAGCCGGTCTGCGGTGTACGCGGCGAGGCCCGCGCCCAGGTCCGTGCCCGGTGCCACGTGGTGGGCGAGCACGATCGCGTCCTCGATGGCCTGGTTGCCGCCCTGGCCCAGGGTGGGAGCCATGGCGTGGGCGGCGTCCCCGACGAGCACCGTGCGGCCCCGGTGGAAGGCGGGGAGCGGGTCGGTCATCTGGTGGACGTCGTTACGGAGGACGCCTCCGGGTTCGGCGGCGGCGATGATCCCGGGGACCGGCTGGTGCCAGTCGCCGAACCGGCGCAGCAGTTCCGCCCGCTCGTCGTCGGCGGCCCGCGCACCCGCCGGGGCGACGGCCGCCGCGTAGGCGTAGATCCGGCCGTCCTTGAGCGGCTGGCTGCCCCAGAGCGCGCCACGGCCCCAGGTCTCATGCGGGGCGAAGGACTCGGCGGGCGCGGGGACGAGGACGCGCCAGGTGGTGAAGCCCGCGTACGACGGACCGGGATGGTCCGGGAAGAGGATGCCCCGTACGGCCGAGTGGATGCCGTCGGCGCCGATCACGAGATCGGCCTCGACGGGCCCGTCCGGAGTCCCGATCACGGCCGGGCGTCCGCCCGCGGCGCCCGGGTCCACAAGGTGGGCCGGGCAGCCGGTGCGGACGGCGGACGCGGGAAGCCCGGCGGCGACGCGGTCGATCAGGGCGGCCCGGTGCAGCAGGACGAGCGGACCGCCGAACCGCTCGGCCGCGGCGGCGCTGTCGGTCCTGGAGAGCCAGCGGCCGTCGGGTGAGCGCATGCCGCCCTCGCCCTGCCAGGCGGCCAGGGACCTGATCTCGTCGCCGAGCCCGATGACGTCCAGGGCGCGCTGCGCGTTGGGGGCGAGGCTGATTCCGGCGCCGACGGGCTCCAGCGAACCGGCCCGCTCCAGCACGGTGACCTGCCAGCCGGACCGGTGCAGGGCCACCGCCGCGGTGAGACCGCCGACTCCGCTGCCGATGATGACCGCGCGGGGCGTGTCCATGACTCCTCCTCGATCCCGGCCTTCGGAACTACACCTGTAGTGGAATCACGGTACTACAGCTGTAGTGTCAACGGTAGGTTGAGCCCATGGCCACACGCACCACCGGTTCCGCCCGGGCCGAACTGATCACCGACGCCGCACTCGCCCTGCTGGCCGAGCGCGGCATGCGGGGGCTGACCCACCGAGCGGTGGACGAACGGGCCGGCCTCCCCCAGGGGTCGACGTCCAACTACGCCCGCACCCGGCAGTCCCTGCTGGAGGCGACGGTGCGCCGCCTGGCGGAGCGCGAGTCCCGGGTGCTGGCACCCGGCGAGCTCCCGGCGCCGGGCGCGACAGCCGACAAGACCGGCACGGCCGCCTCGGTGCCCGCCCCCGGCGCGGCCGACGCCGGCACCACCGCCAACCCGTCCGGACCTGCCGCCCCGTCNNCGCGAACCGCTGGTGGCGCTGATGACGGCGGCCGGATCGCTTGAGCCCGAACGGCACGCCCTGTCCCTGGTGGCCTGGTGCGAGGGGCTGATGTTCTCGTGCGCGGCCGGCTCCTCCACCCGTTCCGTGCCGTCCGAGGCGGAGCTGCGCACCGGCTTCGGCGAGTTGCTGCGCGGGATGCTCGGGCGCTGACGCTCGGGCACCGCACCGCACCGCACCGCCGCCGCGAAGCCGCGACACGCGGGCGCCGCGCTGACCGGGGTCACTCGTGCGGACCAATCCGAGGATTCCGGCTCACTCAATGGACGTTCCGCCCAGCAGAGTTGATCAGGTGCATCGAACCAGAACCACCGTGAAGCTCCTGGTCGCCGTGGCGGTCACGGCCCTGTCCGGCTGTGTGTCCGTGCAGCCGCGGCCGAGCGCCCCGCCCACTCCGGCGGCCGACCGGCCTGCCCAGGACCTGGCCCCACAGATCGGCCGGCCCCCGGTCCGCGACATCCTGGAAGCCGTACCTGCCCCGGAGC
>NZ_JAFMPZ010000490.1 GCF_017353455.1 Streptomyces laculatispora
GTTCCGCCCAGACCGTCTTGCGCGGGACCGGGCCGGGGACGACGCCCCAGCGGTCGGCCAGTGCCTCGACGATGAGCAGACCGCGCCCGCTCTCCGCGTCGTCGGCGGGGGTGGACGGGGTGGGCAGGCGGTCGCCCCGGGTGTCGGTCACCTCGATCCGCAGCAGTGTGCCCGGGTGGGCCGTGAGGCGCAGCTGGAAGTTCCGTCCCGGTACCCGGCCGTGCACGGACGCGTTGGCGGCCAGCTCAGCGACGATGTGCGCCGCCGACTCCAGGGGCAGGCCCCAGAGGCCGAGATGCGCCACGGTCAGCAGTCGTGCGAGCCGGGCCCCCCGCCGGGTGGGCGAGAGCAGCACGGTGAACGTGCGTTCGGCGGTGAGGTTTCGGGGGGTGGCGGTTTGTGGATTCACGTCACTCAGCGTGGCCGCGCGTGCGTACCGTGAACAGTGATGAGGCCCGTACGTACGGCGGTTGTCCCGTGCTTGTCCACTGCTGTCCCGGCTGTCCGGGGTGACGTGCTGGGGACGTACCGGGTTGAGCAGGTACGGCATGCACGTCGGAAGTGGGGCACGGATGAGCGTGGATGAGGCTGGTACGCGGCAGGTGGACGGCGGGGCGGACGAGCCCGGCTGGGACGTCGATCCCGATGACGAGTCGGGGGTCGCGGTGGTCGCCGCCGTGGGCCGCCAGATCAAGGCCTGGCGGGAGGCGGCCGGGATGCGCGCGGGCGAGTTCGGGGCGGCGATCGGGTACAGCGAGGACCTGGTCTACAAGGTGGAGGGCGGGCGGCGCATTCCCCGGCCGGAGTTCCTGGACAGAGCGGACGAGGTGCTGGGCGCGGGCGGGAAGATCGCTGCGATGAAGCGGGATGTGGCGCAGGTTCGGTACCCGAAGAAGGTTCGGGACCTTGCGGGGGTAGAGGCGAAGGCCGTCGAGATTGCGGCCTACGTGGCGCACGGCCTGCATGGCCTGTTGCAGACTCCAGGCCATGCGCGGGCACTGTTCGAGGCCCGGCAGCCCGCGTACTCGCAGGATGAAGTGGAACGGATGGTGTCCGCGCGCATGGCCAGGCAGTCGATCTTCGAACGGTTGCCTGCTCCCGCCCTCAGTTTCGTGCTGGAGGAGTCGGCACTCAGGCGGCCCATCGGGGGCACAATGGAGTGGCGGCGACAGCTCGAACGGTTGCTGGAGATCGGGCAGTTGCGCAATGTCAGCCTTCAGGTAATGCCTACGTACCGCGAGGCGCATCCAGGGATGGACGGTGACATCGACGTGCTGAAGTTCAAGGACGGTACGGCGGTGGGGCGTTCGCACGGCGCTTTCAGCGGGCGATCGGTGACCGATGGGAGGCAACTTCGCATCCTTGAACTGCGGTATGGCGCCATCCGGGCCGAGGCCCTCACCCCCCGGGAGACTCTGGCCCTCATCGCACAAGTGCTGGGAGAGACATGATCCGCAGGACTTCCGCGCAGGACGTTTCTGAGCTGGCCTGGTTCAAGAGCAGCTACAGCAGCAACGGCAACGAGGGCGACTGTGTCGAGGTCGCGATCACGCCCGGCGCGGTGCACGTGCGCGACGCCAAGAACGTGCGGGGCGCCCGGCTCGCGTTCGCGGCGGGCGCTTGGGCGGGCTTCGTCCCGTACGCCTCCGGGCGCTGACCCTCCTTACGTAGGCGCGCCTCGGGCCCGGGGCGGGAGCGCGGCCGCTTTCAGGCGGGCCCGTCCGCGAACGCCGCGTCCCCGCTCGATCGCAGCGCCGCCAGCCCCACCGGCGCCAGCGACGCGTCCCGGATTCCGCGCAGCAGCTCCGCCCCGATCTCCGCCAGCCGGGGCCCGTCCGGCGGGGTCGCGCCCAGGCCGATCGCGTACCCCGTGCGGCCGTCGGCCGTGACCGGGCGCGGCCAGACGCGGCAGTCGGCGGCGCCCGCCTCGGCGAGGGCGGCGGTCAGGGCGAGGAGCCTGCCGCGCAGTCGGCCTTCGTCCGGGCCGGGGCGGGCGGAGGCGAGGGCCCAGGAGGTGTGGCGGTCCCGCAGCACGGGCGGGGCACAAAGAAGGGGACGAGGGTCGTCACCGTCCTCCGCCGACTCCAGGATCTCCCAGGCCCGGTACAGCTCGGCGGCGAGGAGATCGCGGCCGGCGGCCGAGACCTGCGTGGTGCAGGAACGTACCGGAGCGGTAGGGGTCAGCACCGTGACCGGGTCGCCGGTCGCCGCAGCCCCGCCCACCGGCTCGTCCCAGTCCCACGCCGCCCAGGTCGCGAAGAAGTGCCGGAGCAGTACGAGGGGCGGCAGGTCGCCCGACTCGTGCGCGGTACGGGCCGCGAGGACGGTCCAGGCCAGGCCCGGCAGATCGCCGCAGGGCGCGGAGTCCAGGCCCCGGGCCCGCGCCCAGGCCTTGGCGTCCCGGGCGAGGGATGCGAAGGCCGCCCCGTGGGGTTCCGCCGCCGTGAGCAACGCCGCAGCGTCGCTCACCGCGCTCAGCGCGATCGCCGCCGCCTCGCCCAGTTCCGTGCGGTGGCCGACCGCGTCGGCCGGGGAGAGCGACCCCGTCGCCACCGTGACCAGGTCGACGCTGAGCCCGTCCAGGCGGAAGCGCAGGCCGGGCACCCGGGCGCCCGTCACCTCGCGCACGCACCGGGCCTCGGGGAGCGTGGCGGCCAGCCGTTGCCGCAGCTCCGCCGGGGCGGGCGCGCCGGGCAGTGCGGCCACCAGGTCCAGGTCCGCGTCCGGCAGCGCGCAGCCCATGCGCCGGGAGCCGACGACGTGGACCCGGGCGCCGGGGAGGGCGGCGGCGACCCGTTCCGCGAGTCCTTCCGCTGCCGCTGGTACCGGCGGGCCCAGCTCCACCCGTACCCCGTAGTGGTCGGAGATGTAGAGCCCCGCCGGGCCCGGGGCGTCGCCGGTCAGCTCCGCAGTCCGCGCCCGCAGCCGGTCCGTGCGCAGCAGCACCCGGTCCAGCCGGGAGGCGCGGCCGGAGAGGGAGGAGACGGCTGCCAGGGGGTTCGCGGACGGGTCGAAGGTCGGGGTTGCGTCGGCGGGACCGTGGACCTGGTGCCACGCGTCCGTCATCGCCAGCCGCGTCTGCGGCCGGTCGCCGCCGTCGTTGAAGTCCCCTACGAGCAGCACCTCGCCCTCGACACCGGCCAACCCCGTTGCCAGATCGGCCAGTTCGGTGTCGCGGCGGGCGGCTCCTGCGGGGGAGTGGTCGCTGCTCAGGTGGGTCACGGCCACCGCGACCGGGCAGCCGTCGGCCGTCTCCAACACGGCTGCGGCCACTGCCTTGTGCGGGCCGAGGACGTGCAGCCCCGCCTCGCGCACGGGGAGCCGGCTGAGTAGCAGCAGGCCGCAGTCCGCCACATCCCGGCCCGCCGGTTCGGTGGCGAGCGTGTACCGGTCGCGCACCCAGCCGCAGCCCAGCAGCAGCTCCAGCAGCGCGGGCTCCGCCTCCTGGAGCGCGATGACGTCCGCGTCCGCCGCGTGCAGGGCGTCGAGCAGCAGGGGGCGGCGGCGGGCCGTGTCTATCCGGTCGGCGTCGTACCGGTCCCAGAGGGTGTTCCAGGTCAGCACGGTCACGGAACCGGCACCGGCCCGGCTCGCCTGCCCGGCCGGTGCCGGTTCCCAGGTCTCCGTAGAAGGGGAGTACGCGTGCGGGGTGCGGGATGTGAAGTAAGGGGACGGGAGCCTGCGCGGAGTGCGTATCCGGCCCGCGTCCGTCGCGTCGATCCGGTCGGTGCCCGTGGACCGGTCCCACACCACCTCGCCGTCCGCCTCGAAGAACAGCACCCGGTGCCAGGGGATGTCCCCGCCGGGGGTGAACCGTTCCAGCGGTACGCGCTTGGGGGCGGCGGAGCGCTGGGCGACGCCCAGGACGAAGCGTGCCGGGTCGAACCGGGGGTCCCAGCGGACCCGGTGGTAGATCTCCTCGCTCGTACGCATCAGGCCCGGTCCTCCACCGTTCCGCTGGTGCCGATGTACCAGGTGCGGTGGGCCTGGCCCGGGTACGGCGGTACGAACCGGCGCAGCTGGGAGGCCAGCACCTCCGGGGGGACCGGATGGGCGCGCCGGGCGTTGCGCGCGGTCAGTTCGTCCTCGCCGACCCAGGCCACGGCGTGGGTGAGCAGCGCGTCCCGGCGGTGTGCGGCCGCGTGCACCAGGCCGCGCTGGTGCGGGTTGAGCGAGGTGGCGTCCCAGACCACGGTGGCGCCGGGAACCAGCGCCGCCTCCAGCCGCCGCAGCCCCTCGCGCAGCACGTCGGCGTTGGCGCTCTGGTCGGCGCGCGAGCCACGGGCGAGGCGCAGGTCGTCGAGGGAGATATACGTGTCGGTGCCCGGCAGGGCGCGGCCGAAGGTGCTCTTGCCGCTGCCCGACGGGCCGACCAGGTGGATCAGGCGGGGGAAGCCCCCGTCCCGCCACCGCCAGGTCGCGGCCACCGCTTCCTCCGCGGTGCTGATCCGGCCCAGCGCGTACGCCTCCCGGGCCTGGGCCAGGCAGCGGTCGGCGGCGTCCGGCTCCAGCCCGGCGAACGCCTCCCGCAGTCCTTCCGGTTCGCACACCTCCTGGGCGTGCAGCTGCGACCACTCCACCTGTTCACGGGCCTCCGGGGTCCCGGCCAGCGCGCCGGCCACCGCGTGCAGCACCGGCAGCCGGGCGGCGCGCGACATCCGCGCCAGTCCGCCGCGGCGCTCCTCGTCCGGGTAGGGGCGGTGCAGCGAGGGGGCCAGCCCCACGAGGTCCGCGGTCCGCCGGGCGAGCGGCATGCCGAGCGGGCCCGCCGGCGCGGGCGCCAGTGCGGCCCGCCGGGTGCGGTGCAGCAGGGCGGCCAGCACCCCGGTCAGCCGGTCGTCCCCCGTGAGGCTCAGCGCGTCCAGGGCGTCGGCCGTCGCGAGGGCGGCCGGGGCGTCGCCGGGGGCGGTTCCCACCGCGGTGGCGAGGGCGGCGGGGTCGACCGGGGCGCCCGAGCGCACGTCCCACAGGGCGGCGGACGGCCCCAGCCCGTTCTCCACCACCGCGGCGTGCATCCAGTGGGTGTCCGTACGGACGTGGCCGGGCCGTACCCACTTGCCCACCCGCCGCCCGAACGCGGCGGCCGGAAACCCCTCCGCGGGACGTACGACGTAACCCTCCTGGCGTCCGGTGTCCAGGCGCAGCGCCCGCAGCGTCCGTTCCGCACGGGCGCCGAACACCCCGCGCCACAACACCGGCGGGGTCGGGATGCCCAGGTCGCGCAGGAACGCCACGGTCCGGTCCCAGTCGAGGCAGTGGTCGCCGTCCCAGACGGAGAAGCCGTAGAAGTGGCCCGCCAGGTCCTCGTACGGGATCGAGTGGCGGGCGAACATGTTCTCGCCGCAGATCCGCCGGCCCGCCGGTATGCGGGGGCCGACGCGTCCCTGGAGCGCCTTGACCCGGCCCCGGGAGGGGTGGTGCGCGGAGTCGAGGGAGCGGGCGTGCAGTCCGTCGGCGTACAGCGTGGTGTTCTCGCCGTCCAGCTTCTCGGTGACCACGACCTCCGTGCCGGTGAGTCCGGCGAGGTCCGCGAGGCGCACGTCGTCCGAGGTGGCCCCCGGTGACCAGGGCAGGTGCGGTGTCCGCGGATAGTGCGTACGCATGATCTCTGCCCCCGGTGACGATGCCTTGCCCGGCCGGTCACTGTAGGGGCGGTGAGCTGCGGTACTCGACCGATTTAGCCGCCGGGGGGAGGAGAACGGGGGTTGTGGAGGCGTGCCCGCGTTTGACCATTCATCCCCGGGGGGTAAGATTCCCGGCCGATTGGCCAGGCTCACACCCCGTATGGCACACTGACCAGGTTGCTCGGTTGAGTGTCAATGCTGCGCGCCTCCCGCCGGGAGGACCGGAAGCGAGTCCCACAGTACTCGTCGGCCCCATGGGCCGGACGTACGGGAATCTTTCGGGAAGCAATGTGTGCCACCGGCCAGGCACCCGGTGGGGTTCCTCCCCCGGCATTCGCGGTCTCAGGCCCGCACCCCCTTGGTTGGGATCTTCTTCGGGAGATTTTCGTAGAGGGGATGCGACACGCCCGACCGCGTGGGTCGGAGGCGGAGTATTCAGAACCCCGGGTTCCAGAGCGTTACGAGAGACAGGACTACTAGTAGCCATGGCGGGACAGAAGATCCGCATCCGGCTCAAGGCCTACGACCACGAGGTCATCGACTCCTCGGCGAAGAAGATCGTCGAGACGGTGACCCGCACTGGTGCGTCGGTCGCGGGCCCGGTGCCGCTGCCCACTGAGAAGAACGTGTACTGCGTCATCAAGTCGCCGCACAAGTACAAGGACTCTCGCGAGCACTTCGAGATGCGCACGCACAAGCGCCTCATCGACATTCTCGACCCCACCCCGAAGACGGTTGACTCGCTGATGCGTCTCGACCTGCCGGCTGGCGTCGACATCGAGATCAAGCTCTGAAGGGACGGGCCGAGATGAGCAAGAACATCAAGGGCGTCCTGGGCGAGAAGCTCGGCATGACCCAGGTCTGGGACGAGAACAACCGGGTTGTCCCGGTGACCGTCGTCAAGGCCGGTCCGTGCGTCGTGACGCAGGTCCGTACGAACGACAGCGACGGCTACGAGTCGGTCCAGATCGCCTTCGGCGAGATCGACCCGCGCAAGGTGAACAAGCCCCTCAAGGGCCACTTCGCCAAGGCCGACGTGACCCCGCGCCGCCACCTGGTGGAGCTCCGTACCCCTGACGCCAGCGAGTACACGCTGGGCCAGGAGGTCACTGCCGAGGTGTTCGAGTCCGGCGTCAAGGTTGACGTCACGGGCAAGAGCAAGGGCAAGGGCTTCGCCGGTGTCATGAAGCGTCACAACTTCAAGGGCCTCGGCGCCGGCCACGGCGTCCAGCGCAAGCACCGTTCCCCCGGTTCGATCGGTGGCTGCGCCACCCCTGGGCGTGTCTTCAAGGGCATGCGCATGGCCGGCCGGATGGGTAACGAGCGCGTCACCACCCAGAACCTGACCATCCACGCGGTTGACGCGGAGAAGGGTCTGCTGCTCATCAAGGGCGCGGTCCCCGGTCCGAACGGCGGCCTCGTCCTGGTCCGTACCGCGGCCAAGGGGGCTTGAGGTAATGAGCACCATTGACATCCTTTCGCCGGCAGGCGACAAGGCCGGTACCGTCGAGCTCCCCGCGGAGATCTTCGACGCGAAGACCAGCGTTCCGCTGATCCACCAGGTCGTTGTCGCACAGCTGGCAGCTGCCCGTCAGGGCACGCACAAGACCAAGCGTCGCGGCGAGGTCCGCGGTGGTGGGCGCAAGCCTTACCGCCAGAAGGGCACCGGCCGTGCGCGCCAGGGTTCGACCCGCGCGCCGCAGTTCGTCGGCGGTGGCGTCGTCCACGGCCCGCAGCCGCGTGACTACTCGCAGCGCACCCCGAAGAAGATGAAGGCCGCCGCCCTGCGCGGTGCCCTCTCCGACCGGGCGCGCCACTCCCGCATCCACGTCGTCACCGGCGTGGTCGAGGGTGGAGTCTCCACGAAGGCAGCGAAGTCGCTGTTCGGCAAGATCTCGGAGCGCAAGAACGTGCTCCTGGTCGTCGACCGCAACGACGAGGCCGCGTGGCTCTCCGCACGCAACCTGCCCCAGGTGCACATCCTGGACCCGGGCCAGCTGAACACGTACGACGTGATCGTCTCTGACGACGTGGTCTTCACCCAGGCCGCTTTCGAGTCCTTCGTGTCTGGCCCCCAGACCGCTGAGACCGAAGGGAGCGACGCCTGATGAGCGAGGCGACCGTTACCAGCAAGACCTACTCCGACCCGCGTGACGTTCTCGTCAAGCCGGTTGTTTCGGAGAAGAGCTACGCGCTGCTCGACGAGAACAAGTACACGTTCATCGTCGCGCCCGGCTCCAACAAGACCCAGATCAAGCAGGCCGTTGAAGCGGTCTTCTCGGTCAAGGTCACCGGGGTCAACACGATCAACCGTCAGGGTAAGCGCAAGCGCACCAAGACCGGTTTCGGCAAGCGCGCTGACACCAAGCGCGCCATCGTGACCCTCGCTGAGGGCGACCGAATCGACATCTTCGGCGGCCCGACCTCCTAACGGAGGTCGAGTCGTCCGGAATCGGACGAGGACTGAGAAATGGGTATCCGCAAGTACAAGCCGACGACCCCGGGCCGTCGTGGCTCCAGCGTCGCCGACTTTGTCGAGATCACGCGGTCCACGCCGGAGAAGTCGCTGGTCCGCCCCCTGCACAGCAAGGGCGGCCGTAACAACACCGGTCGTGTGACCGTTCGCCACCAGGGTGGTGGCCACAAGCGCGCCTACCGTGTGATCGACTTCCGTCGTCACGACAAGGACGGCGTGCCGGCCAAGGTCGCGCACATCGAGTACGACCCGAACCGCACCGCGCGCATCGCGCTCCTGCACTACGCCGACGGCGAGAAGCGCTACATCGTCGCGCCGCGTGGCCTGGCGCAGGGCGACCGTGTCGAGAACGGCCCGGCCGCCGACATCAAGCCCGGTAACAACCTGGCGCTGCGCAACATCCCGGTCGGTACGACCATCCACGCCATCGAGCTGCGGCCCGGCGGCGGCGCGAAGTTCGCCCGTTCCGCGGGTGCCTCCGTGCAGCTGCTGGCGAAGGAGGGCACCATGGCCCACCTTCGTATGCCGTCGGGTGAGATCCGCCTGGTCGACGCCCGCTGCCGCGCCACCATCGGTGAGGTCGGCAACGCCGAGCAGTCGAACATCAACTGGGGCAAGGCCGGTCGCATGCGCTGGAAGGGCGTTCGCCCGTCCGTCCGCGGTGTTGCGATGAACCCGGTCGACCACCCGCACGGTGGTGGTGAAGGCAAGACCTCCGGTGGACGTCACCCGGTCTCGCCGTGGGGTCAGAAGGAGGGTCGTACTCGCTCGCCGAAGAAGGCATCGAGCAAGTACATCGTCCGCCGCCGCAAGACGAACAAGAAGCGCTAGGAGCGGGTTTAGATGCCGCGCAGTCTCAAGAAGGGGCCCTTCGTCGACGGCCACCTCGTCAAGAAGGTGGACGTCCAGAACGAAGCTGGCACCAAGAACGTCATCAAGACCTGGTCCCGTCGCTCGATGATCATCCCGGCCATGCTGGGTCACACCATCGCGGTGCACAACGGCAAGATCCACGTCCCGGTGTTCGTCACCGAGTCGATGGTCGGCCACAAGCTCGGCGAGTTCTCGCCGACTCGCACCTTCCGCGGCCACGTCAAGGACGACCGGAAGTCGAAGCGCCGCTAGCGCGGGGTGGAAACGACTATGACTCACACCGAAGGGACAACCATGGAAGCCAGGGCCCAGGCGCGGTACATCCGCGTCACGCCCATGAAGGCCCGCCGAGTGGTGGACCTCATCCGTGGCATGGATGCCACGGAGGCTCAGGCGGTCCTGCGTTTCGCCCCGCAGGCCGCGAGCGTGCCGGTTGGCAAGGTGCTTGACAGCGCCATTGCCAACGCTGCACACAACTACGACCACCCCGACGCCTCTTCGCTGGTCATCAGCGAGGCGTTTGTGGACGAGGGTCCGACCCTGAAGCGGTTCCGTCCGCGTGCTCAGGGCCGTGCCTACCGGATCCGTAAGCGGACCAGCCACATCACCGTGGTCGTCAGCAGCAAGGAAGGAACCCGGTAATGGGCCAGAAGGTTAACCCGCATGGGTTCCGGCTCGGCATTACCACGGACTTCAAGTCCCGTTGGTACGCCGACAAGCTGTACAAGGACTACGTCAAGGAAGACGTTGCCATTCGTCGCATGATGACGAAGGGCATGGAGCGGGCCGGCATCTCGAAGGTCGAGATCGAGCGCACCCGCGACCGCGTCCGCGTTGACATCCACACCGCCCGTCCGGGCATCGTCATCGGCCGCCGCGGCGCCGAGGCCGATCGCATCCGTGGCGAGCTGGAGAAGCTGACCGGCAAGCAGGTCCAGCTGAACATCCTCGAGGTCAAGAACCCCGAGGTGGACGCTCAGCTGGTGGCCCAGGCCGTCGCCGAGCAGCTCTCCTCCCGCGTCTCCTTCCGTCGTGCCATGCGCAAGAGCATGCAGAGCACGATGAAGGCCGGCGCCAAGGGCATCAAGATCCAGTGCGGCGGTCGTCTCGGCGGCGCCGAGATGTCCCGCTCGGAGTTCTACCGCGAGGGCCGCGTGCCCCTGCACACCCTCCGTGCGAACGTCGACTACGGCTTCTTCGAGGCCAAGACGACCTTCGGCCGTATCGGTGTGAAGGTCTGGATCTACAAGGGCGACGTCAAGAACATCGCCGAGGTCCGCGCCGAGAACGCTGCTGCCCGTGCGGGCAACCGCCCGGCCCGTGGCGGCGCTGACCGTCCGGCCGGCCGCGGTGGCCGTGGTGGCGAGCGTGGCGGTCGCGGCCGCAAGCCGCAGCAGTCGGCTCCGGCCGCCGAGGCCCCCAAGGCCGAGGCGTCCGCCGCTGCTCCGGCGGCTGAGAGCACCGGAACGGAGGCCTGACCGAAATGCTGATCCCCCGTAGGGTCAAGCACCGCAAGCAGCACCACCCGAAGCGCAGCGGTATGTCCAAGGGTGGCACGCAGGTTGCGTTCGGCGAGTACGGCATCCAGGCGCTGACCCCGGCGTACGTGACGAACCGTCAGATCGAGTCCGCTCGTATCGCGATGACCCGTCACATCAAGCGTGGCGGCAAGGTCTGGATCAACATCTACCCGGACCGTCCCCTGACGAAGAAGCCTGCCGAGACCCGCATGGGTTCCGGTAAGGGTTCTCCCGAGTGGTGGATCGCGAACGTCAAGCCGGGTCGGGTGATGTTCGAGCTGTCCTACCCGAACGAGAAGATTGCTCGTGAGGCGCTCACCCGCGCTGCTCACAAGCTTCCGATGAAGTGCCGGATTGTTCGGCGCGAGGCAGGTGAGTCGTGATGTCGGCCGGTACCAAGACGTCCGAGCTGCGCGAGCTGGGCAACGAGGAGCTCCTCAACAAGCTCCGCGAGGCCAAGGAAGAGCTGTTCAATCTCCGCTTCCAGGCGGCGACTGGTCAGCTCGAGAACCACGGCCGGCTCAAGTCCGTCCGTAAGGACATCGCCCGGATCTACACCCTGATGCGCGAGCGCGAGCTCGGCATCGAGACGGTGGAGAGCGTCTGATGAGCGAGAAGACTGTGACTGAGACGAACACTGACCGCGGTTTCCGTAAGACCCGTGAGGGTCTGGTCGTCAGCGACAAGATGGACAAGACCGTCGTCGTCGCTGTCGAGGACCGCGTCAAGCACGCGCTGTACGGCAAGGTCATCCGCCGTACGAACAAGCTCAAGGCTCACGACGAGCAGAACGCCGCCGGCGTCGGCGACCGTGTCATCCTCATGGAGACCCGGCCGCTGTCCGCCACGAAGCGGTGGCGCGTCGTCGAGATCCTCGAGAAGGCCAAGTAATTCCTGAGGGGCATTCCCCTCAGGCAGGTTCCGCCAGGCTCGGTGGGGGTTCGCTCCGGTAACGGAGCGGCCCCCGCCGGGAACCGGCAGACGATCAGGAGATAGACGTGATCCAGCAGGAGTCGCGACTGCGCGTCGCCGACAACACGGGTGCGAAGGAAATTCTCACCATCCGTGTTCTCGGTGGCTCGGGTCGCCGCTACGCGGGCATCGGTGACGTCATCGTCGCCACCGTCAAGGACGCGATCCCCGGTGGCAACGTGAAGAAGGGTGACGTCGTCAAGGCCGTCATCGTTCGCACCGTCAAGGAGCGTCGTCGTCAGGATGGCTCGTACATCCGCTTCGACGAGAACGCCGCCGTCATTCTGAAGAACGACGGCGACCCCCGCGGCACCCGTATCTTCGGCCCGGTGGGCCGTGAGCTGCGCGAGAAGAAGTTCATGAAGATCATCTCGCTCGCGCCGGAGGTGCTGTAAGCATGAAGATCAAGAAGGGCGACCTGGTTCAGGTCATCACCGGTAAGGACAAGGGCAAGCAGGGCAAGGTCATCGTTGCCTACCCTGCTCAGGACCGCGTCCTCGTCGAGGGTGTCAACCGGGTCAAGAAGCACACGAAGGCCGGTCAGACCGCTCGCGGTTCGCAGACCGGTGGCATTGTGACGACCGAGGCCCCCGTCCACGTCAGCAACGTGCAGCTGGTTGTTGAGAAGGACGGCAACAAGGTCGTTACTCGCGTCGGCTACCGCTTTGACGACGAGGGCAACAAGATCCGCGTTGCCAAGCGCACCGGTGAGGACATCTGATGACTACCACCACAGCGCCGCGTCTCAAGACGCGCTACCGCGAGGAAATCGCCGGCAAGCTGCGTGAGGAGTTCTCCTACGAGAACGTCATGCAGATCCCCGGTCTGGTCAAGATCGTGGTCAACATGGGTGTGGGCGACGCCGCCCGCGACTCCAAGCTGATCGATGGCGCCGTGCGCGACCTCACCACGATCACCGGTCAGAAGCCTGCCGTCACCAAGGCCCGCAAGTCGATCGCGCAGTTCAAGCTGCGCGAGGGGCAGCCGATCGGCTGCCACGTCACCCTCCGTGGTGACCGCATGTGGGAGTTCCTGGACCGTACGCTGTCGCTCGCGCTTCCGCGTATCCGTGACTTCCGTGGCCTGTCGCCGAAGCAGTTCGACGGCCGTGGCAACTACACCTTCGGTCTCACGGAGCAGGTCATGTTCCACGAGATCGACCAGGACAAGATCGACCGGGTCCGGGGCATGGACATCACCGTGGTCACCACGGCGACCAATGACGACGAGGGTCGTGCCCTCCTTCGTCACCTCGGCTTCCCGTTCAAGGAGAACTGACCGTGGCGAAGAAGTCCCTGATCGCTAAGGCCGCCCGCAAGCCGAAGTTCGGCGTCCGCGGGTACACCCGCTGCCAGCGCTGCGGCCGGCCCCACTCCGTCTACCGCAAGTTCGGCCTGTGCCGCGTGTGCCTTCGTGAGATGGCTCACCGTGGCGAGCTGCCGGGCGTGACCAAGAGCTCCTGGTAATTCTCCTTCGCCCTTTGGGCGTTGGGATTACCCGGAAGCTCTCGGTAAGTATCTGGTCGGCAGGAGCCCGCCCTCACATGCCGTAGGCTTGTGTGGTTGGGCGCCTGCCGCCCTAGACCGACTTACTACGCCGTAGGTCCCCGCACCGCACCCGTCCCGCCACTGAGTGGGGAGAGGGATGGCGCATACAGGAAACCCCGGCGAGAGAGGCCGAAGGCCAACTCATGACCATGACTGATCCCATCGCAGACATGCTCACGCGTCTGCGTAACGCGAACTCGGCGTATCACGACGACGTCAAGATGCCGCACAGCAAGATCAAGTCGCACATCGCGGAGATCCTCCAGCAGGAGGGCTTCATCACCGGCTGGAAGGTCGAGGACGCCGAGGTCGGTAAGAGCCTCGTTCTCGACCTGAAGTTCGGTCCGAACCGCGAGCGTTCGATTGCCGGCATCAAGCGCATCTCGAAGCCGGGTCTGCGTGTATACGCAAAGTCCACCAATCTGCCGAAGGTTCTCGGCGGCCTGGGCGTGGCGATCATCTCCACGTCCCACGGTCTCCTGACCGGCCAGCAGGCCAGCAAGAAGGGCGTAGGTGGGGAAGTCCTCGCCTACGTCTGGTAGTCGGGAACGGAGGAAAAGCTCATGTCGCGAATCGGCAAGCTCCCCATCCAGGTTCCCGCCGGTGTGGACGTCACCATCGATGGCCGCACGGTCGCGGTGAAGGGGCCCAAGGGCACCCTCTCGCACACCGTCGCCGCGCCGATCGAGGTCACCAAGGGTGAGGACGGCGTTCTGAACGTCGTCCGCCCGAACGACGAGCGTCAGAACAAGGCCCTTCACGGCCTGTCCCGCACGCTGGTGGCGAACATGATCACCGGTGTGACCCAGGGATACATCAAGGCGCTCGAGATCAGCGGAGTCGGCTACCGCGTCCAGGCGAAGGGCTCCAATCTGGAGTTCGCCCTGGGCTACAGCCACCCGATCCTCATCGAGGCCCCCGAAGGCATCACCTTCAAGGTCGAGTCGCCCACGAAGTTCAGTGTCGAGGGCATCGACAAGCAGAAGGTCGGCGAGGTCTCGGCGAAGATCCGCAAGCTGCGGAAGCCTGACCCGTACAAGGCCAAGGGCGTCAAGTACGCCGGCGAGGTTATCCGCCGCAAGGTCGGAAAGGCGGGTAAGTAAGCCATGGCATACGGTGTAAAGATCGCCAAGGGCGACGCCTACAAGCGTGCCGCCCTCAAGCGCCGCCACATCCGCGTCCGGAAGCACATCTCCGGTTCGCCCGAGCGTCCGCGCTTGGTTGTGACGCGCTCGAACCGCCACATGGTCGCTCAGGTCATCGACGACATCGCGGGCCACACGCTCGCGTCGGCGTCGACGCTTGACGCTTCCATCCGCGGCGTCGAGGGTGACAAGAGCGCCCTCGCCAAGCAGGTCGGGGCCCTGGTCGCCGAGCGCGCCAAGGCCGCAGGCGTCGAGGCCGTCGTGTTTGACCGCGGTGGTAACCAGTACGCCGGGCGGATTGCCGCTCTGGCTGACGCCGCCCGTGAAGCCGGGCTGAAGTTCTAAGCCCCGGTTCCTACGCACAGCGGACGTAACAGAGAGAGGTAATTCCAATGGCTGGACCCCAGCGCCGCGGAAGCGGTGCCGGTGGCGGCGAGCGGCGGGACCGGAAGGGCCGTGACGGTGGCGCCAGCGCCGCCGAGAAGACCGCGTACGTCGAGCGCGTCGTCGCGATCAACCGCGTCGCCAAGGTCGTGAAGGGTGGTCGTCGCTTCAGCTTCACCGCGCTGGTCGTGGTGGGCGATGGTGACGGCAGCGTCGGTGTCGGATACGGCAAGGCCAAGGAAGTTCCCGCGGCCATCGCCAAGGGCGTTGAAGAGGCCAAGAAGAGCTTCTTCAAGGTTCCGCGTATCCAGGGCACCATCCCTCACCCGATCCAGGGCGAGAAGGCTGCGGGCGTTGTCCTGCTCAAGCCTGCTTCCCCCGGTACCGGTGTGATCGCGGGTGGCCCGGTGCGCGCCGTTCTGGAGTGCGCCGGCGTTCACGACATCCTGTCGAAGTCGCTCGGTTCTTCGAACCCGATCAACATCGTGCACGCGACGGTGGCGGCCCTTCAGGGTCTCCAGCGTCCCGAGGAGATCGCGGCTCGCCGTGGTCTGCCCCTCGAGGACGTGGCCCCCGCCGCTCTGCTCCGTGCCCGAGCGGCAGGTATGTGATGGCTCGCCTCAAGATCACACAGACCAAGTCGTACATCGGCAGCAAGCAGAACCACCGCGACACCCTGCGTTCGCTCGGGCTCAAGCGCCTGCACGACGTGGTTGTCAAGGAGGACCGCCCCGAGTTCCGCGGAATGGCTAACACCGTCCGCCACCTCGTGACGGTTGAGGAGGTCGACTGACATGGCGGAGAACCAGCCGCTGAAGGCCCACGACCTCCGGCCTGCCCCGGGCGCCAAGACCGCCAAGACCCGTGTGGGTCGAGGCGAGGCGTCCAAGGGTAAGACCGCCGGACGTGGCACCAAGGGCACCAAGGCCCGCTACCAGGTTCCGGAGCGCTTCGAGGGTGGGCAGATGCCCCTCCACATGCGTCTCCCGAAGCTCAAGGGCTTCAAGAACCCGTTCCGCACCGAGTACCAGGTCGTGAACCTGGACAAGCTCGCGACGCTCTACCCCGAGGGTGGAGAGGTCACGGTGGCCGATCTGGTCGCCAAGGGTGCGGTGCGCAACAACCACCTCGTCAAGGTCCTCGGACAGGGCGAGATCTCCGTGGCGCTGCAGGTTTCGGTTGACGCCGTCTCCGGCTCCGCCAAGGAGAAGATTGCCGCTGCGGGCGGCACCGTCACCGAGCTGGTCTGAGACAACTCGGACACAAAGGTGGCCTGAACATCCGACCGGGGATGCCTCTCATATGGGGCATCCCCGGTTGGTCGTTCCTAGGGGGGCATGTACGCCGGTAAGGTGGCGTCCGTTGCTGTGGTAAGCCCTGGACGTATGTCGCCCGGGGACCTTTGGCTGTTACGTATTCGTCAATCCTCAAGACCGTCACCTCTACGCATCGCGCGGGGGTCGCAGGAGGCACCGTGCTCACCGCGTTCGCCCGGGCGTTCAAGACGCCCGACCTGCGCAAGAAGCTGTTCTTCACGCTCGGCATCATCGTGCTCTACCGGCTCGGGGCGCATATCCCGGTCCCCGGGGTGAGCTACGAGAACGTCCAGACCTGTGTTGATCAGGCAAGCAAGGGCAACAACAGCCTCTTCGGCCTGGTGAACATGTTCAGCGGTGGTGCACTGCTGCAGATCACGATCTTCGCGCTCGGCATCATGCCGTACATCACGGCCAGCATCATTCTTCAGCTGCTGACCGTGGTGATTCCCCGACTAGAGGCGCTCAAGAAGGAGGGGCAGTCCGGCCAGGCAAAGATCACGCAGTACACGCGTTATCTGACGGTCGCGCTCGCCATCCTCCAGGGCACCGGCCTGGTGGCCACGGCCACCAGTGGCGCACTGTTCAGCGGCTGCCCGGTCGCCGACCAGATCGTCCCGAACCACTCGATCTTCACGACCATCGTCATGGTCACCACGATGACCGCCGGCACCTGCGCCGTCATGTGGCTCGGTGAGCTCATCACCGACCGCGGCATCGGCAACGGCATGTCGATCCTGATGTTCATCTCGATCGCCGCCAGCTTCCCCGGCGCCCTGTGGGCCATCAAGACGAGCGGCAAGCTCGCGGACGGCTGGATCGAGTTCGGCACCGTCATCCTGATCGGCTTCGTGATGGTGGCCCTCGTGGTCTTCGTCGAGCAGGCCCAGCGCCGTATCCCGGTGCAGTACGCGAAGCGCATGATCGGCCGCAGGTCTTACGGTGGTACGTCCACCTACATCCCGCTGAAGGTCAATCAGGCGGGTGTGATTCCCGTCATCTTCGCTTCTTCGCTGCTCTACATCCCGGCCCTGATCGTCCAGTTCTCCAACTCCCAAGCGGGCTGGGCGACCTGGATCAAGGACCACTTCGTCAAGGGCGACCACCCGTACTACATCACCGCGTACTTCCTGTTGATCGTCTTCTTCGCCTTCTTCTACGTGGCGATTTCGTTCAACCCCGAGGAAGTCGCCGACAACATGAAGAAGTATGGTGGCTTCATCCCGGGTATCCGGGCTGGTCGACCTACTGCCGAGTACCTGAGTTACGTACTCAACAGGATCACTTGGCCGGGCTCGCTGTACCTGGGTCTGATCGCTCTTGTGCCAACGATGGCGTTGGCAGGCTTCGGTGGCGCCAACCAGAACTTCCCGTTCGGCGGGACGAGCATCCTCATCATCGTGGGTGTGGGTCTGGAAACCGTGAAGCAGATTGAGAGTCAGCTCCAGCAGCGCAATTACGAAGGGTTCCTCCGCTGATGCGAATCGTCCTCGTCGGCCCGCCGGGTGCCGGCAAGGGAACGCAGGCTGCGTACCTTGCCAAGAACCTGTCGATTCCGCACATCTCCACGGGCGACCTCTTCCGCGCCAACATCAGCCAGGGCACTGACCTTGGCAAGCAGGCCCGCGCCTACATGGACGCGGGGCAGCTGGTGCCGGACGAGGTCACGATCGGGATGGCCAAGGACCGGATGTCCCAGTCGGACGCGGTCAACGGCTTCCTGCTCGACGGCTTCCCGCGCAACGTGGGCCAGGCCGAAGCCCTTGATGTGATGCTCAAGGACGAGGGCGTAAAGCTGGACGCGGTTCTCGACCTCGAAGTCCCCGAGGACGAGGTCGTGAAGCGGATCGCGGGCCGCCGTATCTGCCGCAACGACAGCGCGCACGTGTTCCACGTGACGTACAACCCGCCGAAGACCGAGGGTGTCTGCGACACCTGCGGCGGCGAGCTGTACCAGCGCGACGACGACAGCGAAGAGACGGTCCGCACCCGGCTCGAGGTCTACCACACGCAGACCGAGCCGATCATCGACTACTACAGGGAACAGGACCTGGTGGTCACCATCTCCGCGCTCGGCAAGGTCACCGATGTGACCGAGCGGGCCATGGAGGCGCTTCTGAAGTCCGACGAGGGCTGAGAGCGAACCCCCGTAGTACGTGTTTGTGCAGTCGGCCGCGGCGTCCATGGGCGCCGCGGCCGACTGTTTGCGCCGTATCGTGAAGTACGCCGCACCCGTCACCGTCCATGCAGAAAGGCGCCGCGCAATGGTGCAGATCAAGACCCCCGAGCAGATCGCGAAGATGCGTGAGGCGGGGCTGGTGGTCGCTGCCATTCACGCCGCCACCCGAGAGGCCGCGGTGCCCGGCGCCACCACGCAGGACCTGGACCAGGTCGCCCGCAAGGTGATCGCCGACCACGGCGCGAAGTCGAACTTCCTCGGTTACGGCGGATTCCCCGCGACGATCTGCACCTCGGTCAACGAGGTCGTCGTCCACGGCATCCCGGACGACAAGACCGTCCTCAAGGACGGCGACATCATCTCCATCGACGCCGGCGCGATCATCGACGGCTGGCACGGTGACGCCGCGTACACGGCCTTCGTCGGCACCGGTCACGCTCCGGAGCACGTGGAGCTGTCCCGGGTGACCGAGGAGTCGATGTGGGCCGGTATCGCCGCGATGAAGGTGAACAACCGCCTCGTCGACATCTCGAAGGCGATCGAGTCCTACATCCGCCGCCAGCCCCGCCCGTCGACCGGCAAGTACGGGATCGTCGAGGACTACGGCGGCCACGGCATCGGCACCGAGATGCACATGGACCCGCACCTGCTGAACTATGTCGCCCGCAAGCGCGGCAAGGGCATCAAGCTGGTGCCCGGTGTCTGCCTGGCCATCGAGCCGATGGTCTCCCTCGGCACGGCGCGCACCGAGGTGCTCGCCGACGAGTGGACCGTCGTCACGACCGACGGCAGCTGGTCCTCCCACTGGGAGCACTCCATCGCCCTCACGGAGCAGGGCCCGCTGGTGCTCACCGCACCGGACTGCGGCCGCGAGAAACTGGCGCAGTACGGCGTGGAGGCGGCGCCGGACCCGCTGGGCTGAATGAACCGCACCGCCGCCGCCAGGGTGATTGGGGGCGGGCCGGAGGTCTAAGGATCTCCCGCGGTGGGCAAACTTGACGGATTCGTCTTTTGGAGTCCGCTGACGTAGACTGACTCGTCGGCTCTCGTGCATCAGTGTGCCCGTATGTCTGCACACGAGTGTGCAGAGCCGATCAAGGTAGCCGATTCGAAAGGCGAAGCGTGGCCAAGAAGCAAGGTGCCATCGAAATTGAGGGCACCGTGATCGAGTCTCTCCCGAACGCCATGTTCAAGGTGGAGCTCCAGAACGGTCACAAGGTCCTCGCGCACATCAGCGGGAAGATGCGGATGCACTACATCCGAATCCTTCCCGATGACCGGGTCGTCGTGGAGCTCTCCCCGTACGACCTGACGCGTGGCCGGATCGTCTACCGCTACAAGTAGATCTTGCCCACATCCCGCTTCGGCGGGGTGCTGGCACTGACCCGGAGAACCTGACATCCCATGAAGGTCAAGCCGAGCGTCAAGAAGATCTGCGACAAGTGCAAGGTGATCCGCCGTCACGGTCGGGTCATGGTCATCTGCGACAACCTGCGCCACAAGCAGCGCCAGGGCTGACGCACGACCCCCTCGCATCTCGCAGTACTTCGCGCGACGCACGTAAACGTACATACGCAGTGCCCGTCCAAGCCACGGCTGACGACACCTCCGGCGGGGGCCGGAGACCCGGGCGTACCACCTCTCCCAGCGAGAGGTCGGCGGTCGGGAGTGGCGCTGCGGAAGACCCCCGAAATGACAACTGGAGCCATTGAATGGCACGCGTTTCAGGTGTTGACATCCCGCGCGAAAAGCGCGTGGAGGTTGCCCTCACCTACGTCTTCGGTATCGGGCGCACCCGGTCCAAGGAGATCCTCGCCACCACCGGCGTGAACCCGAACACCCGCGTTCGTGACCTGGCCGAAGAGGACCTGGTCAAGATCCGCGAGTACGTGGACGCCAACCTCCGCACCGAGGGTGACCTCCGCCGCGAGATCCAGGGCGACATCCGCCGCAAGATCGAGATCGGCTGCTACCAGGGCATTCGTCACCGCCGTGGTCTGCCGGTGCACGGCCAGCGCACCAGCACGAACGCGCGTACCCGCAAGGGCCCGCGTCGCGCGATCGCCGGTAAGAAGAAGCCGGGCAAGAAGTAGTCCTCAGCGGACGCACTGCGAACGTCCGGGTTCCCGGACATCCGCAGCATCCAGCGGTCTTCGCTGTAGGACCGATCACCTCCCCTCTCCATCTGGAGTAAAGACATGCCCCCCAAGGGTCGTCAGGGCGCAGCCAAGAAGGTGCGTCGCAAGGAAAAGAAGAACGTCGCTCACGGCCACGCGCACATCAAGAGCACGTTCAACAACACCATCGTCTCGATCACGGACCCCTCGGGCAACGTGATCTCCTGGGCCTCCGCCGGCCACGTCGGCTTCAAGGGCTCGCGCAAGTCCACCCCCTTCGCCGCGCAGATGGCCGCCGAGTCGGCCGCCCGCCGCGCGCAGGAGCACGGCATGCGCAAGGTCGACGTCTTCGTGAAGGGTCCGGGCTCCGGCCGCGAGACCGCGATCCGCTCCCTCCAGGCCACGGGCCTCGAGGTCGGTTCGATCCAGGACGTCACCCCGACGCCGCACAACGGCTGCCGTCCGCCGAAGCGTCGCCGCGTCTGATCCGCAACGGCCGGTGACGGCCGTGCGTCAGTAGCGTGGGTACGGGCGGTATGCCCCCTACGGGGGTGTGCCGCCCGTATCCTTGTTTCATCTGTAGGGCGTCAAATAGTGGGCGCCCACGACTGAAGGATTCACACCATGCTTATCGCTCAGCGTCCGTCGCTGACCGAAGAGGTCGTTGACGAGTTCCGCTCGCGGTTCGTCATCGAGCCGCTGGAGCCGGGCTTCGGCTACACGCTCGGCAACTCTCTTCGCCGTACGCTCCTCTCCTCGATCCCCGGCGCTGCTGTCACCAGCATCCGGATCGACGGCGTCCTGCACGAGTTCACCACCGTGCCGGGTGTCAAGGAGGACGTCACCGACCTCATCCTCAACATCAAGCAGCTGGTCGTCTCCTCGGAGCACGACGAGCCGGTCGTGATGTACCTGCGCAAGCAGGGTCCCGGCCTGGTCACCGCTGCCGACATCGCCCCGCCGGCCGGTGTCGAGGTCCACAACCCGGACCTCGTCATGGCCACGCTGAACGGCAAGGGCAAGCTGGAGATGGAGCTGACCGTCGAGCGCGGTCGCGGCTACGTCTCCGCCGTCCAGAACAAGCAGGTGGGCCAGGAGATCGGCCGGATTCCGGTCGACTCCATCTACTCGCCGGTGCTCAAGGTCACGTACAAGGTCGAGGCGACCCGTGTCGAGCAGCGCACCGACTTCGACAAGCTGATCGTCGACGTCGAGACCAAGCAGGCCATGCGTCCCCGTGACGCCATGGCGTCGGCCGGTAAGACCCTGGTCGAGCTGTTCGGTCTGGCGCGCGAGCTCAACATCGACGCCGAGGGCATCGACATGGGCCCGTCGCCGACGGACGCCGCGCTCGCTGCCGATCTGGCGCTGCCGATCGAGGAGCTGGAGCTCACGGTCCGCTCGTACAACTGCCTCAAGCGCGAGGGCATCCACTCCGTGGGTGAGCTCGTGGCGCGTTCCGAGGCCGACCTGCTCGACATCCGCAACTTCGGTGCGAAGTCGATCGACGAGGTCAAGGCGAAGCTGGCCGGTATGGGCCTGGCGCTGAAGGACTCGCCTCCCGGCTTCGACCCCACCGCCGCGGCGGACGCGTTCGGCGCGGACGACGACGCGGACGCGGGTTTCGTGGAGACCGAGCAGTACTGATTCGCCTCCGGCTGGGGTGCGCGTCCTTGTGACGGGCGCCCCGACCGGGTGAGGGCTCTGTCCTCAATCGCCGGACGGGCTTGGTATTCGAGCCCGTCCGGTACCTGGACTTCCGTGTGGCGACCGCCGCGCGGGAACTGACACCGGTACCTGATACGGCCGGTGCAGCACACAAGGAGAAATACCATGCCTCAGCCCGCCAAGGGCGCCCGTCTGGGCGGCAGCGCTGCGCACGAGAAGCACCTTCTCAACAACCTCGCGAAGGCGCTGTTCGAGCACGGCCGCATCACCACGACCGAGGCCAAGGCCCGCCGCCTGCGTCCGGTCGCCGAGCGTTTCATCACCAAGGCGAAGAAGGGCGACATCCACAACCGTCGCCTGGTGCTGCAGTCGATCACGGACAAGGGCATCGTGCACACGCTCTTCACCGAGATCGCCCCGCGGTACGAGAACCGCCCCGGTGGTTACACCCGTATCACCAAGATCGGCAACCGTCGTGGCGACAACGCCCCGATGGCCGTCATCGAGCTGGTCGAGGCCCTGACCGTGGCGCAGGCCGCCACCGGTGAGGCCGAGGCCGCCACGAAGCGTGCGGTCAAGGAAGACGCCCTCAAGAAGGACGAGACCCCGGTCGAGTCCGTCGAGGACGCCAAGCCGGCCGAGGCCGACGCGGAGTCCAAGGACGCCTGAGCGTTCTGAGACCACTGGACGGGCCCGCATCACCCTTCGGGGCGGTGCGGGCCCGTTCTGCTGTGTACGGATCTTGAGAGGATCGCTGGTGAGTGACGTAGTGGAGCCCGGTTTCGTACGGGTGCGGCTGGACCTGGCCTACGACGGCAAGGACTTCTCGGGCTGGGCGAAGCAGACCAGCCGGCGGACCGTCCAGGGGGAGATCGAGGACGCCCTGCGCACCGTGACCCGGTCCTCGCGGACGTACGACCTGACCGTGGCCGGGCGCACCGATGCCGGGGTGCACGCCCGCGGCCAGGTCGCGCACGTGGACCTGCCGGCCGAGGTGTGGGCCGAGCACGCGGACAAGCTGCTGCGGCGGATGGCCGGGCGGATGGCGCCCGATGTGCGGATCCGGCGGATCGAGGAGGCACCGGCGGGGTTCAACGCCCGCTTCTCGGCGCTGTGGCGCAGGTACGCCTACCGGGTGGCGGACCGGCCGGGTGGGGTGGACCCGTTGATCCGGGGTCATGTCCTGTGGCACGACCGGCCGTTGGACGTCGATGCGATGAACGAGGCGGCGGCGCGGATGACCGGGGAGCACGACTTCGCCGCGTACTGCAAGAAGCGCGAGGGTGCGACGACCATCCGCACGCTGCAGAAGCTGAGTTGGGTACGGGACGAGGCGACCGGGATCATGACGGCGACCGTGCAGGCCGACGCGTTCTGCCACAACATGGTGCGGGCGCTGATCGGCGCGGCCCTGTTCGTCGGGGACGGGCGGCGCCCCGCGGCGTGGCCCGCCGAGGTGCTGGCGGCCCGGGTGCGGGACCCCGGGGTGCACGTGGTGCGGCCGCACGGGCTGACGCTGGAGGAAGTCGCCTACCCGGCCGACGAGTTGCTGGCGGCGCGGGCCGTCGAGGCCCGTAACGTGCGGACCCTGCCGGGGGCCGGCTGCTGCTGACCGGCGGGGCCCGTACGGCGGGTCAGGTCTTGGGGCGTCTGCGCCGCCGCACCGCGCCCGTGAGCGTCGCCGCCACGTGCAGCACCGTAACGCTCAGCAGCGAGGCGCGCACCCAGCCGATCTGCGGACTCCACCAGGCGAGGGCGGTGGCCGCGGCGAGGACCAGCAGGATCAGCGCCCGGACCAGCAGCCAGCGGGGTGTGCGCCGGGGGCGGGGCTCCGGCGGATGGCCGCTGCCGCCCGTGGACATCGTGTCGCGTATCCCCGCCAGGAGTCCGCGCCGGGCCAGCACCCTGGCTCCCGGGAGCTCACCGAGTACCTGGGTCTCCCCGCCGAAGCCCGGTGGTACGGGGGGCAGGCCCAGGGCCGTCACCAGGTCCTCCTGGTGTCCCGCCGGGTCGCCGGTGGCGCGCAGTATGTGGGCGAGCGGGCGCGGGTCGGCCCGCCGGTAGAGGTGCGCCAGGCTCTGCGCGGTGGCCCGGACCTCGGCGTGGTCGGGGGCGGGGGACTCGGTGAGCCAGGTGTGCGCGGCGAGCAGCTTGCCCTGGTGGAGGGCGGTGATGCTGCTGCGTCCCGGAGCGCGGTGCAGGACCAGGGCCGGCCAGCTCTCGCCGGTCGTGAAGGTCTCGGCCGCCGAGGTCAGGGGCTCCTCCGGGAGCAGCGCGGCGCGCCGGCTGCGGACGGCCTCCGGGACCACCTCGACATAGCTGGAGCCCTCACCGGCCGGGGCCGTGCGCAGGGAGTAGCCGCAGAGCAGTGCGGCCTGGGCGACCTCCGCCGGGGGAGCGGGCACGATCGCGACCGCACGCGGGGCCAGCTCCGCCCAGTCCGGGGTGCCGGTGGCGGGCGGCTCGGGCGGGCGGCCGAAGAACGGGATCTGCGAGGCGAGGTCGAGCCGGACGTCCGAGCGGGCGTCGAGGAACTCGGTGAGGGGGTCGCCGAGCCGGGCCCACGGGAACTCGGTGGCGTGCACCCCGATGGCCCGGAACGTGTCGAGGGCCTCGGCCGGCCGGTCCGCCATGATCAGCAGCAGGGCCAGCTCGTTGCGGAAGCCGGCCGCCTCGGGGTCGCCCGCCGCGTAGCTGCCGGAGAGGCTCAGGGCCCGGCTGAGGGCCGCCTCGGTCTCGGGGCCGTACGGGTCGGGGCCGTCGGGCTCGTCCTGCTCGGACAGCCGGTACTCCAGCGCCGCCCGGAGCGGCAGCGCGTGCAGCTTCGAGCCGGGCGGGGCCGAGTCCGCCACCCGCTCCGCGTACCGGAACATCTCCTCGTGCGAGCCGTACCACGTGGCGCACAGGTACTCCAGGGCCTGCTCGTGGCAGCCGAAGTGGTGCGGGTCGCGGGCCCGCGCCTCGGCGAGACACGCGTCGAAGACCTCGCGCGGGGCCTGGATGGAACGGGCGTGCGTGAGGGCGATGCGCCACGGGACCGGGTCGGCGGGGTTCAGCTCGGCCGCGGCGCCGATCACCGGTACGGCGTCCTCCAGGAGCGCGAAGAAGGCCTGGAACCGGTCGCGTTCCACGTCCTCGGCGCCGGCGTCCGTCCGTATCCCCCAGGCCTGGTGGAGCTGGAAGTCGGCGACGACGAGGATGGCGTCCGGGTCCCCGGGCGACTCCTGTGTCCAGTTCTCCAGCCAGCCGTCGTGGTGCAGCGCGGTCCGGGCCAGCCGGCTCACGCACGCGTCCCTGCGCTCCCACTGGGCGTGCGTCCGGGTCGAGGCGAGGAGCTCCCGGGCCGGTGCGTGGTCGCCGGCCACCGCCGCGGCGACGGCGGCGCGCAGCGGGGCGTCCGGGGCGTCGAGGGCCACGGCCTCGTCGGGCGCGAGGTCGGTGCCGATCGCGTCGCGGTGGCGCACGACGCGCAGGAACGCGAGCAGGAAGGCAAGGCGCACAGCGGCGGATCCCCCGCATCCGGAAGAGGTGACTGAACGGAGTGGCTGACGGAGGGACGGGTGGGGACGCGAC
>NZ_JAFMPZ010000108.1 GCF_017353455.1 Streptomyces laculatispora
CGGCGGACCGGGGTGGCCGGGGTGCTGGGCCTGGTGCGACCAGCCGACGGGCCCGTTTCCGGGTCCCTGGGGCGGCGGCAGCGGTGCCCCCACTGCGTGCTGCATCCGGTGGCACTCCGTCTCGTACAGGCAACTGGCGCTGGTGGAACGGCAACCGTACCGTCCCCGGCCGCCGCACAGGGAACGGCCGGGGACGGTACAGAGTGCCCCGTCGGCCACGTCGGCCGTCCGGTGCGACGGTCCGTCAGTCCGTCAGCTCGTCCGCGAGAGCGCGCAGGGCGAGCCGGTAGGAACCGATGCCGAACCCGGCCACCGTCCCGGTGGCGACCGGTGCGACCACGGACTTGTGGCGGAATTCCTCGCGCGCGTACGGGTTCGAGATGTGCACCTCGATGAGCGGGGCGGTGCGCTGGGCCGCCGCGTCCCGCATTCCGTACGAATAGTGCGTGAAGGCGCCCGGGTTGAGAACGACCGGAATTGAACCGTCCGCGGCCTCGTGGAGCCAGCGGATCAGCTCCCCCTCGTCGTTGGTCTCCCGGACGTCGACGTCGAAGCCGAGCTCCTTGCCGACGGTGCGGCAGCTGTCGACGAGCCCGGCGTACGAGGTGGCTCCGTAGACATCGGGCTCGCGGGAGCCCAGCCGGCCGAGGTTCGGGCCGTTGAGCACGAGCACCCTGCGGGTCACGCGGACACCTCCCCGTAGGCGGCGAGCAGAACGGCCGGGTCGGGTCCCTCCAGGACGGTGGGCTTGCCGAGGGCGTCCAGGACGATGAAGCGCAGCAGGTCGCCGCGGGACTTCTTGTCGACCTTCATGTTCTCCAGCAGCTTGGGCCACTGGTCGCCGCGGTAGGTGAGCGGCAGTCCGACGGACTCCAGGACGGCGCGGTGCCGGTCGGCGGTCGCGTCGTCCAGGCGTCCGGCCAGCCGGCCCAGTTCGGCGGCGAAGACCATGCCGACCGAGACGGCCGCGCCGTGCCGCCACTTGTAGCGCTCGTTCTTCTCGATGGCGTGGGCCAGCGTGTGGCCGTAGTTGAGGATCTCGCGCAGCCCGGACTCCTTGAGATCGCTGGAGACGACCTCGGCCTTGACCCGGATGGCGCGCTCGATCAGCTCGGAGGTGTGCGGTCCGGCGGGCGTACGGGCGGCCTGCGGGTCCGCCTCGACGAGGTCGAGGATCACCGGGTCGGAGATGAAGCCGGCCTTGATGATCTCGGCCATGCCGCTGACGTAGTCGTTGACCGGCAGCGAGTCGAGGGCCGCGAGGTCGCAGAGCACTCCGGCCGGCGGGTGGAAGGCGCCGACGAGGTTCTTGCCCTCGGCGGTGTTGATGCCGGTCTTCCCGCCGACGGCCGCGTCCACCATGGCGAGCACGGTGGTGGGTACGGCGATCCAGCGCACGCCGCGCAGCCAGGTCGCCGCGACGAACCCGGCGACGTCCGTGGTCGCGCCGCCGCCCACGCCGACGATGACGTCGGTGCGGGTGAAGCCGGTCTGGCCGAGCGCCTTCCAGCAGTACGCCGCGACCTCGACGGTCTTGGCCTCCTCGGCGTTCGGCAGCTGGATGGCGATGGCCTCGTAGCCCTGGGCGGCGAGGTCCTGGCGGACCGCCTCGCCGGTCTCGGCGAGCGCCTCGGGGTGCAGGATCGCGACGCGCTTGACGCGGTCACCGATGATCGTGGGCAGCTCGCCGAGGAGCTGCCGGCCGATCACCACCTCGTACGGGTCGGTGCCCGCGCTGCCGGCGACCTGGATGCGTGTGGGGCCCTGGTCCGTCATCGTTGCGTTCTCCCGGCCGGACGACGGCGCGTCCGGCAGTTCCAGTGCGTCGAGGACCGCCTGGGCGACCTCTTCCGGTGTGCGCTCGTCGGTGGCGACGACCACGCGGGCCACGTCCGTGTAGAGGTGGCGGCGGGCCTCCATGAGTTCGCGCCACTGCCGGCGCGGATTAACGGCGAGCAGCGGACGCGCGGTGTTCAGCCCGACCCGCTTGACCGCCTCGTCGACGTCCATCGAGAGATAGACGACGGCATGGCCTGCCAGCAGGGCGCGCGTCGTCTCGTCGAGGACGGCGCCGCCGCCGAGCGAGAGCACGCCCGTGTGCTCGGCGACCGCGGCCCGGACGGCCCCGCTCTCCAGCTCGCGGAACCGGTCCTCGCCCTCGTCGTAGAAGATCTCCGCGATCGGCTTTCCGGCCGTGGCGACGACATCCGCGTCGGTGTCCCGGTAGGAGGTGCCGAGCCGTGCGGCGAGCAGCTCACCGACGGTGGACTTGCCGACACCCATCGGGCCGACCAGGACGATCAGCGGGGCGCTCATCGGATCTGCAGGTGGTCGAGGTACGACTGCACATTGCGGTGGGTCTCGGGGACGCTGTCGCCGCCGAACTTCTCCGCGACCGCGTCGGCGAGCACCAGCGCGACCATCGCCTCGGCGACGATACCGGCGGCCGGAACGGCACAGACATCGGAGCGCTGGTGGTGGGCCTTGGCGGGTTCACCGGTCACCACGTCGACGGTGGCCAGGGCGCGCGGCACGGTCGCGATCGGCTTCATCGCGGCGCGGACGCGCAGCAGCTCGCCGGTGGTGAGCCCGCCCTCGGTGCCGCCGGCGCGGCCGGATGCCCGCTTGATGCCGTCCTCGGTCACCAGGATCTCGTCGTGCGCCTGCGAACCCGGCACCCGGGCCAGGTCGAAGCCGTCGCCGACCTCGACGCCCTTGATGGCCTGGATACCCATGAGCGCGGCGGCGAGCCGGGCGTCGAGCCGGCGGTCCCAGTGCACGTGCGAACCGAGGCCGACCGGCACTCCGTACGCCAGCACCTCGACCACACCGCCGAGGGTGTCGCCGTCCTTGTGGGCCTGGTCGATCTCGGCGACCATCCGCTTGCTCGCGGCGGCGTCGAGGCAGCGCACCGGGTCCGCGTCGAGCTTCTCGACGTCGGCGGGGACCGGGTAGAGGCCGTAGGGCGCCTTGGCTGCGGCCAGTTCGACGACGTGGCTGACGATCTCGATGCCGGCCGTCTCCTTGAGGTACGACCGGGCGACGGCCCCGAGGGCGACGCGCGCCGCGGTCTCGCGGGCGCTGGCGCGCTCCAGGATCGGCCGGGCCTCGTCGAAGCCGTACTTCTGCATGCCGGCGAGGTCGGCGTGACCGGGCCGGGGGCGGGTCAGCGGGGCGTTGCGGGCCTGGGCGGCCAGTACGTCGGGGTCGACCGGGTCGGCCGACATGACCTGCTCCCACTTGGGCCACTCGGTGTTGCCCACCATCACGGCGACCGGCGAGCCCATGGTCAGGCCGTGCCGCACTCCGCCGAGGAAGGTGACCTCGTCCTTCTCGAACTTCATCCGAGCGCCGCGGCCGTATCCGAGCCGCCGCCGGGCGAGCGCGTCCGCCACCATCTCCGTGGTGACCGGGACACCGGCGGGAAGACCCTCCAGCGTCGCCACCAGTGCGGGGCCGTGCGACTCCCCCGCGGTCAGCCAGCGCAACCTGCTCAACGGTGCTCCTCATGCTCGCGCCTGAAATCCAACGGCGCGACCGGGTGCGCGGCCCTGGCCCGCCGCCCCCGATCCTCCCACGGCCGGGGGCACCGTCCCGCCGCCGGTCCAGCAGACGGACGGATCAGACCGCCGGGAGTACGGTCAGCGGGCGGCCAGTGCCTGCTCGCCGGCCTGCCGCATGGCCGCCAGCGGCGCGGGCGTACGGCCCGTCATCTGCTCGACCTGGAGCACTGCCTGGTGCACCAGGAGATCGAGACCTCCGACGACTGCACCGCCACGGGCCGCCCAGGCGGCTGCGAGTCCGGTCGGCCACGGCTCGTACAGCACGTCGAAAAGCGTGCCGGGAGCCTTCGGGACCGATGCCGTCAGCGCGTCCGTGGCCCCGGCCGGGGTGGTCGCGATGACCAGCGGGGCCCGCAGCGCCTGCTCGGCCTCCGCCCAGTCGGCGATGCGGACGTCGACGCCGAGCCGTTCGCCCCAGCCGCGCATCTGGTCACCGCGTTCCCGGCTGCGGACGTAGGCCGTGACCGTTCCCGCGCAGATCTCGGAGAGGGCGGCGAGGGCGGAGGAGGCGGTGGCTCCGGCGCCGAGGACGGCCGAGGACTCCGTCTTCTCGACGCCCCGCTCGCGCAGGGCGGCGATCATGCCGGGGATGTCGGTGTTGTCGCCGACCCGCCGGCCGTCCGCGGTGAGGACGACCGTGTTGACGGCCTCGACCGAGGAGGCGGTCTCGCTGATCTCGTCCAGCAGGGGGATGACCGCCCGCTTGAGCGGCATGGTCAGCGAGAGCCCGGCCCAGGAGGAATCCAGCCCCTCGACGAACCCGGGCAGCGCGGCCTCGTCGGTCTCGAAGCGGTCGTAGGACCAGTCGTCGAGGCCGAGTGCGGTGTACGCGGCCCGGTGCAGGACCGGGGAGAGCGAGTGGGCGATGGGCGAGCCGAGGACGGCCGCCCGGTGCGGGCCGGTCACTCTCCCGCCCCTCCCTTCTGGTACTTCGCACGGTTCCGCTCGTGCTCGGCGTTGGTCACCGCGAACAGGGTCTTGTCCTCGGTCACCGACACGAAGTAGTACCAGGGCCCCGGGGTGGGCTTGATGGCCGACTGGAGTGCGGCGTCACCGGGGTTGTTGATCGGGCCGGGCGGCAGACCGTGGATGTAGTACGTGTTGTACGGGTGCTTGAACTCCCGCAGGCTGGAGACCGCGCCCGTGTCGAGCGTGCTCTGCTTCTTCGCGTAGTTGACGGTGGAGTCGAAGTCGAGCAGACCGTTCGTCTCGGTGTTGTTGGGCTTCAGCCGGTTGTAGACGACGCGCGAGACCTTGTCGAAGTCGTGCTTGTACTTGCCCTCGGCCTGGACGAGGCTGGCGACCGTGATCAGCTGCCACGGACTCTGCAGCTTGAGCCTCTTGGCATTGGCCTCCAGGTCGGCCTTGTCGTACTCCTCGTTGGCGCGCGAGACCATCTTCTTCAGGACGGCCTCCGGCTTCATTCCCTTGGTGACCGGGTAGGCCGCCGGGTAGAGGAACCCTTCCAGGGGATCGAGGATGTCCCGGTGGCCGTCGGCCCAGTCGGGCAGTCCGAGGTTGCCCGACTCCTTCTTCGCGACCTCACCCGTCGTGCCCTTCTTCACGCCCAGCTTTCTATCGATCGCGGCGTAGACGGTCCGGTTGGGCGTGCCCTCCGGAATGATCAGCAGGTTCTGGCTCTTCGGGTCGATCATCATCTTCAAGGCCTCGGACGCGGACATCTTCTCGTGCAGGAGATAGACGCCGGCCTGGATCGACTTCCCCTTGGGGTTCTCGTTCTGCGCGGAGACGAAGGCGTCGACACTCTTGACCACACCCTGCTTCTTCAGGATGTTGCCGATGTCGTACCCGTACGAGCCCTTGGGAATCTCGATCTCGACGGACCCCGAGCCGCTGCCCGCGTAGTCCTCCGCCGGACCGAATTTGTCCTGGTAGTACGAGTAGCCCAAGTAGCCCGCTCCGCCGAGGCCGCCGACCAGGACGAGGGAGACGACCAGGCAGGCGCAGCCGCTGCGGCCCTTCTTCTTCTTGCCCTTGCCCCGGCGTTCGTCCCCGCCTCCGCGGCGGGACTCGCGGGGGTCGTCGTCGTAGTCGTCGTCCTTGGCTTCGCCGTCGTCCACGCCCGTGAAGAAGGGGTGGGTCTCCTCCGGCTGGACCTCGGGGTCCCAGTCGGGGTTCTGCGCAGGCTCCTGGTCGGGCGCCTGTTCGGATGCTTGTTCGGGTGCCTGTTCGGGCGCAGCCTGGCGACGGCCGGGGGGCTGGGGAGGCGGGTAGGCCTCAGGGGTGCCGTAGTAGTCGTGAGTCTCGCCGTAGCCGTACGTGGCGGCGGGCTGGCCCTCGTACGGCATCGCGGCCGCCTGCTGGCCGGTGTCCCAGCCGCCGTCGTAAGGAGGCTGCTGGCCGTACGGGTCCTGCTGGGCGCCGTACGGCTGCTGCTGCTGGTACTGCTGCTGGGCGTAAGGGTCCTGCTGATGCTGCTGCGCGTAGGGGTCCTGCGGCTGCTGCTGGTGCTGCTGCGCGTAGGGATCCTGGTGCTGCTGCTGTTGTTGCTGCTGCTGCTGCTGCTGCTGCTGCTGCGCGTAAGGATCCTGCGGCTGGTGCTGCTGAGCGTACGGGTCCTGCGGCTGCTGCTGGGCGGCGTACGGGTCCTGCGGGTAAGGCTGCTGCTGGCCGCCGTACTGGCTCTGGCCGTGGGCAGGCTGCTGGCCTCCCCATCCCTGGTCCCCGTACAAGGGGTCCTCGGGATGCCACGGTTCGGAGCCGGGGCCCCGGCCATACTCAGTCATCGATCCCCTTGAGCCGCGAGACGACGTTCCGTCTCTTTGCTGTGCGATGTTTATTCGAACACCGCCGCATCGCGCGGAACGTTACCGTATCGCGATCAGACAACCACTTCGACGCCCTCTCCCGGAGGATTGCCCGAAGCCCGTTCGGACTCCAGAGCGTTCTGAAGGATCACCACAGCGGCAGCCTGATCGATGACGGATCGGCCTTTTTTGGACTTCACGCCCGAGGCGCGCAGGCCCTGACTTGCCGTCACTGTGGTCATCCTCTCGTCCACCAATCGCACCGGAATGGGTGCAACCGCGCGGGCGAACACATCGGCGAAGGCGCGGACCTTGACCGCGGCCGGCCCTTCTCCACCCCCGAGGGACCGGGGCAGCCCGACGATGACCTCGATCGGCTCGTACTCCGAGACGATCTGGCCGAGCCGCCGGTGGGCGGCCGGGACATCGCGTCCCGGCACGGTCTCCACCGGCGTGGCGAGGATCCCGTCGGGGTCGCACGAGGCGACCCCGATCCGGGCGTCCCCGACGTCGATCGCCAGCCGGCGACCGCGGCGCATCGTCATGTCCGGCGTCACGCCGTCTCGGCGACGAGGCGCTCGACAGCGGCGACGGCGTCGCCGATGGCGTCCGTGTTCGTGCCGCCGCCCTGGGCGACGTCCGGCTTGCCGCCGCCTCCGCCGCCGAGCGTCTTGGCGGCGGTGCGGACCAGGTCACCGGCCTTGAGGCCGCGCTCGCGGGCGGCCTCGTTGGTGGCGATGACGGTCAGCGGACGGCCGTTGGCCGTGGTGAACAGGGCCACGACGGCCGGGCGGCCGCCCTGGATGCGCCCGCGCACGTCGAGGACCAGCCTGCGCAGGTCGTCGGCCGAGGTGCCGTCCGGCACCTGACCGGTGACCAGGGCGACGCCCCGTACGTCCTTCGCGGAGTCGACCAGTCCGGCGGCGGCCTGGAGGACCTTCTCCGCGCGGAACTTCTCGATCTCCTTCTCGGCGTCCTTCAGCTTGCCGAGCATTCCGGCGATCTTCTCCGGGAGCTCCTCGGAACGGCCCTTGACCAGCTCCTGGAGCTGGGCGACGACCGTGTGCTCCCTGGCCAGGAAGTTGTACGCGTCGACGCCGACGAGGGCCTCGATGCGGCGCACACCGGAGCCGATGGACGACTCGCCGAGCAGCTTGACCAGGCCGAGCTGGGCGGTGTTGTGGACGTGCGTACCGCCGCACAGCTCCTTGGAGAAGTCCCCGATGGTGACGACCCGGACCCGCTCGCCGTACTTCTCGCCGAACTCGGCGATGGCACCCTGCTTCTTGGCCTCGTCGATGGACATGACCTCGGCCTGGACGTCGAGCTCGCGGGAGAGCACGGTGTTGATCTTCTGCTCGACGTCGGTGAGGACCGTGCCGGGTACGGCGGCGGGCGAACCGAAGTCGAAGCGGAAGCGGCCCGGGGAGTTCTCCGAACCGGCCTGGGCGGCCGTCGGGCCCAGCGCGTCGCGCAGCGCCTGGTGCGTGAGGTGGGTGGCGCTGTGGGCGCGGGCGATGGCGCGACGGCGGGTGTTGTCGATGGAGGCGAGGGCGGCGGCACCGACCGTCACCTCGCCGACCTGGACGACGCCCTTGTGGACGTGAACGCCGGGAACCGGCTTCTGGACGTCGCGGACCTCGATCACCGCACCGGTGTCGAGCCGGATCCGCCCGGTGTCGGCGAGCTGGCCGCCGCCCTCGGCGTAGAACGGGGTGCGGTCCAGGACGACCTCGACCTCGTCGCCCTCGGAGGCGGCGGGCGAGGGCACACCGTCGACGAGGAGGCCGACGATCGTCGACTCGCCCTCGGTCGTGGTGTAGCCGGTGAACTCGGTGGCGCCGGAGTTGTCGGCGACCTCGCGGTAAGCGGACAGGTCGGCGTGACCGGTCTTCTTCGCCCGGGCATCGGCCTTGGCCTTGTCCCGCTGCTCCTGCATGAGGCGGCGGAACCCGTCCTCGTCCACGGACAGGCCCTGTTCGGCGGCCATCTCCAGGGTGAGGTCGATCGGGAAGCCCCAGGTGTCGTGGAGCAGGAACGCCTTGTCGCCGGCGATGACCCGGCCGCCGGCGGCCCTGGTCTCGGTGACGGCGGTCTCAAGGATGTTGGTGCCGCCCTTGAGGGCCTTGAGGAAGGCGGCTTCCTCGGCGAGGGCGACGGTCTCGATGCGCTTGCGGTCGGTGATCAGCTCCGGGTACTGGAGCCCCATCGTCTCGATCACGACGCCGACCAGCTCGTTGACGACGGAACCGGTGGCGCCCATCAGCCGCATCATGCGGATGGCCCGGCGCATGATGCGGCGCAGCACGTAGCCGCGGCCCTCGTTGCCGGGGGTGACGCCGTCACCGACGAGCATGACGGAGGTGCGGATGTGGTCGGCGACCACACGGAGCGAGACGTCCGTGCCCTCGGCGGCGCCGTAGCGGACGCCGGTCAGCTCGGTGGCCTTGTCCATGACGACGCGCAGGGTGTCGGTCTCGTACATGTTCTGCACGCCCTGCAGGATCATCGCGAGGCGTTCGAGGCCGAGGCCGGTGTCGATGTTCTTGGAGGGCAGGTCGCCGAGGATCGGGAAGTCGTCCTTGCCGTCGCCGGCGCCGCGCTCGTACTGCATGAAGACCAGGTTCCAGATCTCCACGTACCGTTCGTCGTTGACGGCCGGGCCGCCCTCGACCCCGAACTCGGGACCGCGGTCGTAGTTGATCTCGGAACAGGGGCCGCAGGGGCCGGGAACGCCCATGGACCAGAAGTTGTCCTTCTTGCCCAGGCGCTGAATGCGCTCGGCCGGCACGCCGATCTTGTCGCGCCAGATCTGCTCGGCCTCGTCGTCGTCCAGATAGACCGTGATCCACAGACGCTCGGAGTCGAGGCCGAAGCCGCCGTCCGCCACGGAGCCGGTGAGCAGCTCCCAGGCGTACTCGATGGCGCCTTCCTTGAAGTAGTCACCGAAGGAGAAGTTCCCGCACATCTGGAAGAAGGTGCCGTGCCGGGTGGTCTTGCCGACCTCTTCGATGTCCGGTGTACGGACGCACTTCTGCACACTGGTGACGCGCGGGGCGGGCGGCTTGACCTCGCCGAGGAAGTACGGCTTGAAGGGCACCATGCCGGCCGGGACCAGCAGCAGAGTCGGGTCGTCCGCGATGAGCGACGCCGAAGGGACGACGGTGTGACCGCGCTCCTCGTAGAAGCTCAGCCAGCGGCGACGAATTTCAGCCGACTCCATCAGTGATCCTCATTCCGGTTGTACGAGTTATAGGGAAGCTTGCGGTATCTGGCGGGCGTCTTGCGCCCGTCGGGCTCGGCCGCCTCCACCGCGAAGTGGCGCTGCACGGGGAGGTCAGGGTCGACCGGGGCTTCGAGGCCCAGCGCCTCGCCCAGTTCGGCCTCGCGTCTGACCATGCCCTCGCGGACGTCCAGGGCGAAGTCCTTGAGCTTGTGACCGGCCACGACCGCCTTGTCGGCGGCCTGCGCCGCAAGGCTCTCGGGGGTCAGCTGCTTGATCTTCCGGTTGACCTTGGCGGTGGCCCAGACTCCGGCGGCTGCACCGGCGGTGAACCAGAACGTACGGCGGAACATTGCTGCGTCAGTCCTTCGATCCGCGGGAATTTCTGCCGTTACGCTTCCTGCCACGCGCGGACGGCACGGTCCGGCCGACGATCACCGATCGCCGGGAACGCGCTTCCGGTTCGGGAGCGGTCCTGCGGCCGATGGCCTGCCGGACCCCGTAGCCGAACGCCGCGACCTTGACCAGCGGGCCGCCGAAGGCCGAGGCGACGGTGGTGGAGAGCGCGGACGCGTTGGAGGTGACCTCCTGGACGTCCGTCGCGATCGCGTCGACCTTGTCGAGCTGGCTCTGCGCGGAACGTACGGTCGCGGAGGCATCGGCGAGCAGCGGGACGGCCTGTTCGGTCACGTCCGCCACGAGTCTGGTGGTCGCCCTGAGCGTCTGGGCGAGCCTCACCAGCACGACGGCGAGGAACGAAACCAGGATCGCCCAGAAGACGGCCACCAGGATCCCGGCCACCTCACCACCGGACACAGTGCACCGCTCTCTCTGGCTTGTCGTCTGTCTCTCTTGTTTCTCTGCTCGTTCGGCGACGGCCTTGGGAGCAGCCTGTTCACCGCCTCCGAGCCTATCGCGCCGGGCTCACGCCCCGTACCGCATTACCGTTGGGCACGGCGGCAGTTCCCGCGACAAGATTGTACGGAGCGCTTTCGGGCCAGTACTCTGCGTGTTTCATGCGACGCTCTCAGCGCCCCTTCCCCTCCTCCGACGATCCGGGTCCGCCGTCCACCGTCCATGGCGGACCCGCGCGCGGCCTTCCGGGAAATCTCCCGGCGGAACTGAACAGGTTCGTGGGACGTGACGACGAGTTGGCCGACCTCGCCGGGCTCCTGGAGGGGTCCCGGCTCGTCACCGTCGTAGGGGTGGGCGGGGTCGGCAAGACCCGGCTGGCCACCAGGGCGGCAGCCCTCCTGGAGAAACGGTACTGCGACGGGGTCTGGCTGGTGGAGCTGTCCGCCGTCCACGATCCGGGGCTGCTGGAGCACGTGCTCGTCGACGCGCTGGGCCTCACCGATCACACCAACAGGCCGCCCCGCACGACACTCCTCGAACACTGCGCCGGACGCCGGCTCCTCCTGGTGATCGACGGATTCGAACATCTCGTGGACTCCTGTGCGGAGTTGGTCCGGGATCTGCTGCGCCGGGCGCCGCGGCTGCGGGTGCTGGCGGCCGGGCGGCTGCCGCTGGAACTCGACGGCGAGGCCACCTACCGGCTCGCGACGATGACCGACAAGGACGCGCTCCGGCTCTTCGCGGAGCGGGCCGTCGCGGTGCAGCCGGAGTTCCGGCTGACCGAGCACAACCGGGGCGCGGCCCGGGAGCTCTGTCGGCGGCTGGACGGGATTCCGCTCGCGCTGGAGCTGGCGGCCGGGCGGCTGCGGGCACTGTCGACCGAGCAGGTGCTGGAGCGGCTGGACGACCGCTTCCGGCTGCTGACCGGCGGCAGTCGCAGCGCACTGGCCCGGCATCAGACGCTCCGCACGGCCATCGGCTGGAGCCATGAACTGTGCGCCCCGGAACAGCGGCTGCTGTGGTCGCGGCTCTCGGTCTTCGCCGGGCAGTTCGATCTGGAGGCGGTCGAGTACATCTGCAGCGGCTCCGATCTGCCGGCCGACTCGGTGCTCGATGTGCTCTCCGGGCTGCTGGCGCAGTCCATCGTGCTGCGGGAGGACTCGCCGTCCGGCACCCGCTACCGGCTGCTGGACACGGTGCGCGAGTACGGCGCCGAGTGGCTGGCGGCCACGGGCGAGACGGAGCGCCTGCGCCGTCTCCACCGCGACTGGTTCCTGGGGCTCGCGACCTGGTGCGAGCTGGACTGGTTCAGCCCGCGGCAGCGCGAGGTGGCGGCCCGGGCGGAGAGCGAACTGCCGAATCTGCGGCGGGCCATGGAGTGTTCGCTGGAGTGCCCGGAGGAGGCGCATCTCGCCCAGTACCTGGCGGGCACGCTCTGGTTCCTGTGGGTCGGCTGCGGGCGGCTCTCGGAGGGGCGGCACTGGCTGGACCATGTGCTGGAGGAGGAGACCCCGTACGACTCCTCGCGGCTGAAGGCGCTGTGGGTGCTCGGCTATGTCGCGGTGCTGCAGGGAGACCCGGTGGGTGCCATCGCGGCACTGACCGAGTGCCGCGAGGAAGCGGATCTGACGGGTGACGCCACGGCCTCGGCGTACGCGTTGCACCGCACCGGATGCCTGGCACTCGTCACGGACGACACGGCGCGCGCCCAGGAACTGCTGCACGAGGCGCTCGGCCGCTACCGGGAGCTCGGGGAGCTGAACAGCAATGTGCTGATGGCTCAGGTCGAACTGGCGATGTCGGTCGGCTTCCGGGGCGAGCTGGACCGCGCGGTCACGATCTGCGAAGAGGTCCGGGAGATCTGCGAGGACCACGGGGAGCGGTGGGCCCTCAGCTACGCGTTGTTCGTGCTGGCCTTCGCCGCGCTGGAGCGGGGCGGGCCGGTCCGGGCGCGGGAGCTTCTCGGGGAGTCGCTGTCCATCAGCCACGCCTTCCACGACCTGCTCGGCACGGTGCTCTCGCTGGAGCTGCTGGCGCTCGTCACTGTGGTCGAGGGCGACGCGGACGAGGCGGCACTGTTGCAGGGGGCCGCCGAACAGATCTGGCCGTCGGTGGGACTGCCGCTGTTCGGTTCGGCGCACTACGGAGCACCGCGGGCCCGGTGCGAGGAACTGGCCCGCCATGAGCTGGGCGAGGAGCGGTACGCGTCACAGCGGCGCGCCGGCGCAGCGCTGGGCGCCGACGCGGTGGTGGCCAGAGCGCTGGCGGGCCGTCCCGGTCAGTGGCAGACCGACGCGGATACCGGCGCACCGGAAGCGCCGGGCCCGCAGCCCGCAGCCGGGAGAACGCGAAAGCCCGCCGCCTCCCCGGCTTCGGGAAGGGGCGGACCTGAGCGCTGGTGAAGAGCGGCTACGCCTGGATCAGCGGGCGTAGTACTCGACTACGAGCTGCTCGTCGCAGATCACGGGGATTTCCTTGCGGTTCGGGTCCCGGTCAAGGCGGAAGGCCAGGGCCTTCAGGTTCACCTGCAGGTAGCGCGGGGTCTCACCGTCGGTGTCGTAACCACCCTCGCGGGCAACCTGGAAGGGGTGCTTGTCGCGGCTGCGCTCGCGGACCATCACGATGTTGTCGGGACGGACACGGAAGGACGGCTTGTCGACCTTGTGGCCGTCGACCTCGATGTGACCGTGCACGACCATCTGGCGGGCCTGGTAGATCGTCCTGGCGATGCCCGAACGCAGAACCAGAGCGTCGAGACGGCGCTCGAGCTCGACGACGAGCGCCTCGCCCGTCTTGCCCTCGGCCTTCTTGGCGCGGTCGTAGGCACGCGCCATCTGGCGCTCGCTGATGTCGTACTGGGCGCGCAGACGCTGCTTCTCGAGCAGACGGACCTTGTAGTCCGAGTTCTGCTTGCGGCCGCGACCGTGCTCGCCCGGCGGGTAGGGGCGCGCCTCGAAGTACTTGACGGCCTTCGGCGTCAGCGCAATGCCGAGCGCGCGGCTCTTCTTGACCTTGGGACGCGACTGATTAGGCACGTTCTCCAGACCTCCATTGTAGGTTAGGCTCACCTTACTCAAGGAGATCGCATGTCTCGCCCTGGGAACACCACACACGTCACGGACAGCACTGACAGCGTCGACGCCTCTCAGGGCGTCGATACGACGGAGGACCGATCAGATCGTGGTCAGCCGCGTCCCAGCGGGCTTGAAAACACTCGGATGCCGTCAGCAGCCGAGCGCACACGAACTCTCGTACAGAGTACCTGCTCCGCGGTACTGCTCGTACCCGGGCTCGATTCCGCGGGATCGGACCAGCTGGTGCCGCTGTCGCGCAGTGTGGGTCCGGACGGGGACCTCTTCCTGGAGTTCCCCGCCGACTCCCCGGCCGTACGGGCCGCGACGCACGCCCAGGACGACGAGCTGACGGCCGTGCTGGAGATCACCGACGTCGCCCCGGTCTCCGTACCGCACCGCATCCGCGGCCGGGCCCGGGTCTTCGGCTGGCTCACCTGCGTACCCGGCATGGCGGGCCCCGGCCGGATGCTGCTGCGGCTGGAGACGGGCGAGGCGTACGTCGATGACCTGTGGGGTGCGGAGAGTGTCGAGCCGGAGGAGTTCCGGGACGCGTCCGCCGACCCGCTCGTCTGCCACGAGGCCGAGCTGCTGCAGCATCTGCACGCGGCGCACGGGGAACAGCTGGGGACGCTGTGCGGGCTGCTCGGCGAGCACGCCGAGGCCGGCTGCCCGGCGCACCGGCCTGCCGTCGTGCCGCTCGCACTGGACCGTCTCGGACTGCGGGTGCGTCTGTGCGAGCAGGACGGCAGGTGCTTCGACGCACGCTTCGAGTTCCCCGAGCCGGTGCGCGATGTGACCGAGTTGCGTCACGCCATGCACACGCTCTTCGAAGCGGCCGCGCACTGAGGGCCTCGGGGACCCCGCCCAGGGTCTTTCGTTTGGATCAGGCTGGATCAGGGAGCGGGGTCCGGTGCGTGCAGATGCAAGGCGGAGGAGGGAGTCAATGCGGAGCATTGGCGACCGACGACAACACGGCAGGTGCGCGTGCCGGA
>NZ_JAFMPZ010000109.1 GCF_017353455.1 Streptomyces laculatispora
CCGCCGTAGGCCTTGCGCAGGATCAACGAGATCCTCGGCACCGTGGCGTTGCAGTAGGCGTAGAGCAGCTTCGCCCCGTGCCGGATGATTCCACCGTGCTCCTGATCCACACCGGGCAGGAAGCCGGGTACGTCCAAAAGAGTGATGATGGGGATGTTGAACGCATCACACATCTGGACGAACCTGGCGGCCTTCTCGCTCGCCTCGATGTCCAGGACACCGGCCAGGGCCTGCGGCTGGTTGGCGACGATGCCGACGACCTGGCCGTCGAGGCGGGCCAGCGCGCAGATGATGTTACGGGCCCAGCGCTCGTGGATCTCCAGGTAGTCGCCGTCGTCGACGAGCTCCTCGATGACCTTGTGCATGTCGTACGGGCGGTTGCCGTCGGCCGGCACCAGGTCCAGCAGGACGTCGCCGCGCCGGTCGGCCGGGTCGTCGCTCGCGACCGTGGGCGGGTTCTCGCGGTTGTTCGAGGGCAGCATCCCGATCAGGTAGCGGACCTCGGCGATGCAGGTCTCCTCGTCGTCGTACGCGAAGTGCGCGACGCCCGAGGTCTCGGCGTGCACGTCGGCGCCGCCGAGGCCGTTCTGGGTGATCTCCTCGCCGGTGACCGCCTTCACGACGTCCGGTCCGGTGATGAACATCTGCGAGGTCTCGCGGACCATGAAGACGAAGTCGGTGAGGGCCGGGCTGTAGGCCGCGCCGCCCGCGCACGGGCCCAGCATCACGCTGATCTGCGGGATGACACCGGAGGCGCGGGTGTTGCGCTGGAAGATGCCGCCGTATCCGGCGAGCGCCGAGACGCCCTCCTGGATACGGGCGCCGGCGCCGTCGTTCAGGGAGACCAGCGGGGCACCGGCCGAGATGGCCATGTCCATGATCTTGTGGATCTTCGTGGCGTGGGCCTCGCCCAGCGCCCCGCCGAAGATCCGGAAGTCGTGCGCGTAGACGAAGACGGTCCGGCCCTCGACCGTGCCCCAGCCGGTGATGACACCGTCGGTGTACGGCTTCTTCGCCTCCAGGCCGAAGCCGGTCGCCCGGTGCCGGCGCAGCTGCTCGACCTCCCTGAACGAGTCCGGGTCCACGAGCAGCTCGATGCGCTCACGAGCCGTCAGCTTCCCCTTGGCGTGCTGCGCCTCGGTCGCCCGGTCACTCGGTCCGCGCCGGGCCTGCTCTCGCAGTGCCAGCAGTTCGGCCACACGGCCACGGGTGTCGCTCGGCTCGCCCGGGGTTTCGTCCACAACGGTCATGTACCGACCCTACGAAGCCCAGCAAGAAAATCCTGCCGTCGACTCCGCACAGTCTCCCGACCGGTTTCCTGGTGGAGCCGGACAGAAGCCTTGCGCCATGCAGGCGAAGTGCTAGCCCGCACCCCTCGCCGTTTGTAGGAGTTCCACAAGGCTTCACTGTGGCCTGCCGCACACGCCGGTCAGCCCGGGGTTGTCGGACGCCTGATCATGTCACGGGCCCGGCCGCTCCGGCCGGGCGGCCGGCGACCGCGACCGGAGCCGCCGGTCCGCTCTCGGTTCAGGGGGCTACCGGAGGTCACACCTCAGCGTGGCCCCCGCCGTGCCCGGGTCCACGCCCAGCACCAGCCGCCTGCCGGTGGCGCGGACCTCGATGCCCGGGTCCGCCGGGACGGCCTCGCGCACCGGCCGGTCCCAGACCACCTCGAAGGGGCTGCCGCTGCGGTCGGGGCCGCTGATCCGGATCGTGGTGGTACCCCGGCCCTCGCGCAGGAGCACGCTCGCCGCACCGGTCGACGAGAGCCGCCCCGCCGCGCCGGGCTGCCAGAAGTTGGCGGCGGTCAGCCCGAGCGAGCGCACGGCCACCGCCTGCACGGCCGCGGTGTTGGCGAGCACCGTCAGCCAGTGCCGGTCGGCGGCGCGGGCGGCGACGGTGCGCCGGGAGGCGCCGGGCATCAGCAGATAGAGGTAGCCGGCGTCGGCCGGGTCGGTGCCGTGGTCGAGCCAGAGGGTCTGCCAGTGGCGGGTGCGCCGCTCGGCGGAGCTGGTGGTGTTGATGTCGGACCAGGCGCCGGTCCTGGCCTCGCGCAGGGTGTGCAGCGCCGCGCCGCCGGGCAGCACCCAGCCGCCGTGCCCCGCCAGATGGGCCCAGCGGGGGCGGGAGCGGTCCTCGACGGTGAGGGTCTGCCCGGCCTCGTCCGGCCCCAGGTTGCGGTTGTCGAGGACCGTCTCGACGGGGATCCCGTCGGTGGCGGTGATGCCCGCGCCGAGACAGATGACCGCGTCGGCGGCGCAGAACCAGGACTTACGCGCCTCCAGGGTGGAGCCGAGGCCCTTGACGTGCTGCCCGACGGCGGCGAACTCGCCGTCGTGCGCGCCCCCGACCCATCGCACGTCCGGCCGGGGTTCACCCCACTCGCCGCCCTCCCGGTCGGCGAGCCGCTTGGTGGAGACGGTGGTGCCGGGCAGCCGGTACCAGTCGACGGTGGGCCAGAACCAGTCGGTGTACTGGCCTGCGCCGTCCCGGCCCTGCCACCAGTAGAGCATTCCGGCTCCGGTGTGCCAGCCGCGCGGATTCTCGCCGTTGCCGCACTCGTAGGAGCTGATCCGCTCCGACGCCATGGAGAGGCTGGCGACCCACCCGGGGCGCCGGTGCACGGCCCGGTCCATGGCGGCGAACAGCGTGTGGCCGACGGGTTCGGGCGCGGCGGGGACCGGGGCGGCGGCGGCCGCGTGCAGCCGGGAGAGGTCGGCGACACCGAACTGCGGGGCGGTGAGGACCGGACTGGTCGTATCGCGTTCGATCCAGCCCTTGATCATGCCGTGCCACCGGTCCCGCTCGGCGTCGGAGGCACCGCCGGCGAGGAGGGCGACGGCCGCGATCAGTGCCTGGCCGTGGAAGTGGTCGCTGCGCATGACCTGGAGTTCGTCGCTCTTGAGGAGTCCGCGGCTGATGGCCCGGCCGTTGACGCTGTCCATCATCAGGCCGTCATGGATGAGCGGTGCGTAGGCGTGTTCGACGCTGTCCAGGATGATCTGCCGGCCGGGGTCGGTGACCTCCCAGGTCGATCCGGCCAGCAGGGCGAAGAGCCGGCCGAGGCCGTCGAGCATGACCTGGCCGTACGTGCCCGAGTAGGCGATCCAGGTGTGCTGGACGAACGAGCCGTCGGCGTAGAGGCCGTCGCCCCCGGTCACGTACGGGAAGACGGGCGAGAGGGCGTCGCGGGCGAGCGCCGTCCTGGCGGCGTCGCGGCCGAGGATGCCGCGCAGCGCGACGGAGCGGCACAGGTCGACCCGGTTGGCGCCGGTCGAGGTGCCGCTGTAGTCGGTGAGCATGGTGTCGGGGATGAAGTGGTCGACGGCGGCGCAGGCGGCCAGGACGCGCTCCTCGCCGAGGTGCGGGCGCAGCACCGAGACGATGTCCATGAGCAGGCGCGGGCTGCCGATCTGCCATTCCCACCAGTTCCCGTACCGGGCCGTGGAGGGGTTGTAGACCGTCGCGGAGAGGTGGTCGAGTCCGCGGACGATGTCGGCGAGCAGCCCCGCGTCCCCGGTGTGGCCGGTGCCCTGCTGGGCGTACGCCTGGGTCATCGTCCACAGCCGGGAGTAGCTCCAGGTGATGCCGGACGGCGGGTCGAAGGTGTGCCCGGGCCAGAGCGAGCCGGCGGCGGGGGCCATGGCCGAGCGGAATCCGGCGGCGAGTTCGCCGGTCCCGGCGAGCCGGGAGGCGTAGGGCTCGGTAGCGGGGTCGTAGCCGGTGCCGAGCGAGAGGTCGTTCCAGCGCAGCCGGAGCGTCTCGAACTCGTCCTCGGCCGCGCGGGCCGCGGGGGCGAGTGCCAGACCCAGTGCGGTGACGCTGCCGGTGGCGAGAAAGGCTCGGCGCGACCAGGCGGGCAGAAGTGACACGGGAGTACCTCCGGGATCCAAGTGGTTCAGACCGGGCGGTGGTTGGTCTAGCACGCGCCCGCGACGACGTGAAGGGGGCGGGGCCGTCATCGGCCCCGCCCCCTTCACGTGTGCCGAAGGTCAGCCGCCGCAGTGGAAGCGGGCGTTCCCCCAGTCGGCGTGGTCGTTGCCGTTGCCGTCGCCGCCGTCACCGACGACCAGCTCGACGTACTTCGCGCCGGTGACGTCAGCCGTCAGCGACCAGGCGGTGTCGGCGGCCTTGACGACCGGCGACTTCACCTTCTCCGTGCCGTCCGCCGTCACGGAGAACTGCACGCTGCCCGCGCTCTTCTGCACGTCGTCCACGCCGACCTCGGCGGTGAACGAGGTGCACTTCCCGCCCAGGTAGTAGCGGACCTTCGCGGGTGCGTGGCTGCCGAGGCCCTTGGTGTAGACGGTGCCGCCGATGGTCAGCGGGGTGCCGTCGCCGGTTCCGGTCTCGCCGTTGGAGAGGTCGCGCTCGACCGGTCCCCAGCCGTTCTCGGAGGCCGTCCAGTCCAGGTCACTGGCCCAGCTGTCCGTGGTGGGCGGCGGCGGCAGGGTCCGCACCGAGGTCTGCGCGCCGAGGGTGCGCCGGGCGCCGCCCACGGTGTAGCCGGCCTCGGAACTCAGCTGGTACGCCTGGTACTCGGCGTCCACCGGCGGGGTGACCTGCCAGCTTGCGGTGACCTTCGCACCGGCCGCGACCGAGTCGAAGGTGATGGCGCCCGCGGGCTCGGCCTTCCAGCCCTCGGGGACGGTCAGGCCCACCGAGACCCCGGTGACGTCGGTGGCCTCGTAGTTGGTGAAGCTCGCCTTCACCACGTTGGCCGTGCCCGGCTCCAGGGTCTCCGCGGCCGGTTCGACGGTGAGCGTGCCGCAGGCGGCCTGCTCACCGTCGGGGGCCTTGCCGAGGTCGGTCACGGTGAAGCCGTCGAGGACGAAGTCGGCGCCCTCGGGGGCGTCGCCGCGCTTGCGCAGCCCGGTCCAGGTGTCGCCGCAGCCCGCCGCGACGGTCTCGGTGAAGTGGCCGGTGGTGTGCTGGGCGCCGATCGCGGTGGTCCGGGTGGTCACCGAGCCGGGCTTGCCGTCCGCGGTGATCCGGTCGTAGCCGTCGACCCACTCGTAGGCGCCGGCGTGGCTGGACTGGTAGTCGTACTCGACCTTGTAGCGGTGGCCGTCGGCCATCGGCACGGTCCAGGGGGCGGTCCGGTAGACGAGGCCGGTGTTCTCCTCGTGGGCCTTGAGGGACTCCTTGCCGCCGAGCACGTCGTCGACGAGCTTTCCGTTCCAGCCTGCCTGGGTGTACGGGGCGTGCAGCTGGGAGATGCTGGTGCGGGGGTCGGTGGAGCCGCCCGCGTCGCCCTTGAGGAAGGGGCCCCAGCCCTGGTCGACGTCCTCGAAGTCCTCGTGGACGACGGTGTTCTTCCTGGTCGCCGGAGCGTTGGCGACGACGCGGACGTCATCGGCGCGGACGGTCGCCGCACTGCCCTCGGCGGCTTCGACGCGCAGCGTGGTGTGCCCGCCCGCGGGAGCGGTGAAGTTCACCTTGGCCCGCTGGAAGTACGTACCGTGCCAGTCGGACGCGGCCACCTGGTCCTTGGCGGTGGAGCGGTCCACGGTCACGGACTTCCCGCCGGCCGACAGGGTGGCGCGGCGGGTCTTGCCGGGCTGGACCTCGATGAGGGCGGAGGCGGTGTAGCGGGTGCCGGGCTTCAGTCCGCCGATGCGCTGCGAGAGCGCGGCGGTGCCGGTGCCGGACAGCGCGGCACTGTTGCGGCCCTGGTCGTCGGTGTCGCGGACGGCGGTGCCGGTCCTCGACCAGGCGGTCAGCTGGTTGTCGTTGAAGCCGGGGTCCTGGACCGGGGTGCCCTGGCCCCACTTGGCGTCGGCGGCCGTCGGCGCCTTGTCCGGGTAGAGGACGTACGGCTGCCCGGCCTCGGCCTTCAGCGTGATCTTCCCGTCCACGGGGCGGACCGTGCCGGTCTTGACCCGGCCGTTGTCGGTGAGCTTGTAGACGGTGTACGTGCCCTTGGAGGGCACCGCCCAGCTGCTCGTGCCGCCGGTCTTGCTGTAGTGGTACAGCTTCTTGCCGCCGTCCCACGGCAGCAGGTAGTCGGTGCCGCTGAGCACCTTGCGGCCGTGGTCGTAGAAGGTCCGCTTCCCGTCCTCGACCGTGCCGCTCACCCCGCCGGTGAAGGCGATGTCGTTGCCGTCCCAGCGGGTGATCTTCTGCTGCTGGAGGTACTTGGCGGGCAGGTTGCGCTGCCAGATGTTGTCGTAGAAGGCGTTCCAGTCGGTCTCGCCGGTCCAGCCCTCGAACTCGTCGATGGCGCTCTGGCCGAGGACCGGGTCGTTGTTCCAGACGTCCTTCTCGTCGTTGCGGATGAACCGGATGATCTGCGAGTTGAGGCCCTTGTTGGTGGCGCCGCCGTAGTCGAGGTCATTGGCCCAGTGCGACCAGAGCGAGCCGCGCTCGAACTTGTCGGCCCACTCGCTGGAGACGTTCCAGCCCTGCTTCTGGATGGACTGGAGGGTCTTGTCGGCGATCCAGCCGTGCGAGTAGTAGACGTCGATGTACAGCATGCTGAGGTTGCTGTTGGTCTCGTCCCGCAGCTGCTGGAAGCGCTTGGCCAGGTCGCCGCTGTTGATGTCGCGGCGCTGGTCGATGTAGTAGCTCTGGTTCAGCCAGTTCCAGCCGGGCCTGGACTTGTCGACGAGCTTCTCGTCGAAGGCCTTCGCCTCCGGGTAGGCCTCGGTGGCGTTGACGTGGACGCCGAAGGTCGCGCCCCACTTCTTGCCGTCCTTCAGCAGCTCGTTGAGGTCCTTCAGCCCGCCGGCGCGCTTGTTGTAGTTGCCGCCGTAGTCGGGGTGGGCGGAGTCGTGGCCCTCGGAGGCGTACCCCTTGAGCAGCGCCAGCTGCCCGAGGCCGTCCGTGGAGAGGGAGATCCGCTTGACGTCGTCGAGGGTGCGCAGGAAGGGGTGGGTGGCCTGGCTGGCGAAGTTGAACGGAATGTGGGTGATGACCCGGTCCGCGGTGTCCTTGCTGCCCGGTGCGACCACGCCGATGGAGCGGAAGGCGACGGCGCCGTCCTGCCAGTCGACGGTCTTGTCGCCGTTGGCGTCGGGCGTGACGACGACCTTCGCCCAGGGCAGGTTGTCGCCGCTCTCGGGCTTGGGCGCGCCGTCGCCGCGGTAGGTCCACTGGCCGGACCAGACGCCGACCCGGGTGGAGCCGTCGTCGGCCTTGCGGGCCTGGTGCCAGAAGCGGGCGTCGTCGCCGCCGGTGGCGCCGGCGGGCTTGTCGTACGAGGAGTTGGACTCGACGGCGGCCGCCAGCGATCCGGTGTTGAGGATCGCGTAGGTGGCGCCGAGCGGTGCGGCGTCGGCCTTGGTGGAGTCGGTGACCTTCGCGAAGACGTCCGCGGTCTTCGTCGAGTCGGGGTCCAGCCGGGTGAAGGCGGTCGCGGCACCGGTGTCCGTGCTGGCGACGGAGACCAGGTCATGTCCGGGGATGTCGATCGTGCCGACCCGGAACGCCGCGGTGTCGCGGACGGCGGTCACCTTGAAGGTGGTGGCGCGTCCGGAGACCGACAGCGAGGCGTCGATCTCGACTCCGGGCAGGTCGGCGAAGACCAGCGTGTAGCGGGCGGCCGACTTGGTGATCTGGGGCGCGCCCTTCAGCTGCACCGGGTGTGCGGTGCCGTTGAGGGTGACGGCGGTGACCGGCCGGGTGCTGCCGGACAGCTGGTTCCCGGAGGCCCGGTCGGTGTACGTCAGCACGCGCGGGAAGTCGTCCGCGACGGCGACGGCGAGCTGAGCGGACCCGATGACGGCGCCTGCCGGGACGGCCGATTCGGCCGCGGCGGGCGCGGGGGCGGTGGCTGAGGCGGGGAGGGCGGTCCCCACCAGAGCCAGGACGGCGGCTGAGGCGGCGGCAGCAGCGCCCGCCGTAGTGAATCTTGGCGACATGTGCTCTGAGTAGTCGCCGTGTCCGGACACCGTCAACGACGTACGGCTCCCAGGGCCTCTCCAGTCCAACAACCGCTCTGCGTAAGTCCAAGTAGGTCCACGTGGGAGGCGCGGAAGCCAGCAGCGGTTCCGTGTTCAGATGTTGATCACGGTGGCCGGATACGGGGTGGACGGATACGCCAAGTAGCGGCTCTGAGCGTCGAGTTGTGAAGACCTTCGATTTTTGAGAGCGCTCTCAGTCACAAGTCTTGACGGTCGCCGCAGCCCTCGCGAGAGTGGTGCGCACCGCGGACGCGCTCGTTCCACCTCCCCGCACCGTCCCGCCGTCCGCGGCCCTCCTG
>NZ_JAFMPZ010000110.1 GCF_017353455.1 Streptomyces laculatispora
GACACGCTCCCCCGCGCGTCAGCTCCGCGCACGCCGCCGGGTCACGACCATCGCGCCGGCGCCGACGGCCAGCAGCAGCGCCGCACCACCCGCGATGTACGGCGTGGTGGAGCTGGAGCCCGTCTCGGCGAGGTCGGTGTCGGTGGCCGCGGGGGCGTTGCCGGTGCCGGTCTGCGTCTTCACACCGCCGCCGGAGTCCCCGGCCGTGGAGCCCCCGTTGCCGGAGCCGCCCGAGCCTCCGGTGCTGGAGCCGCCGCCGTCGGTCGAACCGCCGTTGCCGGAGCCACCGTCGGACGCGCCGCCGTCACTGGAGCCGCCGCCCGACGAACCGCCGGTGGAGGAGCCGCCGGTGGAGCCGCCCGGCCTGGGCGCCCTCGGCGTCTCGCAGGTGGCCTCGGCGAGCGTGACCTCGCCCTGCACATCCGCGACATTCAGCTTGAGCGGGTTCACCGAGACCTTGAGCTGAAGTGCCGAGGCCGCCGCGGTGCGCGAGGTGGTGTGCGTCTTCGACAGGTCGAGCGTCACCTCACCGACGCCCGGCACCTTGACCTGCGTGGTGCCTCCGGCGGTGAGGGTGACGCGCTGGCCGAGGATCTTCACATGCCCCAGCACATTCGACTCGGCGACCGGCTTGTGGCCCACCTCGCAGACCGCCTTGGACGTGATCTGCTCGACCTCGATCAGCGAGAGCGCCGGCAGACCGGGCAGGTGGAGCCGGGCCTTCGCGATGTTGGTGTAGCCCTCGGCACGGTGCTTGTCGACGGTCGCGTTCGCCGTGGCGACATCGGCACGCAGCACGTGGATCGGCTGCCCGTGGTCCACGCCGTCGAGCCGCACGCTGAGCGCGGTCTCCTTCGCGGTGGCCGGGGCGTGCACCTCGTTGAGCGTGGTCTTGAGCGGCACATCGATCGTCTTGTTCAGGAGTGAGACGTCGAGTGCGGTACGGAGCACTACCGCGCTCGCCTTCCCGCCGCCGGTGGTCGTGGCGGTGGTCGCGGTGGTGGCCTGCGCGGGGACGGCGACCAGCAGTGCGACGGGAGCGGCGGCGACCGCCAGGGCGGCGAGGCGGAAGGTGTTGCTGTTCAAGATGGTGGAACCCCCACAAGAGACTTGGAGCCACCGGCGCCGTCCAATGGGGGACATCGCGGGCACCGGTGGCCTCGACTCCGTGAATCCTTACGCACAGAGGGTGAACTGGCAGATACCTGCGGTGAGTTCACCCCAAAGGGGGGTTTCCGTGCTTGTATTCGATTATCTCGGCACGTGCGTTCCTCGGGTTCACCCGTTCAACTGAGCGCGGGCGGCTCGAAGGTGACCGCGCCGGAGCGTACCCAGAAGTGATCCAACGAGCGGGCCGACTCCCGGTAACTGCCGGTCAACACGGTGCACCCGGGCCGGTCCGGGCCCGGGGCCCGCCCGTCAGCCGATCACGCGCCCGTTCAGCACTACCCTGCGGGGCGCGGCCAGCACGCGCACGTCCGCCCGCGGGTCCTCGTCGTACACCACCAGGTCGGCCGGGGCGCCCTCCTCCAGTCCCGGCCTGCCGAGCCACGCGCGGGCGTCCCAGGTCGCCGCGGACAGCGCCTCCAGGGCCGGGATGCCCGCCTTCACCAGTTCGGCGACCTCGTCGGCCACCAGCCCGTGGGCCAGCACACCGCCCGCGTCGGTGCCGACGAAGACGGGGACACCGGCGTCATGGGCGGCGCCCACCGTGTCGTAACGCCGCTCGTGCAGCCGGCGCATATGGGCCGACCAGCGCGGGTACTTGGCGTCACCGCCCCGCGCCAGCGAGGGGAAGGTGGCGATGTTGACCAGCGTCGGGACGATCGCGACCCCGCGCTCCGCGAAGAGCGGGATCGTCTCCTCGGTCAGCCCCGTCGCGTGCTCGACACAGTCGATCCCGGCCTCGACGAGATCGCGCAGCGAGTCCTCGGCGAAGCAGTGCGCGGTGACCCGGGCCCCCAGCCGGTGTGCCTCGGCGATGGCCGCCGCGACCGCCTCGCGCGGCCAGCAGGCGGTCAGGTCGCCCACCTCCCGGTCGATCCAGTCGCCGACCAGCTTCACCCAGCCGTCCCCGCGGCGCGCCTCCTGCGCCACGTACGCCACCAGTTCGTCCGGCTCGATCTCGTACGCGTAGTTCCTGGTGTACCGCCGGGTCCTGGCGATGTGGCGGCCGGCCCTGATGATCTTCGGCAGGTCCTCGCGGTCGTCGATCCACCGGGTGTCGGCGGGCGAACCCGCGTCCCGCAGGAGCAGCGCACCGGCCTCCCGGTCCTCGACGGCCTGCTTCTCCGTGGTCGCCGTGTCGACGGCCCCGTGGTGGTCGAGCCCGACGTGGCAGTGGGCGTCCACCAGGCCCGGCAGCGCCCATCCGCTGAGGACCGTCGCCCCGTCCGCACCGGCGGGCCGTTCGTACGAGACGCGTCCGTCGACCGCCCAGAGCTCGTCCCTGACCTCTTCGGGGCCGACGAGCACCCGCCCCTTCACATGCAGCACCCGCGGCGCCTCGCGATCACTCATGGACAGCACTGTACGAGGCACCCGCAAGGCCGTCCGCGAGGTGCTGGGTACCCTCGGTGCAGCCCCGGTCCGCAGGCCGGCCGCACACCGATCCGATCCCGAAGAGAGCACCACCGTGACGCACCCCTTCCTCGACCTCACCCCGCTCACCCCCGCGCATTTCGCGGCCGTCGAGCGGCGGGTGGCCGGTCTCCTCGCCACCGAGCAGGACGTCGTCATCATGCAGGGCGAGGCGCTGCTCCCCCTCGAAGGCTGTATCCGGGGCGGCGCCCGGCCCGGCTCGACCGCGCTGAACGTGGTGACGGGGCCGTACGGGCAGACCTTCGGCAACTGGCTGCGTGACTGCGGCGCCGAGGTCATCGACCTGGCCGTGCCCTTCCACACGGCCGTCACCGCCGGCCAGGTCGAGCAGGCGCTGGCCGCGCACCCGGAGATCGACTTCGTCTCGCTGGTCCACGCGGAGGCGGCGACCGGCAACACCAACCCGGTCGCGGAGATCGGCGAGGCCGTGCGCGCGCACGGGGCGCTGTTCATGCTGGACGCCGTCGCCTCGGTGGGCGCCGAGCCGCTGCTGCCCGACGCGTGGGGTGTCGACCTGTGCGTGATCGGCGCGCAGAAGGCGATGGGCGGTCCGGCCGGGGTGTCCGCGGTGTCGGTGAGCGCCCGCGCCTGGGAGCGGCTCGCCGCCAACCCGCAGGCCCCGCGCCGCTCCTACCTCTCCCTGCTGGACTGGAAGGAGCGCTGGATCGACGGCGGCCGCAAGGCGCTGCCGCACGCGCCGGCCCAGCTGGAGATGCTGGCGCTGGAGGCCTGTGTGGAGCGGATCGAGGCGGAGGGCCTGGACGCGCTCATGGCCCGGCACGCCGCGGCGGCCGCGGCCACCCGGGCCGGCGCACTCGCGCTGGGCGGCGGCCTGACCCCGTATGTGCACGAGGCGAAGGACGCGGCACCGGTGGCGACCACGCTGCGCGCTCCGGAGGGCGTGGACGCCGCGGGCCTGGTCGCGCGGTCGCTCGCCACGGACCCGTCGCTGCCGCTGATCGCGGGCGGCGGGGCGCTGTCCAAGGAGATGATCCGGGTCAATCACTACGGGATGGACGCGACGCGGGGCGCGGTGCTCTCCTCGCTCGCGGCTCTGGGGGCGGCGCTGGCCGATGCGGGCCGGCAGGTCAATTTCGAAGCTGCCCGCAAGGCGGTTTCACAAACCTGGCCCAGCGAATAAATCCCGTCTCAATCCAATAATGCGGGGAGCCGCCTCACCGAGAGCAGCTCCCCGCATTCTTATTCCCGCTCCCTCGAAGGCTAAACACCCCAGTTCCCGCGAGGCCGTCTCGCTCAATTCGGTTGCGTCTCCACAGAGTTATCACGTTGTGACCGACTCCACACTGAGCCCGTTATGCCGGATAAATGTGGGCCAATTCGGAAGAAAACGCAGCCGATTCGCGCCGGGGCGCGCACCCGCGTGATAGCACAGAAGGATGCTTCACCCAACCCCTCTCCTCGATGCAATTTCGAGTTTTGCTGGGTAAATTCAATTCCCATGACCGCCGCACCAGCAGATTTTGCCCGTGCCCGAAGCGAATTCATCACCATCGACACCCCACGAGTGGAGGACGGAGCCGCGATCTGGCGCATTGCCCGCGATTCCAAGGTCCTGGACCTCAACTCCTCGTACAGCTACCTGCTGTGGTGCCGTGACTTCGCGGCGACCTCCGTGGTCGCCCGCGACGAGACCGGCAGCCCGGTCGCCTTCGTGACGGGGTACATCAGGCCAGACCGCCCCGAGACGCTCGTCGTCTGGCAGGTGGCCGTCGACCACGGCCACCGCGGCACCGGCCTGGCAGCGAAGCTGCTGGACGCCCTGACCTCACGGGTCGCCGCGGAACAGGGCCTCGCCTGGGTCGAGACGACCATCACGCCGGACAACACCGCATCGGACCGCCTGTTCACCTCCTACGCCCAGCGCCACGACGTGGCCGTGGAACAAGAGGTGCTCTTCGACGGCGGCCTGTTCCCGGAGGGCTCTCATCTGCCGGAAGTGCTCTACCGCATCGGCCCGTTCCACGCCTGAGCGCGCACTTCCGCCGACCGGCTCCGCGCCCGTCGCAGTCCCCTTCACCGCCGCACGTCACACCCCCCTCACGCAGGAGACCCGCTGTGACCATCACCCCGCCCGCCCTCAGTGTCTTCGAGACCCTGGAGTCCGAGGTACGTAGCTACTGCCGCGGCTGGCCCGCCGTGTTCGACCGCGCGCAGGGCGCCCGGCTGACGGACGAGGACGGCCACTCGTACCTCGACTTCTTCGCCGGAGCCGGCTCCCTCAACTACGGCCACAACAACCCGGTGCTGAAACGCGCGCTGATCGACTACATCGAGCGCGACGGCATCACCCACGGCCTCGACATGGCGACCACCGCCAAACGGGCCTTCCTGGAGACCTTCCAGAACGTCATCCTGCGGCCGCGCGACCTGCCGTACAAGGTGATGTTCCCCGGCCCGACGGGCACCAACGCCGTCGAGTCGGCGCTGAAGCTGGCCCGCAAGGTCAAGGGCCGCGAGTCCGTGGTCTCGTTCACCAACGCCTTCCACGGCATGTCGCTCGGCTCGCTGGCCGTCACCGGCAACGCCTTCAAGCGGGCCGGCGCCGGTATTCCGCTGGTGCACGGCACTCCGATGCCGTTCGACAACTACTTCGACGGCCAGGTCCCCGACTTCCTCTGGTTCGAGCGGCTCCTGGAGGACCAGGGTTCCGGGCTCAACAAGCCCGCCGCCGTGATCGTGGAGACGGTCCAGGGCGAGGGCGGCATCAACGTCGCGCGCGCCGAGTGGCTCCGTGCGCTCCAGGAGCTGTGCGAGCGACAGGACATGCTGCTGATCGTCGACGACATCCAGATGGGCTGCGGCCGCACCGGCAGCTTCTTCTCCTTCGAGGAGGCCGGCATCACGCCGGACATCGTGACGCTGTCGAAGTCCATCAGCGGTTACGGCATGCCCATGTCGCTCTGCCTGTTCAAGCCCGAGCTGGACATCTGGGAGCCGGGCGAGCACAACGGCACCTTCCGCGGCAACAACCCCGCGTTCGTCACCGCCGCCGCCGCGCTCGACGCCTACTGGGCGGACGGCCAGATGGAGAAGCAGACGCTGGCCCGCGGCGAGCAGGTCGAGCACGCGCTGCTGGCGATCTGCGGCGAGCACGACAGCGCGCAGTTCCGCGGCCGCGGACTGGTGTGGGGTCTGGAGTTCAACGACCCGCAGCGCGCGTCGGCCATCTGCGCCCGCGCGTTCGAGCTGGGGCTGCTGCTGGAGACCTCGGGTCCGCAGAGCGAGGTCGTCAAGCTGCTGCCGCCGCTGACCATCACCCCCGAGGAACTGGACGAGGGCCTGCGCACGCTGGCCCGCTGCGTCCGCGAGACCGCCTGACCCGGGGCCGCCCCGGGCGGGCCCGATGAGATACACCGCTGCAGAGAGAAAGGCACCGACCCACCGTGATTGTCCGATCGTTCAGTGACATCGAGAACACCGACCGGCATGTGAAGGCCGCCTCCGGCACCTGGGAGAGCAAGCGCATCGTGCTCGCCAAGGAGAAGGTGGGCTTCTCGCTCCACGAAACCGTGCTGTACGCGGGCACGGAGACGTCGATGTGGTACGCGAACCACATCGAGGCCGTGCTCTGCACGGAGGGCGAAGCAGAGCTCACCAACGACGAGACCGGTGAGAAGCACTGGATCGCCCCCGGCACGATGTACCTGTTGAACGGGCACGAGCACCACACGCTGCGTCCCAAGACGGACTTCCGGTGCGTGTGCGTCTTCAACCCTCCCGTCACCGGACGGGAGGACCACGACGAGAACGGCGTCTACCCGCTGCTGACCGAGGAGGGCTGAACCACCATGACCACTGATGCACGTGCCGACCTGTACCCATCGCGCGGCGCCGCCGAGATGACCACTCCCCGCCAGGACCCGGTCATCTGGTCCGCGCCCGGCGCACCGGGTCCGGTCACCGCGAAGGACCTCCAGGGGTTCGAGCGCGACGGTTTCCTCACCGTCGACCAGCTGATCGAGCCCGACGAGGTGGCCGGCTACCACGCCGAGCTGGAGCGGCTGATCGCCGATCCGGCGGTCCGGGCCGACGAGCGCTCGATCATCGAGCCGAAGTCGCAGGACGTGCGATCGGTCTTCGAGGTCCACCGGCTCAGCGAGGTATTCGCGCGGCTGGTCAGCGACGAGCGCGTGGTGGGCCGGGCCCGTCAGATCCTCGGTTCGGACGTGTACGTCCACCAGTCCCGGATCAACGTCAAGCCGGGCTTCGGTGCTTCGGGGTTCTACTGGCACTCGGACTTCGAGACCTGGCACGCCGAGGACGGTCTGCCGAACATGCGGGCGGTGTCCGTCTCGATCGCGCTGACCGAGAACTACGACACCAACGGCGGGCTGATGATCATGCCCGGCTCGCACAAGTCGTTCCTCGGGTGTGCGGGCGAGACGCCGAAGGACAACTACAAGAAGTCGCTCCAGATGCAGGACGCGGGTACCCCGTCCGACGAGGCGCTGACGAAGATGGCCGACCGGCACGGCATCAAGCTCTTCACGGGCCGGGCCGGTTCGGCGACCTGGTTCGACTGCAACTGCATGCACGGCTCGGGGGACAACATCACCCCGTTCCCGCGCAGCAATGTCTTCATCGTGTTCAACAGCGTGGAGAACAAGGCCGAGGAGCCCTTCGCGGCTCCGGTCCGCCGCCCGGAGTTCATCGGGGCGCGGGACTTCACGCCGGTGAAGTAGGGCCGGTCCGCGGTGTGCGGGGGGGGGACGGTGATGCCGTCCCACCCCCTCCCTCTGCGCGCGGGCTCAGCCTCGCCGCGATGCACGAATACCTCCGGAGCAGCGAACCGCTGCCGACTGACCACCGAGGTGGGAACCATTCACCGGTGCCGGCCCGCGTCACCGGCCCGTACCGAGGTCCCCGAACACGCGCGGCACCCACTCATCGAGCCGGGCACCGAAGGCCGCTGCTGAACTGATATCGAAGGCCGGTATCGGTCCGGCGCCGTCGAGGCCGTCGAAGTAGTCCACGTCAGCCCAGCCGCCCCGGAACAGCACCACGGACAACGCAGCGTCCGCCGGGCCCGAGATGAGCACGCCGACGGAGTCGGGATCACGCACGAGAGTCCTGTCGGCCTCAATCCGCTGAGGCCACTGCACAGTTCCGTCCCGCCACGTCATCTGCCCGACTTCTAGACCGCCCGCCAGCCACGGCCCGGTCCGCTCGGTGATGACTGCGGCTGCCTGATCGAGATCGATGATCCGCTCCATGCGCGAATCATGCCCCACTCCGAAGGACCGCTGCACCGGCTTCCACCCGCCCTCCGGTCGGGCCGCACACCACCCGAGCCGACTCCGGTGCTCCCAGTTCTCGGTTCCGGCACACGCTTCCGGACGATCACCGTCACCGGCGTTCGTCACCACCCGCGGGCCACGCCGTTCAATCAGCCCAGCCCTCGGTGTTGGAGCAGGATTCGTCGGGAAGGTCCTCGAACTCCCAGGAGTGTCCGGGCTCGTGGCCGGTGAACAACCAGCACGCCTGTCGCATTCGGGGGACGATGGTGGGGTCCACCTGTTCGCAGGGCGCGGCGCAGACGTAGGTGAATTCGCCCTCGTTCCAGCGCAGCCATACGTCAAAGGTGCCGCGTCCCATGCTGTCCAGGCAGTCGGCGTGCTCACCGGTATGGCCCTTGCCGAGTTCACAGGTGAGCCAGTCGGGGAGTTCCTCGGCCCCCGCTCGGCAGTGCGCTTGCGCGGTCCGGAACCAGGGTGGACGGACGGGTGAGTTGCAGTGGATCACCATGGGTTCTCCGGATGAGGTGGACGATCCCGGCCCGGAGGGTGACGGGCTGGTTGTGGCGCGGCCGACCGCCTGCGGCGCGACGTGGACGGAGCGGCCGTCCGGCGAGCGTCACCAGCAGGCCGACGGCGGGGTCGAGCACGGTGAGCACGTCGGGCCCTCCGGCTTCCAGACGCGCTATCGCCTGCTCCTGCTGGTCCGGATCGTGCGCCCACGCCCGGAGTCCGTCCGGGGCGGCGGAACTCCGAAAGCCGATCGGCCGGACGTCCCGTTGGCCGCAAGGCGTGAGATCGGGGGCGCCGGGCCCGTCCGCGAGCCGATGTGCCTGTCGCCGAAGCCACCGGAGCGCGAACCGGCGGTTCGCCACGGTCGCCCTGCCGAGCGAAACCGCCCTCCCGCCGGCCGTAGCCGTGACCTCCACCAGGTAGGCCGCGCCGGTCGGAGTGCTCACAGCACCTCACCCCGACTCCGCGCGTTGCACCGCGCGTTCTCCGCTCGCAGCCGCTCTATGGCATCGGCGGGACGCACGTGCTCGGGCTCGGCCTCCCATTCGGTCCCGCCGCAGACCGGCCGCAGTGACCAGTACGGGCCGGCGACTCCTCGGAACTCACCCACGCGGCCTTGACGGCTGGTGTCCACCAGGAGTGTGCCGGGGGAGGGAACGTGGTGAGGGCGTCCGTTCAGGGAACCGTTTTCTGTACACACGATCGTGCCTCTCCGTAGCCATTCCACTACCAAGGCGGCCCAGCGTGGCCTACGGTCGGCCCGTACTCAACGTGGCAGGTACGGAGAACACATTGGTAAACATCAAGGAGTTGAACCCGGACGCGTCGCCGGAAGCGGCGTACGGTGCCCGCTTACGCAGGGCACGAGAGGCGCGCGACTGGAAGCAGGACGACCTCGGTGGACGGATCGGATACACCGGACGGCACGTCTCCGGCGTAGAGAATGGTCGTAAACCGCCAACCCGCAGGTTTTCGATCGGTGTTGATGCCGCACTGGGGCTCGAAGGAACAACCGATTCCTTTGAGCGCGAGTGGCGGGACATCCGGCACGGCAGTCTGCTGGAAGGCTTCCCGGAGTATGTGGGATACGAGGGCCGGGCAGCGGAGATCCGGCTGTACGAGGTAGGCGTTCTGCCCGGTCTGCTCCAGACCCCGGAGTACGCGACCGTCCTTGCCGAGAGCGCCGTCAGGCGGAGAGCGATCACTTCCGAGCAGGCGCACGAGCGGATCGCCCTCGTCGCGGAGCGGCAGGCCGCGCTCGTACGGAAGTCCGCTCCTCCGCTCGTCCTGGTGGTGCTGGACGAGAGCTGTATCCGCCGGCCCGTAGGAGGATCAGCTGTTATGGAAGCGCAGTTGGCGCGACTGCTGGACTTCGCCGAGCTGCCGAACACCGTGCTCCAGATCGCCCCGTTCAGCATGGGGGAACGCCGCCCATTCAACCTGCCGCTGTACATCCTGACGCTCTCGGACCGCCAGCTCATGTCGTACGCGGAGTCCGCCCAGCAGGGGCACCTCGACCGGGAGAACACTTCCGTGGTGCCCCTGTTGACCACCTACCATCAGTTGCAGGCTGAAGCGCTCTCGCAAGCGGCATCCGTGGCCATGATCGAGCAGTTACGAAAGGGCACACCGTGACAACCGATTCCCCCCGCTGGTTCAAGTCCTCCTACAGCGACAACGGCGGCGCCTGCGTCGAGGTTGCCGCCAACGTCGTCGCTTCGCGCGGCATGGTCCCCGTCCGTGACTCCANNTGGCGGGCGTGAAGGCCGGAGGGTTCGACACCGTCTGACCGACCGGTTCAGCGGAGCCCCGTCATGCATCGCGTGGTGGGGCTCCGCCGCGCCCGGGACACGGCTGAAGCCCCACCCCCTC
>NZ_JAFMPZ010000111.1 GCF_017353455.1 Streptomyces laculatispora
CGCCACCGGGTCCCCGGGCGATGTCTTCCTGTGCCATCCGTTCCTGGTGCACGCGGCGCAACCGCACCACGGGGTGCGGCCGCGCTTCATGGCCCAGCCGCCGCTGATGCCGGCCGCGCCGTACGAACTGGAGCGGGCCGACGGCGCGTACTCACCCGTGGAGATCGCGATCCGCCGGGGCCTGGGCCAGGACACCCCCGGCCCGGACGGGGACGGCACCGATTGCGGCGCCGGGTAGGCGTGCTTCACCGCCCGGTGGTGCTGCGTCGCATCACGCGGCCCCGGCGGCACGGGCGACGGGATGCAGGGCGGCGTACTCCAGGGGTGCGGACGGGTCGATGGACATGTCCAGCGGGGCGGGTTCGGCTCCCGCGCGGACCAGGAGGTCACCGACCGCCGCGATCATCGCGCCGTTGTCGGTGCACAGCTTCAGCGGCGGCACCCGCAGCGTGACTCCGGCGGCCCGGCAGCGTTCCTCGGCGAGCGCCCGTACCCGGGAGTTGGCAGCCACCACCGACCACGACCAGCGTGCCCACCCCGTGCTCGCGGCAGGCGGCGACCGCCTTGCGCGTCAGTACGTCGGCCACGGCCTCCTGCAGCGAGGCCGCCCCGTCCTCCAGCGGCGGTTCCCCGCCGCGCAGCCGGTGCTGCTCGGCCCAGCGTGCGGCAGAGGTCTTCAGGCCGGAGAAGGAGAAGTCGTAGCGCGAGTCCCGCGGCCCGGTCAGCGGCCGCGGGAACGCCACGGCGCGCGGATTGCCCTCCCTCGCGACGCGGTCGATGGCCGGACCGCCCGGATACGGCAGCCCGAACACCCGGGCCACCTTGTCGAAGCACTCGCCCGCCGCGTCGTCGATGGTGTCGCCCAGGTGCACGATCGGGTCCCGCGCCAGATCGCGTACGAGCAGCAGCGAGGTGTGGCCGCCCGAGACGATCAGCACCATGCAGGGATCGGGCAGCGGCCCGTGCTCCAGGGTGTCGGCGGCGACGTGACCGGCCAGGTGATGCACCCCGTACAGCGGCACCCCCAGCGAGAACGCCAGGGTCTTCGCACCGGCCAGGCCCACCTGGAGCGCGCCGGAAAGGCCGGGTCCGGTGGTCACGGCCACTGCCCCGATGTCCGCCGTCCGCAGCCCGGCCCGGTCCAGCGCCTCCCGCACGACGGGCGTGAAGGAGTGCACGTGCGCCCGCGCGGCGATCTCCGGGACCACTCCGCCGAATCGCGCGTGCTCGTCCATGCTCGACGCGACCGCGTGCCCGAGCAGTCGCCCGTCGCGTACGAGACCCGCGCCGGTTTCGTCGCACGAGGACTCGATGCCCAGCACCAGTGGAGATTTCACGTCCCGCTCTCCTGCGTAGGTTAGTTAATTGCAGGTTATGTGCAATAAGGGTACGGGGAGCTCCACCTGGCCGGTGTCCGGCCGATGCCGGACAGTAGAGTTCGGGTGCGCCAGCCCCCGAGCACCGAGGTATCGTCCGTGACTCCCGAACCCCCCGCACACCCCGTTCCACCTGCAGTGAGCGTGGTGGGAATCGGAGCCGACGGGTGGTCCGGACTGCCTGACGCGGCCCGCTCGGAACTCATGGACGCGCAGGTCCTGATCGGCGGTGAGCGCCAACTGGGCCTGCTCCCGCCAAAGTGCGCGGGACGGCGTGTGGCATGGCCCTCGCCGCTGCGACCCGCGGTTCCCGTCCTGCTCGCCGCGCACGCGGGGAACAGGATCGCCGTACTGGCCAGCGGCGACCCGATGTTCTACGGCATCGGCCGGGCCCTCACCGAAGTGCTCGGCGCCGATGGGCTGCGTGTCCTGCCGCACCCGTCGTCCGTGTCCTACGCCTGCGCCCGCGTCGGCTGGCCCCTTGAGGACACCGAGGTCATCACCCTGGTCGGCCGGCCCGCGGCCCGGCTCGCGGCCGCCCTGCACAACGGCCGCCGGCTGCTGATCCTCAGCGCGGACGCCACCACTCCCGCCGTGGTCGCCGCGCTGCTGCGTGACCACGGCTTCGGACCGAGCCCGCTCCGTGTCCTGGAGCAGCTCGGTGGGGCGAACGAGGCGTGGACCGACGGCACCGCCGACACCTGGGCGCACCCGCCCGGCGACCCGCTGAACGTCATCGCGGTCGAATGCCGCCGCGCCCCCGGCGCCGCGCACCTCGGCGCCGTCCCCGGTCTGCCCGACGAGGCGTACGAACACGACGGCCAGCTCACCAAGCGCCACATCCGGGCCGCGACCCTCGGCGTGCTCGCACCGGCCCCGGGCGAGCTGCTGTGGGACGTCGGCGGTGGCTCGGGGTCCGTGGCGATCGAGTGGATGCGCGCCCACCCCTCGTGCCGGGCGATCACCGTGGAGCGCGACCCCGTGCGGGCGGAGCGCATCACGCGCAACGCCGAACACCTCGGTGTCCCCGGACTGCGGGTGATCACCGGCGGAGCCCCCGACAGCCTGGCCGAACTGCCCACGCCCGACGCCGTGTTCATCGGTGGCGGGCTGACCGTGCCCGGCCTTCTCGACGCCTGCTGGGAAGCGATGCCGGCCGGCGGCCGCCTGGTCGCCAACACCGTCACGCTGGAGTCCGAGGCGCTGCTCACCGAGCAGTACCGCCGCCGTGGCGGTGACCTGGTCCGTCTCGCCGTCGCGCACGCCGTGCCCGTCGGCGGATTCACCGGCTGGCGGCAGGCGATGCCGGTCACCCAGTGGTCGGTACGCAAGCCCTCGGTCGGCCCGACCGCGGGATTCTCAGCGCAAGCCCGCGCAGAACACTCAGGAGACAACAGATGACCGTGTACTTCATCGGCGCGGGTCCGGGTGCGGCCGACCTGATCACCGTGCGTGGCGCGCGCACGCTCGCCTCCTGTGGGGTGTGCCTGTACGCGGGCAGCCTGGTGCCCGCCGAACTCCTGGCCGAATGCCCCCCGGACGCCCGACTGGTCGATACCGCGCAGCTCGACATCGACCAGATCACGGCCGAGCTGACCGGCGCGCACGAGGCGGGGCACGACGTGGCGCGGCTGCACTCGGGCGACCCCTCGGTGTTCAGCGCGGTCAACGAGCAGATGCGGCGCCTCGACGAGGCGGCCGTGCCCTATGAAGTGATTCCGGGCGTGCCCGCGTTCGCGGCCGCCGCGGCGGCACTCAAGCGGGAGCTGACCGTGCCCACGGTCGGCCAGACCGTCATCCTCACCCGGGTGGCCAACCGCGCCACGGCGATGCCCGAGGGCGAGGACCTGGCGACACTGGGCCGCAGCGGGGCCCTGATCGTCCTGCACCTCGCCGCCAAGTACGTGGACCGGGTCGTCGAGGAGCTGCTGCCGCACTACGGGGCCGACTGCCCGGCCGCGGTCGTCGCGCTGGCCTCCCGTCCCGACGAGCTCATCCTGCGCGGCCCCCTAGACGGCATCGCCGAGCAGGTGAAGGCGGCGGGCGTGATCCGTACCGCCGTCATCATGGTCGGCCGCACGCTCGGCGCCGATCAGTTCCGCGACAGCCACCTCTACTCGCCGGGTCGTGACCGGCACCCCTGCTGACGCAGCCGTCAGGTCGGCGGGGCGGCCGGTCAGCGGACGCCGCTGCGCCCGACGACCGTGCCCGCCCGGTCGATGCAGATGACGTCGACGGCGACCGGCGCCCCGCGCAGCACGGTCAGCGCCTCGTCCCGGGCGGCGACGGCCACCAGGTCCCCGAGCGGGACGTTCCGTGCCTGGCACGCCTGGAGCGCGGCGAGGCCCGTGTTCGCGGCCGCCACCTCGGCGGCCAGGGCTTCGTCCGCGCCGCCCCGCCGGGCCAGTTGGGCCAGGAAGGGCTTGTCGACCTGGGAACGGGCCGAGTGCAGGTCGAGGTGGCCGGCGGCGAGCTTCGACAGCTTGGCGAACCCGCCGCAGACGGTCAGCCGTTCCACCGGATGACGGCGTACGTACTTCAGTACCGCGCCCGCGAAGTCGCCCATGTCCAGCAGGGCGATCTCGGGCAGCCCGTACTCGGCCACGACCGTCTTCTCCGAGGTGGAGCCGGTGCAGCCCGCCACATGGCGGTGTCCCGCGGCGCGGGCCACGTCCACGCCCCGGCGGATCGAGTCGATCCACGCCGAGCAGGAGTACGGCACCACGACGCCGGTCGTGCCCAGGATCGACAGGCCACCCAGGATGCCCAGCCGCGGGTTCCAGGTCGAGCGGGCGATCTCCTCGCCGTGGTCGACGGAGACGGTGACCTCGACATCCCCTGAACCCCGATGTGCCGCGGCGACCCGTGCGAGGTGCTCGCGGATCATCTGGCGGGGCACGGGGTTGATGGCGGGCTCGCCCACGTCGAGCGGCAGGCCGGGCAGGGTGACCGTGCCCACGCCGGGCCCTGCCCTGAACACCACTCCCGAGCCCGTCGGCAGCCTTCGGACGGTGACCCGTACGAGAGCGCCGTGGGTGACGTCCGGGTCGTCCCCGGCGTCCTTGACCACGCCGGCTGTCGCCCGCCCCCCGGCCAGCTCCTCCACCGACAGGGCGAAGGCCGGGGTCTGGCCCCGGGGGAGGGTGATGGTGACCGGGTCGGGGAAGTCCCCGGTCAGCAGGGCCGTGTACGCGGCCGTGGCTGCCGCGGTCGCGCAGGCACCGGTCGTCCAGCCGGGCCGCAGACCGGTGTGTTTGAGTTGGGCGCTGCGCCCGCCCTTCGCCTCACCCATGGATGGACTCGATGCACGTACTCGTACTCGGCGGGACCGCGGAGGCCCGTCGCCTCGCCGGGCTCCTGGTGGCGGAGCTTCCCGGCGGGGCCAAGGTGACCAGCTCGCTCGCCGGACGGGTGGCCGGCCCGAGGCTTCCCCCGGGCGAGGTGCGCATCGGCGGTTTCGGCGGCGCCGACGGACTTGCCGCTTGGTTGCGTACGCACCAGGTGGACGCGCTCATCGACGCCACCCATCCTTTCGCCGGGACGATCAGTTTCAACGCGGCGACAGCCGCTGCGGCTGCCCATGTTCCCCTGCTGGCGCTGCGCCGCCCCGGCTGGGTGCCCGGCGAGGGCGACGACTGGCATCCGGTGGGTTCCCTGGACGAGGCGGCACGGGCGCTGCCCGCGCGCGGGCAGCGCGTGTTCCTCACCACCGGGCGCATGGGGCTGGCCGCCTTCGCCGGGCTGGACGAGCTGTGGTTCCTGATGCGGTCGGTGGACGCGCCGGAGCCCCCGTACCCGGCCCGGATGGAGGTCCTGCTCGACCGGGGCCCGTTCGCTCTCGAAGGGGAGCGTGAGCTGATCCGCCGTCACCGTATCGATGTTCTCGTCACGAAGGACAGCGGCGGCGCCGCCACCGCCCCCAAGCTCGCCGCGGCCCGCGAGGCACGGATCCCGGTGATCGTGGTGCGCCGCCCACCGGTTCCCGGGTCAGTGGCGGTGGCCGCCACCCCCGCGCTGGCCCTCGCCTGGCTGCGCGGGCACGTCGGCTGCGGGCCGTAGCCGGAGGCCGCCGCGGACTCAGCCCTCCGGGTAGCGGCGTGGCGTCCAGACGATCTGCTGCCCGTCACCGCGCCGCACCCAGCGCGTCTGCGAGGAACCGACGATCAGGATCGTGCGCATGTCGACCTCGGCCGGGTCGAGATCGGCCAGACGTACGGTGCGTACGCTCTCGGCCGGTCCGCCGACGTCCCGGCCGAGGACCACGGGCGTGTCCGGTGAGCGGTGCTCCAGGAGCAGCTCGCGCGCCTTGCCGACCTGCCAGGTCCGGCTGCGTGAACCGGGGTTGTACAGCGCGAGCACCAGGTCCGCCGAGGCCGCGGCCCGCAACCGCTCCGCGATGACCTCCCACGGCTTGAGCCGGTCCGAGAGCGAGATCGTGGCGTAGTCGTGGCCCAGCGGTGCCCCCACCCGGGCGGCGGCCGCGTTGGCTGCCGTCACGCCCGGCAGGACCCGCACCGGCACGTCCGCGTACCGCTCCTGGGAGGCCACCTCCAGGACGGCCGTCGCCATGGCGAAGACGCCGGGGTCGCCGCCGGACACCACAGCCACGCGCCGTCCGCGGCGCGCCAGGTCCAGGGCGAATTCGGCGCGCTCCGACTCGGCCTTGTTGTCGGAGCCGTGCCGCGACTGTCCCGGGCGGACCGGCACCCGGTCCAGGTAGGTGATGTAGCCGACCAGGTCGTCGGCGGCGGCCAGCGCCCCGCGGGTCTCGGGAGTGAGCCACAGCGGTCCGGCGGGGCCGGTGCCGACCACCACGACCTCGCCGCCGTCCGCAGTGCCCTCGGGACGTGGCGCGTCGATCCTGCTGGGCAGCACCGCGACCGCGAAGTACGGCACGGAGCCGGGATCGATCCCGGCCAGGTCGCCCGTACGCTCCCCGGCCATCGTGGCGCGCTCGACGTAGTGCGCCTCGGGCAGCCGCCCCGACGCGTCGAAGGCCCGGCGCACAGCGGGGAACGTGCGGCCCAGTTTCATCACCACCGCGGCGTCCGTGGAAGCCAGACGAGCGGTGAGCTCCTCCTCCGGCAGGGTTCCGGGCAGGATCGTCAGCACCTCCTCGCCCTCGGCGAGCGGGGTGCCGAGCCGGGCGGCCGCAGCACTGACCGAGGTGACCCCGGGGATCACCTCGGTGGGGTAGCGGTCGGCGAGCCGCTTGTGCATGTGCATGTAGGAGCCGTAGAAGAGCGGGTCGCCCTCGGCGAGCACAGCGACCGTGCGCCCCGCGTCGAGGTGGACCGCCAGGCGGGCTGCCGCCTCGGTGTAGAAGTCGTCCATCGCGCCCCGGTAGCCGCCCGGATGGTCGGTGGTCTCCGTCGTGACGGGGTAGACCAGCGCCTCTTCGAGGTGGTCGGAGCGGATGTGCCCGGCCGCGATGGACCGGGCGATCGACCGTCCGTGCCGTGCGCTGTGATAGGCGACGACATCGGCTTCAGCGATGACTTGCACGGCTCGTACGGTCATCAGGGCCGGATCGCCGGGTCCGAGCCCGACTCCGTACAGCCGGCCGTTCTTCTGCTCGCTCACGCTCACTCCTCCTCGCTGGCGATCGCGTTCAGGGCGGCGGCCGCGATGGCACTGCCGCCGCGCCGGCCGCGCACGATCAGATGATCGAGCCCGGACGGGTGCGCGGCCAGGGCGTCCTTGGACTCGGCGGCGCCGATGAAGCCGACGGGCACCCCGATGACGGCGGCGGGCCGCGGTGCGCCCTCCTCGATCAGTTCGAGCAGCCGGAACAGCGCGGTGGGCGCGTTGCCGACGGCGACGACCGCGCCGTCCAGCCGGTCGCGCCACAGCTCCAGGGCGGCCGCGCTGCGAGTGGTGCCCAGCTCCGCCGCGAGACCCGGGACCGCGGGGTCGGACAGGGTGCACACGACCTCGTTGCCGGCGGGCAGCCGCCTGCGGGTGACACCGCTGGCGACCATGGCCACGTCGCACAGGATGGGCGCGCCGGCCCGCAGGGCTTCACGGGCACGGGTCACCACGTCCGGGGTGAAGGCCAGATCGCGTACGAGGTCGACCATGCCGCAGGCGTGGATCATCCGGACCGCCACCTGGCTCACATCGGCGGGCAGTCCCGACAGATCGGCCTCCGCGCGGATCGTGGCGAAGGACTGGCGATAGATGGCCGGTCCGTCCTTCTCGTACTGGTGCACAGTGCTGTCGCTCTCTTCATCGGGCGTGGAAAGGGTGTGAATGGGGCGTGGAACGGTCAGGCGTCGTGGTGCCGGGCAGGGCGCTGTCAGCCGAGGCCGCCCCGGGCCGCCGTCACGGCGGCGGCGAGCGCGGACGGGCTGTCGGGGACGGCCAGCGGTGCGCGCCGTTCGTCGCCGCGCACCAGGGAGACCCGGTATCCATCCGGGGTGGCGACGACGTCGACCCATTCGCCCCGCGGATGACCGCACCGGCGTTCGCACCCCGACCAGTACACCGGCAGCGCCCCCACGGGCCCCAGGGCCGCTGTCGCATCGGCCCGGACATCGGCCAGGGACTTGGCGCAGCCGGGACGCCCGATGCAGGCCCCCACCCCGGTCCAGGGTGAGTGGGGCCCGATGATCAGGCCGGCGGCCCCCAGGCGGTCCAGCGCCGCTGGGGCCTGCGCCCGCTCCAGTCCTGGTACGACGACGCCGCGCCAAGGGGTCAGCCTCAGTTCGCCACCGCCCCGGTGCCGGGCGGTGCTCGTCAGCGCCTGCCACTGCGCTGCGCCGATGCGTCCCAGGGGAACGCCGGCGGACAGCGCGACCGTATCGTGCGGGCCGTTCACGATGCCGGGAGCAGGCGCAGCGGATTCCGGCGGGCGCACGGGTCCGGCGGTACACGCGGAGCGGATTCCGGCCTGTCGCAACCGCCCGGACAGCCGGTCCCGGAGGATCGTGCCGTCCGCGTGCAGATCCGTCACCCGCCAGGCGCCGGAGCCGCGCGCCATGTCCAGGAAGGTCTCGGCGGCGATGAGCGCGGCCCGCGGAGCGCTTGCGCCAGGGATGCGCAGAACGGATTCGGCCGGGCCGATCCGCAGAGCCGCCTCCCCGTCCCGCCGCGCCATCAGGGCCACATCGGCGCCGAGCCGGTCCACATCGCCGCGGCCGTCGTCGAGCGCGAACAGAAACCGGCCGGACAGACCGGCCGCCGTGTCGCTCGCGCACAACAGCTCGTCCAACGCGGACAGCCAGGGGCGGATGTCCCGCTCTCCCCGGCCGTCGAGCCCGGAGAGCGGGGACGCCACGATGTTGCGGACGCGCTCGTGGCGCCCGGAGGGCAGCAGCCCCGACTCACCCATGCGGGAGCTCAGTTCGCTGCCGCAGTCCGGCCGCAGACCGCGCAGCTGTACATTGCCGCGTGAAGTGAGATGCAGCTCACCATCGCCCAGGCGATCTGCCAACTCCCGCAGCACGTCGGCCTGCGCCGTGGTCAGTACGCCACCGGGGATCCGGACGCGGGCCAGCGCACCGTCGTCCGCCTGGTGCAGCCGCAGCGTCCCGGGGCAGGCGTCACCACGGTCACGGGGAGACGTGTCTCCTGTGGGCGCGGGCAAAGTGGCTGGCGGGGGCATGGCGGCGAGCATACCGACCATCTCATCAGATACGTATGCCTCCCAGTTCTTGAGCGCCCCTTACTATGCCTAGCGACGGGCCATCCGGCCCGTCGTCGCCACAGACGGCGACAGGGGAGGAAGCCCGGTGCGATTCCGGCGCGGTCCCGCCACTGTGATCCCGGCCCCACCGGCCGGGTGAGTCAGGAACTCCCTTCCCCGAACGCTCGAACCCGTTCGAGCAGGGGAGTCCCATTCCGACACCGCCCGGGGCGTGGATACCCCGAGGAAGGCCAGACGCCGCATGATCCTGCTCCTGTCGACGTCAGACACCGACCTGCTCAGCGCCCGCGCCTCCAACGGCCCGGTCGCCTACCGCTACGCGAACCCCTCCCGGCTCCCGCTCCAGGACCTTCCCCAGCTCCTGGACGGCACCGACCTGGTCGTCGTACGCCTTCTCGGCGGCGTCCGCGCCTGGCAGGACGGCCTCGACCGCGTCCTCGCCACTGGGCGCCCCGTCGTCGTCCTCACCGGTGAACAGGCCCCCGACGCCCAGCTGATGGCCGCCTCCACCGTCCCGATCGGCATCGCCGCCGAGGCCCACGCGTACCTCGCACACGGCGGCCCCGCCAACCTGGAGCAGCTCGCCCGCTTCCTGTCCGACACCGTCCTGCTCACCGGCCACGGCTTCGAACCGCCCGCCCCGGCGCCCTCCTGGGGCCCCCTGGAACGCACGTCCCGCGAGCTGGACGGCCCCACCATCGCGGTGCTCTACTACCGCGCCCACCACATGAGCGGCAACACCGCGTTCATCGAGGCCCTGTGCCGCGCCGTCGAGGACGCGGGCGCCCGCGCACTGCCGCTCTTCGTCGCCTCACTGCGCACACCCGAGCCGGAGCTCATCGATGCCCTGGGCGCCGCCGACGCGATCGTGACCACCGTTCTCGCGGCGGGCGGTACCCGGCCCGCCGAGGCCTCGGCCGGCGGTGACGACGAGTCCTGGGACGCGGGCGCCCTCACCGGCCTCGACGTGCCCATCCTCCAGGCGCTCTGCCTCACCGGTTCGCGGACCGACTGGGAGGACAACGACGAGGGCGTCTCGCCGCTGGACGCCGCGAGCCAGATCGCGGTCCCCGAGTTCGACGGCCGCCTGATCACCGTGCCGTTCTCCTTCAAGGAGATCGACGAGGACGGCCTCCCGGCGTACGTCGCCGATACCGAGCGCGCCGCCCGGGTCGCCGGGATCGCCGTGCGCCACGCGCGGCTTCGCCACATCCCGAACGTCGACAAGCGCCTCGCGCTGGTGCTCTCCGCCTACCCGACCAAGCACTCCCGGATCGGCAACGCGGTCGGACTCGACACCCCCGCGAGCGCCGTCGCCCTGCTGCGCCGGCTCCGCACCGAGGGATACGACTTCGGTGACGAGGAGGTGCCGGGCCTCGCCTCCGGCGACGGCGACGAGCTGATCTACGCGCTGATCGAGGCCGGTGGCCACGACCAGGAGTGGCTCACGGAGGAGCAGCTCGCCCGCAATCCGGTCCGGATCCCGGCGGCCGACTACCGCCGCTGGTACGCGAAGCTGCCGGCCGGACTCCGCGAGGCCGTCGAGCAGCACTGGGGCCCGGCCCCGGGCGAGATGTTCCTGGACCGCTCGCGCAACCCCGAGGGCGACATCGTCCTGGCCGCCCTGCGCCGGGGCAATCTGCTCATCCTCATCCAGCCGCCGCGCGGCTTCGGCGAGAACCCCATCGCCATCTACCACGACCCCGACCTGCCGCCCTCGCACCACTACCTGGCCGCCTATCGCTGGATCGCCGCCTCCGCCGAGGACAACGGCTTCGGCGCCGACGCGATGATCCACCTCGGCAAGCACGGCAACCTGGAATGGCTGCCCGGAAAGAACGCCGGCCTGTCGGCCTCGTGCGGTCCCGACGCGGCCCTCGGCGATCTCCCCCTCGTCTACCCCTTCCTGGTCAACGACCCGGGCGAGGGGACCCAGGCCAAGCGCCGCGTCCACGCCACCCTGGTGGACCACCTCGTACCGCCGATGGCCCGCGCCGAGAGCTACGGCGACATCGCCCGGCTGGAACAGCTCCTCGACGAGCACGCCCAGATCGCGGCGATGGACCCGGCGAAGCTCCCGGCCATCCGCGCCCAGATCTGGACCTTGATCCAGGCCGCGAAGCTCGACCACGACCTGGGGCTCGAAGACCGCCCCGAGGACGAGGGCTTCGACGAGTTCATCATGCATCTCGACGGCTGGCTCTGTGAGATCAAGGACGCGCAGATCCGCGACGGCCTGCACGTCCTGGGTGGCGCGCCCGGTGGCGCCGACCGTGTCAACCTCGTCCTGGCGATCCTGCGCGCCCGCCAGATCTGGGGTGGCACCACGTCCCTGCCCGGCCTGCGCGAGGCACTCGGCCTCGACGAGTCCGCGGCCACCCGCACCACCGCCGACGAGGTCGAGGAGCAGGCCCGCGCCCTGGTCCAGGCGATGGAGGACGCGGACTGGGCGCCGGACGCCGTTGCCGGGGTCGCGGCCGGGCACCCGCGGTCCGTCGCCGACATCCTCGAATTCGCCGCCCGCGAGGTCGTGCCGCGGCTGGCGGCCACCACCGACGAACTCGACCACACCGTGCACGCGCTGAACGGTGGCTTCGTCCCCGCCGGCCCCTCCGGCTCCCCGCTCCGGGGCCTGGTCAACGTCCTGCCGACCGGCCGCAACTTCTACTCCGTCGACCCCAAGGCGGTGCCCTCCCGCCTCGCCTGGGAGACCGGGCAGGCACTGGCCGACTCCCTCCTGGACCGCTACCGCGCCGACAACGGCGACTGGCCCACCTCGGTCGGCCTGTCCCTGTGGGGCACGAGCGCGATGCGTACCGCGGGCGACGATGTCGCGGAAGCCTTCGCCCTGCTGGGCGTCCGCCCGGTCTGGGACGACGCGTCGCGCCGCGTCACGGGTCTGGAGGCGATCGAGGCGGCCGAACTCGGCCGCCCGCGCATCGACGTCACCCTCCGCATCAGCGGCTTCTTCCGCGACGCGTTCCCGCACACCATCGGCCTCCTCGACGACGCGGTCCGCCTCGCGGCCTCGCTGGACGAACCCGCCGAGCAGAACTACGTACGCGCCCACACCCAGGCGGACCTGGCCGCCCACGGCGACGAACGCCGCGCCACCACCCGTATCTTCGGGTCCCGCCCCGGTACCTACGGCGCCGGCCTGCTCCAGCTCATCGACTCCCGGGACTGGCGCACGGACGCCGACCTCGCCGAGGTCTACACCGTCTGGGGCGGTTACGCCTATGGCCGCGAACTCGACGGGCGACCGGCCCGCGAGGAGATGGAAACGGCGTACAAGCGCATCGAGGTCGCGGCCAAGAACACCGACACCCGCGAGCACGACATCGCCGACTCGGACGACTACTTCCAGTACCACGGCGGCATGGTCGCCACGGTGCGCGCGCTCAAGGGCAGTGCCCCGGAGGCGTACATCGGCGACTCCACGCGGCCGGAGACCGTCCGGACCCGCACCCTGGTCGAGGAGACCTCGCGCGTCTTCCGCGCCCGGGTCGTCAACCCCAAATGGATCGAGGCGATGCGCCGCCACGGTTACAAGGGCGCCTTCGAGCTGGCCGCCACCGTCGACTACCTCTTCGGCTACGACGCCACGACGGGGGTGGTCGCCGACTGGATGTACGACAAGCTCACCGAGACCTACGTCCTGGACCCGGCCAACCGCGAGTTCCTCCAGCGGGCCAACCCCTGGGCCCTCCACGGCATCGCGGAACGCCTCCTGGAGGCCGAGTCCCGCGGCATGTGGGAGAAGCCCGACCCGGCGGTCCTGGCCGCCCTGCGGCAGGTCTTCCTGGAGTCGGAAGGTGACCTGGAGGGCGAGGACTGAACTACCGGCCGCGCGGCCGG
>NZ_JAFMPZ010000491.1 GCF_017353455.1 Streptomyces laculatispora
CCTCCTGGGGTGCGAGCGGGTGGGTGAAGTGGGCTTGCGCCAGGGGTTGTTGCGGTTGGTACGCCGCGAGAGTCGGTGGCAATGCCGGTCCGGGCCTGCCTCCCGGGTGGGCAGGGTGGATCGGTGCGCTTCCGTCGATAACGGTGAGCAAGTGGCGCTCATCAGAGAGTAGAGGTCGAACTCATAACAGTGCTACCAAGTCACTCCGAAGGGTTAACTGCCCGGTTTCGGTGGACCGCGCCGTTCCTGCCGGAAACACTGTGCGCGGGTCCAGCAGAGAACGAGGACAACACATGGCACCACGACATGCCCCCACCATCCTTCAGCGCCGATTCGGCATCGAGTTGAGGCGGCTACGCGAAGCTGCCGGCATGACGGCAGCGGAGGCCGCAGGCCTGTTGGGTACCGACCGGACGGTCATCGCCAACGTGGAGGCCGGGAGGTTCGGCATCAGCGAGGAGCGGCTGCGGCGTCTGGGCAGCATCTACGAGTGCGACGAACCAGGCCTGATCGATGCCCTGGCAGGACTGACGGGTGGACGCCGGACGGGCTGGTGGGAGGAGTACCGGGGCAAGATCCCGCCGGGCTTTCTGGATGTCTCAGCCCTGGAGAACTACGCCGTTCGCCTGCGCACGGTCCAGACTGCGCATCTGCCCGGCCTGTTCCACACGGAAGACCACGCACGCGCCATCTTCGAACTCTTCGTTCCGGCACTCCCCCGCCTCGAAGTCGAACTACGGGTGGCGCACCGCATGGCCCGTCAGTCCGTGATCACGAAGGATCACGGAGTCCCATACTCCGGCGTGATCCACGAGGCTGCACTCAGGATGCAGCTCGGGGGCCGGAGCGCCGCACGCGCCCAACTGCTGCACCTGTTGGACGCCGGCGAGCGCGCCAACGTGACGCTCCAGGTCATCCCGTTCACAGCGGGCGGATACCCGCTCCTCGGTGACGCTTCCGTCCTCTACGTGGAGGCTCCCAACTACCATCTGGACACAGTGCAGATGGACTCACCGACAGGAGCTGTGTTCATCGACTCGCCCACACAGCTGGCCAACTTCCGCACCAAACTGGACTTGGTCGAGAAGGTGGCGTTGACTCCCTCCGAGTCCAGGAGCTTCATCCGCTCCATCGCCAAGGAGTTGTAAGAGGTGCGTCACGTGGCCGACCTGCACTGGGTGAAGTCGTCGTTCTCCGACGCAGGAGGGAACAACTGCGTTGAGGTCGCGACGGTGGAGAACGAGGACATTGCGCTTCGGGAAAGCGACAGCCCCGATACCGTCCTGACAACTACCCCGTCCGCAATGCGCGCTCTCGTGCTCGCAGTTAAGAGCGGGGACGCCTGACGCGTCACTGGATGTTCGTCACCCAGCCAGCAGGTCCTCAACCGCGGAAGCCTGCAGCACCCGAATTTTGCGGATCTGCTGCTTCGCACTCTCGACTGAACGGCTGGCAACTCGGCATACCTCCGTGATCTGGCGTTGCTCCTCAAGGCCGAGTTGAGGGAACGGCACCCCAGCGAGGAGCTTCGAGTTGATCGTGTATAGGCCAGAGCTGGTCGTGCAACGTGTACGCCAGTAGCTGCGGACCACCGAGGCGTTTAGCCACAGCGCAGCGAACTCAGGAATCACGTCGTCGAACCTGAGACGGAAGAGATGGTTCTGGTAGAGCAGCCCACTCGTCGTTTCGTCAACGACTGCAGCCCTTCCGATCTGTTCGGGGTTCGCGTGCCCCTCCACAACGAGCACATCCCCCTTGGCCAGCTCGTAACGAGGAAAATCACGCTTCTGAGATTCCAGGATGGCAATGTCGTCGGCATCGATCCAACCCTTTCGTACGTTCGCCACGCGCAAGTAACCCACGGCGTTATGGCGAGGCACCCTGTGCGCTCCGAGCGTGACACCTGCTTGGCATTCAATAACCGCGTCGCCCAAAGCTACGAGCTTGTCCACATGGTGCTGGAGAAGCGAGTCAGTCAGGCCGGAAAGCAGGGCCGTACGCTTGTCCGCTTGCTTCTGCAGAACCTCGATCCGCCGCTCGAAAGCAGAGTGCACTGAGACAATCTCACGCTGCCCCTCGACAACGGGTAGCGGAATCGACAGACCTTCCACAAGCCGCGCATTAATCTTCACCATGCTGTCGCTGGTACCTCGCGCGCCTCCGCGCACGACCCGACGCAACGGCTCCGACCTCAACACAATTTCCAGGTACTCAGGCAGACACCTGTCCGAATCCGGCTGCAACCGCATCATGAGGTCGGGATAGATGCAGGGAACTCCGGTATCCGAGAAACGCCCCACGAGGCCGACGAGCTCACGCGTATTAGCTCGACTCATGAGCAAGTCACCATTCTCCAACTGGGAACGGCGAGCAAGCGGTGTGTCCGGAACGTTCTTCAACTGCTTTGGCGAAAATCCATGGCTCCCCAGGCAGGAAAGACCCAGAGCTTGGAGTCCGGTCCACTCCGGCAGGTCATTTGGCGAGTATCCGTTCTGCGGGCGTTGCTTCAGCACACTCCCAAGAGCCACAGTACGACGCTCTCGTGAGCCTACTTCACCGCGCATAACCCAGCTCCTCCAGCCACGTCCCCAGCTCCCCCGCAGCCGCCCCGCTTTCCGTCTCCAGGTCAGCCAGCGACACCCCATACTTCTCCGACCACTCCCGGAACGCCGCCACCAGCTCGCGCCGCCGCCGAGCCGCGGCCGAGTCCAGGCGTCCGGAGAGGTCAGTGTCCAGCACCTCCAGGACCACCCGCTCCGGGCCGTCCTTCTCCGCGTTCTTCACCACGTCCCGCGCGGCCCGCAACTGGGGCAGGAACACCTCGTCCAGGCCCTTCCGCTTCTTCCTGGCCGCCGCCAGAACCTTCTTGCTCGCGGCCACATCGTCGGCCAGCTCAGCGCGCTTCTCCGCCGAGGCCACCGGAGCGGCGTCCTCCTCCGGCTCGGCACCGTCCGCATCCTCCGCAGCCTCGTCCGCCGCCTCCTCCGCCTCGACGTCCCCGTCCGCCGGCTCCGGCCCCTTCGCCTCCGCCAGCGCCTCCAAAGCCGTCTTGTACGCCACATCCGCCTCGGCGACCACCTTGTCCGCCGCCGTCACCGCGTCCAGGAACTCCGGGATCAATACGCGCACGACCGGCTGGTCCATGGCGCGACGGCGGTCGACGGCCGTGACCGTCGTCTTACGAGTAGTCGTGTCATCGTCAGGGATCACCGGCTCGACGATCGCCTCGACCGAGTCGACCCACCCCGTCAGCACCCGCTCGAACCCGCCCGCCGCCAGCGCCTTCATGTCGTAGCGGTTGGTGGCCCACCAGTCGGCGATGATGCCGGCCGTGGTGAACTCGTCGATCACGCCGACGGCACCGATGTCCCGCTTGAACGAGTCCAGGAGCCCGCTCCGCAGCTTCATCAGCTCACGGTCCGCCGCAAGCCCCGCGAACAGCGGCGCGTGGGCCTCCCACCACGTGCCGTACACCTCGTCCAGCTCGGACTTCTTCTTCTCCGCCAGCCACGGGATGCGGGCCGCCGTCGCGTCCGGGCCCTCCGGCAGGAAGTCGTAGTAGTCCGGGTCGCCGTCCCGCACCGCGAACAGCTCCGTCGCGTCCACGCCGAACGAGTGGAACAGTTCCGCGCGGTCCGCGACCTCGGTCACCGGCACCCCGCCGTACAGGTGCGCCCGTACGTCCTGAGGCTCGGCGGGCGGCGAGTTGTCCACCCAGCGGCGGATGTTGAGATTGGCCTCCGCCGCCAGCAGGTCCTCCACCTCGACCTCGCGCGAGTACCGTGGGATCTGGCGCCACTGCTCGTACGTGGTGACGATCTTCTCGACGTGTTCCGGGCGGAGTTCGTTCTGGTTCCGGCCCACCGTGAAGTCCCGGTCGGCGTTGATGAACAGGATCTTGTCCACCCGGCCCGTGCGCTTGCGGTGCGGGCGGCGCAGCACCAGCACGCAGGCCGGGATGCCCGTCCCGTAGAACAGGTTCGGACCGAGGCCGATGACCGCCTCGATGCAGTCGTCCCTGAGGAGCTGCTCGCGGATGTCGCGTTCCTTGCCGCCCCGGAACAGCACCCCGTGCGGCATGACGATCGCCGCGACGCCCCGCTCCTCCAGCACCGCAACCATGTGCTGGACGAACATGAGGTCGGCCTTCTTACCGCCCTCCGGCGCCCAGTGCTTCATCCGCTTCCCGTGGTTCCTGTCGGCCTCGGCGACCAGGGAGGCGTCGTAATTCAGGGAGAACGGCGGGTTGGAGAGGACCTTGGTGAACCGGCGCAGCTGCGTGGTCCCCGGCTGGAAGTGCATCGGTTCGGTGAGGGTGTCCCCGTGCTGGAGGTCGAACTCCCGGATGCCGTGCAGCACCATGTTCATGCTGGCCATGGACCAGGAGGGGCCGTTCTTGTCCTGTCCGTTGACCGAGAGAAGCGTCGGGTCCTCGCCGTGCTCCTCCACATGCTCACGGGCCGCGATCAGCATGCCGCCGGAGCCTGCGCACGGGTCGTAGACGGACTCCTCGGCCTTCGGGTCGACGAGCTGGACCATCATCCGTACGACAGCGCGCGGGGTGTAGAACTCCCCGCCCTTCTGCCCGGCCGAGTCGGCGAACTCCCCCAGCAGGTACTCGTAGGCCGCACCCAGCATGTCCGGGAACTCGAAGTCCTCGTTGCGCAGCCGGTAGAGCGTGAAATGGCGGATCAGCTGGGACAGCTCGGCATCGGTGAAGCGGGGCTTCGTGCCGACGACCTCGTTGAAGCTGATGTGCGTGGTCACACCGGCGAGACGCTCGTTGCCCTCGCTGAGCGCGACCATCGCCTGGTCGAGCCGCTCGCCGACCTTGTCGGTGAGGGTCTGGATGCCGGGCGCGGGGCTGTCCGGAGCCGCAGGGTCGAAGTGAGGGCCGTTCCACCAGCGTGCCCGGGGCGGTACGTAGAAGACCCGGGTGTACGAATCCGGATCGTTGGCCCGCTTCAACGCCTTCGTCTCGTCCTTCGTCCGTTCCAGTTGCTCGCGGTGCACCCTCTCCCACTCGGGCTGGAACTCGTCCGAGGCACGTTTCAGGAAGAGCATCCCGAATATGTAGTCCCGGTACTCGGAGGCGTCCATCCGACCGCGCAGGATGTCGGCGGCCGAATACAGGTGCCGTTCGAGCTCGGGCAGGGTGATTCTGGCCACGCGCCATTCCTTCGTACGTACGGTGAGCGGATCGGGATGCTCAGGGAAGCGTAGACGTCCTCCGGATCTGGTGCGGACCGAAGGCCGAATCGGGCTGCACCCCGAGCGATCAGGCGTCCACGATTTCGAGGCTCACCAGCAGCCGCCAGACGTCGGTGGACGGATCACGGTCGAGAACCGGGCAGTCGGCGGCGTGGCCCGAGTGCGGGATCAGCGGATCGGGGCGCTCGGGAGCACCCTCCCACTGGTAGCGGTCCCTCCGGGTGGACTTCGCCTTGCACGTGCCGTGCTCGCACTGCCCGACCATGCTCCGCGCATTGCGGACAGCGTCGGATTCCTTCTCCTCCAACGCTGTGCGGCGCCCGTCCTTGACGCTCTTGTTGTTCCTCTTGTCGAACTTCTTGAAGGCCGGGTCAGCCTTCCGCAGCGCGTCCACCACGTGTTCGCTGCTCCCGCTACGTTTGCCCCCGAACGCCTGGAAGTGGAGCAGCAACCACAGTTCGAACGACGGGTGCGAGAAGCAGACCTCGGTGCCCGTCTCGGCCGCCAGTTCCAGCGCCTCGGGGATGTCGTGGTGCCGATCCCGGTCGAAAAGGGCCCACGCCTCGTCCTCTTTCGCCTCGGACTGAACCCTGGCAACCGCCCTGGCGGGAGTCAGCCCGTTCTTGGCGAACACCGGCTGGATGCGGAATCGCCGGCCGCCGGTGAGGCTGCCGTCCCCGAAGCGTTCGTTGAGGTAGTTGAGGTAGTCCGGCTCGGTGGACTCGCCCTCGCAGCCGACGTACAGCACCCGTTCCGCCCGCGTATCAGCCGGAGGCGGTGGCGCGGGGGCCACAAGAGGCTTCTCCTCGCCCTTGCGGCTCTTGCGTTTCCGCCGGGGCGGCTCGTCCGCCTGCCCCTCGGTACCGTGCTGTCCTTGCTGCCCACCCCACGTACTCACGCTGTTGCCTTCTCCTCCTGCCAGGACAGTTCGCGAGCGATCTCGCCCGCGCTGACGCGGGGCACCCCGCCGTAGCGCCCGCGCAGATAGCCGCGCTCCAGGTTCTCGCCGTCCTTCGGGTGGGCGGCGGTCAGCGGATAGATCTCCGTCGCGCCCGACCGGTCCTTGGCGGCGATCCAGGCCTGGTCACGGCCCAGCGGCCGGTCCAGCACCTCACTGCCCAGGAGGGTGGCGTCGTGCGTGGTGAAGATCAGCTGGGCGTTGCGCGGGTTGGCCTTCGGGTCCTGGAAGATCCGTACGACCTCCGCCGCCAGTGTCGGGTGCAGGGAGGAGTCCAGCTCGTCCACGAGCAGCACCGCCCCCTTGTCGAGCACGGTGAACATCGGCCCGAGGAAGGCGAACCAGGCGTGCGTGCCGAACGACTCCTCGGTGAGGAAGTCCAGCGGGATGTCGGTTCCATCCGCCGTACGGTGCCGCAGTCTGACCGCCCCGGTCTCCTGGTCGATTTCCATGCCAGTGACACCGATGTCGGCGGCGGCCAGCAGATGCAGGACTCGCTCGCGGTACCCGTCCTTCGCGTTCTGCTCGATGAGGTCCAGGGTCCACCTGGTGCGGTGTCCGACGTCCTCACCGGGTGTCACCAGCCATAGGTTGTCCAGGAACCACCGGTGCAACGAGGAGAGTTGAGGGTCGTTCAGAGTGGCGGCGGTGGACAGGAACAAGGAGTCGGGACGAGTGACCGACACCAGGAGTTCGCGATTCCCCTTGTAGCCCTCACCCTCGAAGACGAACTCCCCGCCCTCCGCTTCGGGTCGCCCCGCTTCGCGGTCGAACCAGGTCTCCCGCTTGCCCCCGGGGTAGGCGTGCAGCCATTCGGCCTCGACGCGCTCGTCCGAGAGCTCGAAGCCGTACGTGAAGCGGGTCCCGCTGCGGCCGAGGGAGAGGTCGACCTCGTACAGGCTGGTCTCCTGCGCGCACGCGGGGTCGAGCTTGAAGGGCTCGCGGGGCACGCCGGGCGACTTCGTCCAGTCGGCGAACGATGTGCGGACCGCATGGCGCATGTCGGACAACGCACTGAGCATGTTGCTCTTGCCCGCGGCATTGGAACCGAAGATGCCCAGCACCGGCAGAGCCGATACGTCGTGCCCGTCGTGACGGAGCCCAGTCACTCGGGCGTTGCCGTCACCGTGATCCGGTCCGATGAGCGACAGCTCGCACTCATCGCGGATCGAGCGGTGATTGGCCACCCGGAAACGCAGTAGCACCCTCGGCCTCCCGACAGGACGGGGAGGCTGGCCCCGTCGTACGTACACCGCATGCGGACGATCCGCATGTGCAGCCTATGACGCCGGCACCGGCCGTGCCAGCCCTGGCCCGTCAGCCCGCCGCCGCCGTCTCCCGCCGTACCGTCGTCGCGATCGTGGCCGACCCGACCACGCGCGTCCCGTCGTACAGCACGACCGCCTGGCCGGGGGCCACGCCCCGTACCGGCTCGGCGAACAAGACGGTGAGGGTCCCGTCGAGCAGTTCGGCCGTCACCTCGGTCTCACCGCCGTGGGCGCGGAGCTGGGCGGTGTACGTGCCCGGGCCGGCCGGCGGCGTGCCGCACCAGCGGGGCTTGATCGCGGTCAGGGCGGTCACGTCGAGGGCCTCGACGGGGCCGACGGTGACCGTGTTGTTCACCGGGGAGATGTCCAGGACGTAGCGCGGCTTGCCGTCGGCCGCGGGGTGGCCGATGCGCAGGCCCTTGCGCTGGCCGATGGTGAAGCCGAAGGCGCCCTCGTGGGTGCCGAGCTTGGTGCCGGACTCGTCGAGGATGTCGCCCTCCGCCGTGCCGCCTAGGCGGTCGGCCAGGAAGCCCTGGGTGTCGCCGTCGGCGATGAAGCAGATGTCGTGGCTGTCGGGCTTCTTGGCGACGGCCAGTCCCCGGCGCTCGGCCTCCGCGCGGATCTCGTCCTTGGTGGTGAGGGTGTCACCGAGCGGGAACATGGCGTGGGCGAGCTGGCGCTCGTCCAGGACGCCCAGCACATAGCTCTGGTCCTTGGCCATGTCGGAGGCGCGGTGCAGCTCGCGGCTGCCGTCGGCGGCGAGCACGACCGTGGCGTAGTGGCCGGTGCAGACCGCGTCGAAGCCCAGGGCGAGGGCCTTGTCGAGCAGCGCGGCGAACTTGATCTTCTCGTTGCAGCGCAGGCAGGGGTTGGGGGTGCGGCCGGCCTCGTACTCCGCGACGAAGTCCTCCACGACGTCCTCGCGGAAGCGTTCCGCCAGGTCCCAGACGTAGAAGGGGATGCCGATGACGTCCGCGGCGCGGCGGGCGTCGCGGGAGTCCTCGATGGTGCAACAGCCCCGGGCCCCGGTCCGGAAGGACTGCGGGTTCGCGGAGAGGGCGAGGTGCACACCGGTCACGTCGTGGCCCGCCTCTGCGGCGCGGGCCGCGGCGACGGCGGAGTCGACCCCGCCCGACATGGCGGCGAGGACACGGAGGGGGCGCTGGGAAGTCTGAGTCATAGCTCCACCAGGGTACGGGGCCCCGGGAACCGAACGCTCATGGATATGCGTTGTCGACCACATGGGGACGAAGGGCACGACAGGCGCCGAGGGCTCCGGCACCGGCATCAGCCGGCGTTCGGTGCTGATCGGTGGCGCCGTCACGGCGGCCGGCACGGCAGCGCTCGCCCGGGACCAGCTGAAACGTGCCTGGTGGCGGCTGCCGGGCGTGGAGAAGCCCCGTACACCCGGCGAGGTGGACTACGCGCGGGCCCGGTGGACGGCGGCGTCCCCGTCGAACTGGCGGCGGGCGGACCGCCCCGACGACTACGGCATCGACCGGGTCGTCATCCATGTCACGCAGGGCAGCTTCCAGAGCGCCGTCAGGGTCTTCCAGGACCCCCGGCACGGGGCGGCGGCGCACTACGTGGTGCGCAAGGACGGCCATGTGGAGCAGATGATCCGCGAGCTGGACGTGGCGTTCCACGCGGGCAACCGCTCGTACAACGAACGCAGCGTCGGCATCGAGCACGAGGGCTTCGTGGACCGCCCGCAGGACTTCACGGCGGCGATGTACGGGGCGTCCGCCCGGCTGACCGCGGCGATATGCGGGCGGTACGGGATACCGGTGGACCGCAAGCACGTCATCGGGCACGTGGAGGTGCCGGGCGCCGATCACACGGACCCGGGGAAGCACTGGGACTGGGACCGGTACATGAAGCTGGTCCGGGCGGCGGCTTCGGGCACCGGGCGGAAAACCGCTAGCTGAGCCCCGCCGTGCGGGCCCGTTCCACCGCCGGGCCGATCGCCCGTGCCACGTCGTCGATGTCCTGCTTGGTCGTGGTGTGGCCGAGCGAGAAGCGCAGGGTGCCGCGCGCCAGATCCGGGTCAGTGCCGGTGGCGAGCAGGACGTGACTGGGCTGGGCGATCCCGGCCGTGCAGGCGGAGCCGGTCGAGCACTCGATGCCCTGGGCGTCCAGCAGCAGCAGGAGGGAGTCGCCCTCGCAGCCGGGGAACGTGAAGTGCGCGTTGGCCGGGAGCCGGCCGCCGGGGGCCGGGTCGCCGCCGAGGAGGGCGTCGGGGACCTGCGCCAGCACGGCCGCGACCAGTTCGTCGCGGAGGCCGCCGATCTCCCGGGCGAAGTCCTCGCGCCCGTCGGCGGCGAGCCGTCCGGCGACGGCGAACGCCGCGACTCCGGGCACATCGAGGGTGCCGGAGCGCACATGGCGCTCCTGGCCGCCTCCGTGCAGCACGGGAACGGGGGTGTACTCGCGGCCGAGCAGCAGTGCGCCGACGCCGAACGGGCCGCCGATCTTGTGTGCGCTGACGGTCATCGCGGCCAGTCCGGAGCGGGCGAAGTCGACTTCCAGCTGCCCGAAGGCCTGCACCGCGTCGGCATGCATGGGAACGCCGAACTCGCGGGCGACGGAGGCCAGTTCACGTACCGGCATGATGGTGCCGATCTCGTTGTTGGCCCACATCACGGTAATCATCGCGACGTCGTCGGGGTTACGGGCCAGCGCCTCGCGCAGCACGTCCGGGTGGACGCGCCCGTACCGGTCGACGGGGAGGTACTCGACGCGCGCGCCCTCGTGCTCGGCGAGCCAGTCCACCGCGTCGAGCACCGCGTGGTGCTCGACCGGACTGGCCAGCACCCGGGTGCGGCGGGGATCGGCGTCGCGGCGGGCCCAGTACAGGCCCTTCACCGCGAGGTTGTCCGATTCGGTGCCGCCGGAGGTGAGGACCACCTCGCTGGGGCGCGCGCCGAGGGCGTCGGCGAGGGTCTCTCTGGACTCCTCGACGGTACGGCGGGCCCGGCGCCCGGCGGCGTGCAGGGAGGACGCGTTGCCGGTGACGGCGAGCTGGGCGGTCATCGCCGCGATCGCTTCCGGAAGCATCGGCGTGGTCGCGGCGTGGTCGAGGTAGGCCATGGTGGGCTCGATTCTACGAGCCTGCGGCGGGGCGTACGGCGGGCGCATGGCGCCTTGGCGCCCGCGCACCGCGGAAGGCGCGTCTCACCCGCCCCGGCCCGGGGCCCGATCCAGTGGGGAGAACGGCGGGAACCGAGCCCTGTCAGCCGCCGAAGTTCCAGGCGACGGCGCCGTTTCCGGTGACGAGGAAGGCCAGGATCACCAGGTCCGCGATGCCGAGTGCGAGTCCCAGCAGGGCGCGGCCGCGGCGGGTGGTGGAGCGGGCCAGGGCGATGACCGCCATGACGATGGCCGCCGGACCCAGCAGGATGTTCATCACCAGCAGACCGACGAGACCCAGGACGAACGAGGCGACGGCGAGAGCGTCGGCATCCCGGGTGGACCGGACGGAGCCGGGGCCCCCGGGGCGCCGGATGTGGTCCTGCGGTGCGTCGGCGGGGGCGCTCGGCCCGGCGGCGTCCGTCGCTCCGGAGCGGCGGGTGAGTGTGGTGAGTGTCATGGTGCGGACTCCTTCGGGGACGGATGCGGCGGGGGTGACCGGACGGCGGACGGAGGCGTCCGTCACCGGGACCGGCGCTGCGCGCCCATCCGCTCGCGCACGGCGAAGACCAGCAGCCAGCCGCCGATCAGCGCGCCGAGGACGAGAGTCAGCGGCAGCGGGATCTGGGCCACCGCTCCCAGCACGATCCCCAGCAGAAGCAGGGCGACGACAAGGACGATCATGGCCGGCCTTTCCACAATTGAGAGTACGATTGTTCACTGACTTGTCAGTCTAGACCCGCGCACCTCTTCCTTGCCCCGGAGAACAGTTGTTTACTGAATGGCATGAGTCACACCGCCGGCATCCGCCAGACCCAGAAGCTGAAGACGCGTCAGTCACTGCTGGACGCCGCCCTCGGACTGCTGGAGCACCAGAGCCTGAGCAGCCTGGGGCTGCGCGAGGTGACCCGCGCCGCCGGTGTCACACCCACCGCCTTCTACCGGCACTTCGACGACATCGCCGCGCTCGGGGTGGCTCTCGTCGAGCAGACGCTGGGCAGCCTGCACGGAATGATCGGCGCGATCCTCGCCGAGACCGGCGACAGCGAGGTCCGGCTGGACCGCAGCGTCGGCCTGATAACGCGCCATGTCCGCGAGCAGCCCGCCCACTTCCGGTTCATCGCCCGTGAGCAGCACGGCGGGGTCGGCCCGGTCCGCGAGGCCATCGCCTCCCAGCTCCGGCTGTTCGCCCAGGAGGTGGCGGCGGCGCTCGCCGGGGAGCCGGAGTCGCGGGGCTGGAGCGAGGAGGACCTGCTGATGCTGGGCGGCCTCTACGTCGACCACATGGTGATCACCGCGTCGGCGATGCTGGACGCGGGCCCGGACGGCGGACGGACGGTGGCCGACGTCGCCCGGCGCCGGCTGCGCCTGGTAACGCTCGGCCGGCTGCACTGGCTGGACGACGCCTCCTGACCCCGGGCGCCTCCAGTGACCCCGTGGCCCCGCGCCCCCGGGTGACCTCGCCCGAGCCGGACGCCGGATGCCGGATGCCGGATGCCGGATGCCGGATACCGGATGCCGGATGCCGGACCCTAGGCTGGCGCCCATGCGCGCCGACACCTGGGTCCTGGACCGTACGTTCCGCAGCTCCGCCGGGGAGGTCCGCTGGGCCGCCCTGGGGCCGGCCGGCGCACCGCCCGTCGTCCTGGTGCACGGCACGCCCTTCTCCTCGTACGTCTGGCGCGGGGTGGCCCGCGCGCTGGCCCAGGACCACCGGGTGTTTGTCTGGGACCTGCCCGGGTACGGCGCCTCCGCCCAGTTCGAGGGCCAGGACGTCTCGCTCGGCTCCCAGGCCCGGGTGCTCACCGAGCTCCTCGGCCACTGGGAGCTGCCCGAACCCGCCGTGGTCGCCCATGACTTCGGCGGCTGCGTCGCCCTGCGCGCCCATCTGCTGCACGGTGCGCGCTACCGCCGGCTCGCCCTCGCCGACCCGGTGGCACTCGCGCCCTGGGGCTCGCCCACGTACCGACTGCTCGGCGAACACCCGGAGGTCTTCGGGCAGTTGCCGCCCGAGCTGCACCGGGCACTGGTACGCGAGTACGTGAGCTCCGCCAGCCATCCCGGTCTGCGTCCGGCGGTCCTGGACCGGCTCGTCGCGCCCTGGTGCACCGAGGCCGGACAGCCCGCCTTCTACCGGCAGATCAGCCAGAACGACCAGCGGTTCACCGACGAGATCCAGCACCGCTACGGGGAGATCGAGCTGCCGGTGCTGATCTGCTGGGGCGCCGAGGACACCTGGATCCCGGTGGCCCGCGGGCATGAACTGGCGTCCCTCGTGCCGGGTTGCGAGCTGCGGCTCATCGAGGGCGCCGGCCACCTCGTGCAGGAGGACGCCCCGGCCGAGCTGACCGCGGCGCTCACCCGCTTCCTGCGGACTCCCCCGGGTCCGGATCCCCGTACAGCGCCATGACGGCGGCCGCGTGCGCGGCCACCACCGAGCGCGCCCCGGGCGGGGCGAGGACCTCGACGTTCGGGCCGAAGGAGAGCAGGGAGCGCGCCCACTCCACCGATTCCACGGCCAGCTCGGCCCGCAGCCACTCGCCGTCCCGCTCCTCGGGCCGCGGCTCCCCGGTGAGCACCCCCGCGTGCAGCCGCAGGAACAGATCCAGCCGCGAGCGGTGCACCCGGACCCGCAGGATCACGCCGCCCTGCCGGTCCTCGACCTGGCGGCGCAGCAGCTCCCACACCTGAGCCAGCTCCACCCCCCGCCTGCGCACCACCGCTTCGTCGGTGAGGACGGCCCGCCGCACCCGGTCCGCACGGAAGAGCCGGGGCTCACCGTCGCGGTCGGCGACCAGGTACCAGACGCCCGCCTTCACGACCAGGCCGTACGGATCGACGGTGTAGTCGCGCGCGGTCCGCGTACCGCTGTGCCGGTAGCGCAGCCGAAGCCGCTGGTCGGTGAACACCGCGTCGTGCAGTTCGGCGATGTCGACGGCGGCGCGCGGACCGCTCCGCCAGCGCACCGGGTCGACGAGGATCCGGCGGCTGGTCAGCTCGGCGGCGGGCCGGTGCGGGGCGGGGAGCGCCGCCATCACCTTGCGCAGCGCGGAACCGATCGCCGCGTCGAGCCCGAGCGCCGCGTGGGCGCCGTCCGCGGCCAGCACGAACAGGGCGCGCGCCTCGTCGGCGGTCAGTCCGGTGACATCGGTGCGGAACCCGGGCAGCAGGGCGATCCCGCCGTGCCTGCCGCGCTCCGCGTAGACGGGGACGCCGGACGCGGAGAGCGCCTCGACGTCCCGGTAGATGGTGCGTACGGAGACGTCGAGGCGCTCGGCGAGCTCGGGCGCGGGGACCGGGCCGCGGGTCTGGAGCAGCAGCAGGATCGAGAGCAACCGGTCGGACTTCACCGCACCAGCATCCCCCGGTTCCGGCCCTCGCGGGGTGTCAGCTGCGCGGCGCCCTGGCGAGCTGGCGGGACTGGGCGACCAGCCGGTCCGCGCTGTCCCAGACGTCCGCGTCCTCCTCCAGGAAGCCGCCCGCCAGGTTGCGGGTGGTGATGGAGACGCGGAGCGGGCCGGGGGCCGGGCGGCAGCGGATGTGGGTGGTGAGTTCGATGGTGGGGGTCCAGCCCTTGAGCCCCAGCTCGAACGAGGTCGGCGGCAGTGCGTCGACGGTGAGCAGCAGCGAGAGCGGGTCGGCGTCGCGGCCGTCGGCGAGCCCGAACCAGCCGCGCATCTCGCCCTTGCCGGACGGCTGCCCCACGGCCCAGCCGATCGTCGCCGGGTCGAGCTTGATGTCGAGCCGCTCGGTGATGGCGGAGCTGCCGGGGATCGGGGCCGGGCCGTCGCTCGGGCCCAGGCAGTGCTCGCGGGGCGGGATGGCGGGCGGCTTCGCCGAGGTGCGGATGTCGTCGGTCAGGGCGGCCAGGTCGCCGTAGGTGGCGAGGACCCGGATGCGCTCGACCTCGGTGCCGTCCTGCGCGTACTGGAAGAGGGAGGCCTCGCCGGTGGAGAGGGTGCGCCCGGTCCGGACGACCTGGGTGCGGATCACCGCCGGCCCCGGGACGGACGCGGTGAGGTAGTGCGCGGAGACCGAGAAGGGGTCCGCGTGCGGGAGTGCCTCACCGAGCGCGCGGCCGAGCATCGCGAGCAGGTAGCCGCCGTTGACGGCGTGGATGATCGTCCAGCCGGCGGAGAGCTCGGCTTCGTAGACGCCTTCTTCGCGAAGGGTGACGGCGGTGTCCCGGTCGAACTCGCTGTCACCGATGGTTGCCTGCGCGGTCCGTGCCGCCTGCGTTGCTGCCTGTGCCATGGAATGCACGGTACACCGATCGCATTACTGAGCGGTAGCTTTTTCGAGTCGGTGAGATGACGGCCGGAGCGGTGCCCGCCGCCCTCTACCCCTCCTCGGCTGTCGCCGAGCGCCGGTTGTAGGCGCGCGGGGCCCGCCAGTGGTAGCGCAGCGCCAGCAGCCGCAGCACGAACGCCGTGATCACCGCGGCCCCGCTGGTGAAGGCGTTGAGCGCGTCGAAGCGGATGCAGAGCACGATCATCGCGGCCCCCACGATCGCGGGCACCGCGTACAGGTCGCGGTCCCAGCGCAGCAGTGAGGGCACCTCGTTGGCCAGTACGTCCCGCAGCACACCGCCGCCGACCGCGGTGGCCAGCCCGAGCGCCGCCGACGCGGTCAGGCCGAGGCCGTAGTCGTACGCCTTGACCGTCCCGGTGACGCAGAAGAGCCCGAGCCCGGCCGCGTCGAAGACATTGACGCCGACCTGGATCCGCTCGACGTGCGGATGCAGGAAGAAGACCAGACCGGCGGCGAGCAGCGGGGTGGTGAAGTACCCGAGATCCGTGAAGGCGGCCGGCGGCACCGCCCCGATGATCACGTCACGGAACAGCCCTCCGCCCAGCGCGGTGACCTCGGCGAGTACCGCGATGCCGAAGACATCGAAGTTCTTGCGTACGGCGAGCAGAGCGCCGGAGATCGCGAAGACGAAGATCCCGACGATGTCGAGCGCATGCTGGACGGAGGGCGTGAACAGTTCGTTGAGCACCGGGCAATTGTGCCGGTACTACTCCTTGGGGCTTTCCTCCGCCGGCTCGGAGGGTGTTGCGGCGTCGCCCTCGGTGAGCGCGGCACCGTCCCCGGCGGGGGCCTCGGCCGGCTCCTCGGCGGGGCTCTCGGGCTTCGCCACCGTGATCAGCTCGACCGCTTCCCGGGCCCCGGCCAGCACCTGCTGCCCGGGCGCCTGGTCCGGTGCGTTCTCCGGGTGGTGACAGGCGACCTGGTGGCCGGTCTTCAGCGCGATCAGCGGCGGTTCCTGCGTCATGCAGACCTCCGTCGCCTTCCAGCACCGGGTGTGGAACCGGCAGCCGCTGGGCGGCGAGATCGGCGAGGGCACATCGCCCTTGAGCAGGATGCGCTCGCTCTTCGATCCGCGCCGCCGGGGATCCGGCACCGGCACGGCGGACATCAGGGCCTTGGTGTAGGGGTGCATCGGCGCCGAGTACAGCGACTTGCGGTCCGTCAGCTCGACGATCTTGCCGAGGTACATGACCGCGATCCGGTCCGAGACATGGCGGATGACCGAGAGGTCGTGCGCGATGATCACGTACGTGAGCCCGAGCTCGTCCTGGAGGTCGTCGAGCAGGTTGACCACCTGCGCCTGGATCGACACGTCCAGCGCGGAGACCGGTTCGTCGGCCACCACGAGCTTCGGGCGCAGGGCGAGCGCGCGGGCGATGCCGATGCGCTGGCGCTGCCCGCCGGAGAACTCGTGCGGGTAGCGGTTGTAGTGCTCGGGGCTGAGCCCGACCAGCTGGAGCAGCTCCTGCACGTGGTTCTTGAGACCGCCCTCGGGCTCGACGCCCTGGAGCCTGAACGGCGCGCTGACGATCGTGCCGATCGTGTGCCGCGGGTTCAGCGAGGAGTACGGGTCCTGGAAGATCATCTGGACGTCACGCCGCATCGGCCGCATCTTGCCCATGGACAGATGCGTGATGTCGCGGCCCTCGAACTCGACCTTGCCGCCCGTCGGTTCGATCAGCCGGGTGATCAGCCGGCCCATCGTCGACTTGCCGCAGCCGGACTCGCCGACGACGCCCAGGGTCTCCCCCGGGTACACCTCGAAGTCGATGCCGTCGACGGCCTTGACCGCGGCGGTCTGCCGGCCGAGCAGTCCCCTGCGGATCGGGAAGTGCTTGACCAGGCCCTCGACCCTGAGCAGCGGCTCGCGCGAGGAGGTGGCCTGTTCCGGGATCGTCACGTCCTTCTCCAGCACCGGGGGGTTCTTCTTCTCGCTCACGTCACTCACGTCGCTCACATCACTCGGATCGCTCACAGCTTCGGCGCAATCTCTTCGGTCCAGATCCGGGTCCGCTCCTCCGGTGCCATGTGGCAGGCGGAGAAGTGCCCGTCGCCGACCTGCTTCAGCTCGGGACGCGTCGTGCGGGTGAGGTCGTCCTTGGGGATGTCCGCGTACGGGCAGCGCGGGTTGAAGGCGCAGCCGCTCGGGACGTTGATCAGCGACGGCGGCTGGCCCTTGACGGGGATCAGCCGCTCGGTCTCCTCACGGTCGATGCGCGGCATCGAGGTGAGCAGACCCCAGGTGTACGGGTGCTGGGCCTCGTAGAAGACCTTCTCCGCCGAACCGCGCTCGATGCACCGGCCGCCGTACATCACCAGGAGCTCGTCGGCCATCTCGGCGACGACCCCGAGGTCATGGGTGATCATGATGACGGCGGAGCCGAACTCCTTCTGCAGGTCCCGGATCAGGTCCAGGATCTGCGCCTGGACGGTGACGTCCAGGGCGGTGGTCGGCTCGTCCGCGATGAGCAGTTCCGGGTTGTTGACCAGCGCCATCGCGATCATGGCGCGCTGGCGCATGCCGCCGGAGAACTCGTGCGGGTGGGAGTCGACCCGCTTGTGCGGCTCGGGGATGCCGACCCGGTCGAGCATCTCGATGGCGCGGGTGCGGGCGATCTTCTTGCTGACCTTGTTGTGGACCCGGTACGCCTCCACGATCTGCCCGCCGACCGTGAAGTACGGATGCATCGCGGAGAGCGGGTCCTGGAAGATCATGGCCATCTTGCGGCCGCGCAGCTCGCGCACCCGGGCGTCGGACGCGCCGATCAGCTCCTCGCCGTCCAGCCAGACCTCGCCCGAGATACGGGCGTTGGCGGCCGTGCGGTGCAGGCCCATCACCCCGAGCGAGGTGACGGACTTCCCGGAGCCGGACTCGCCCACGATGCCGAGGGTCTGTCCGGGCTTCACGTCGAAGCTGACGCCGTCGACCGACTTGACCAGGCCGTCATCCGTCTTGAAGTGGATGCGCAGGTCCCGGACGGAGAGGAAGGCGTCGTCGCTGCCGGCCGGCGCGGCGGCGGGCTCGCCGGCCACCGTGGTCTGTGCCTTGGAAACCTCGGTCACGAGTACCTCACCCTGGGGTCGATGGCGGCGTACACCAGGTCCACCAGCAGATTGCAGACAACGATGAAGAAGGCCGCGATGAGCGTCACGCCCATCACGATGGGCAGGTCGTTCTGCTGGACGCCCTTGATCGCGTAGAAGCCGAGGCCCTGGAACGAGAACACCTGCTCGGTGATGACCGCACCGCCGACCAGCAGACCGAAGTCCATGCCGAAGATGGTGACGATCGGGGTGAGCGCGGCCCGCAGACCGTGCTTGCCGATGATCACGCTCTCCTTGAGGCCCTTGGCACGGGCCGTACGGATGTAGTCCTCACCCATGGTCTCCAGCATCCCGGCTCTGGTGATCCGGGCGTACAGGGCGGAGTAGAGGAAGGCGAGCGAGCACCAGGGGATCAGCAGGTTCCAGGCCCAGTCCAGCGGACTGTCCGTGAAGGGGACGTAGTTGACGCCCTCCCAGATCGGCCATTGGACGGTCAGCACTCCCAGCGCGAGCATGCCGGTGAAGAAGATCGGCAGCGAGACGCCGGCGAGCGCGACACCCATGAAGAAACGGTCGAGGAGCGAGCCCCGCTTGAGCGCGGAGACGACACCGATCGCCACACCGCTGATCAGCCAGATCACCGCGGCACCGATGGCCAGCGAGAACGTGACCGGGATACGTGCGGACAGCTCGGGCCAGACCTCGACGTGGTTCTTGAACGAGTAGCCGAAGCACGGCACGCCGCAGTGCGAGGCGTCGGGGCCGAACTTGTAGTCGGCGCCGACGAAGATCTGCTTGAGGAAGTGCCAGAACTGCGCATACAGCGGCTGGTCGAGGCCAAGGTTCTGCTTGACCGCGAGGATGGACTGCGGATTGGCGTCCTTGCCCACGTACTGGGCCGCCAGTTGGTCCATCGTCTGCCCGGCGAGCCGGGGGACGAGGAAGAAGATCGCGAAGGTGACTGCGCTGACGATCAACAGCAGCAGTACCGCGCCGAAGACGCGTCGGATGATGTACGCAGCCACAGCTATCCGGCGCCGGTATCTGTCTGCCGGGGGTAACCCGTACGGTCGGACACCGTGCCTTCACCTGCCTTTCAGGACAATTCTGGGGGCCCGGGGGGCCGCTCCCCGGGCCGCGGTGCGCGGCCCGGGGAGCGGGGCCGTACCTACTTGGCGGAACCCATCAGCACGTAGTCGTACATGCCGAGGTAGGCCTGGGTGACCGTGACGTTCGTCGCGGACTTCGGCCGGAGCAGCAGGTTCTTGCGGTAGATCAGCGGCACGGCGGTCGCACCTTCGGCCACGGCCTTGTCGACGTCGCCCCACGCCTTCTCACGGGCGGCGGTGTCGGTGTTGGCGATGCCCTCGTTGAGCAGCTTGTTGATCTTCGGGTCGTTCAGTTCCTGGACGTTGTTGCCACCGGACGGCTTGATGGCCGAGCCGTTGATGATCTGGTCCAGGAAGCCGAAGCCGGTCGGCCAGTCGGCACCCCAGGCACTCATGATCATGCCGAGCTTGTTGGCGTGCACGTAGCTCGGGTTGCCCGCGAAGTTCGAGAAGTACTTACCGGCCGGGAAGCTCTTGATCTCGGCGTTGACGCCGATCTTCTTGAGCGAGGCCTGCACCGCGGTGACCATGGCCATCTCGGCGGGGCGGTCGGAGCGGGCCGAGATCTTGGTGTCGAAGCCGTTCGGCTTGTTGCACTGCTTCAGCTCGTCCTTGGCCTTGGCCTCGTCGCCCTTGTGGCCGGCGGACTCGTACAGGTCGAACTTCGAGTAGCCGTTGACCGTCGGCGGCAGCAGGGTCGTCGCGACGTCACCCTTGGGGTCGCCACCCTGGGCGGCCTGGACCGACGCCTTGTCGACGCCCCACTGAACGGCCTTGCGGCAGTGGATGTTGTCGAACGGCTTCACGTTGACGTTCAGACCGATGTACGAGGTGGCACCCGCGTACGAGTTGTCGGTCTGCTTCTTCAGGTCGGCCTTGGTGAGCACCTTCGGCTGGGTGGCCGGGGCGACACCGGTGCCGGCGCCGTCAACGGTGATGTTGTCGGCGAGCAGGTTGTTGTCGACCGTCTCCTGCTTGACCTTGAAGCGCACCGTCACCTTGTCCGGCAGGGCCGGGCGGTTCGGGTCGGTCTTCGGGTCCCAGTTCGAGTTGCGCACGAGGGTCGCGCCGCGGCCCTCGTCGTACGACTCGAACTTGTACGGGCCCGAGGACACGATGTGCTTGACGTAGTCGGCACCCTTGTCCTTCGAGGCCGGCACGGGGGCCGTCTGCGAGAAGGTCGCCAGGTAGTCGAAGTCCGCGAAGGCGTCCTTCAGCTTGAAGACGATCGTGGTGTCGTCCGGCGTCTCGATGGAGGAGATGCCGTCGGGGCTCTTGTCCTTGTACGGACCCTTGTACTTGTCGCCGCCGGCCAGGTGGGCCTTGAAGTACGTCGGGCCGTTGGACAGGGCCTCCGGCGCGAAGTTGGAGCGCTCGACGGCGTACTTGACGTCCTTCGAGGTGATCGGGGTCCCGTCCTCGAACTTGAGACCCTTCCTCAGCGTGTACGTCCAGGTCTTCGCGTCCGCGCTCGGCTTGCCGAGGCCCTCCGCGAGGTCCGGGACGATCTCCAGGCCGTCCTTGCCGGCGGCCGGCTTGAAGGACGTCAGGGTGCGGCCGTACAGGCGGGAGAGGTTCTGCACCCAGCCGTAGTACGTGTTGCCGGGGTCAAGGGAGTCGGGCTCGTCGGAGAGCTCGATCTTGACGGTCCCGCCCTTCTTGTCCGACTTGTTGACGATCGACGTCAGCCCGGCGTCAGTGGCGCCGGAGCCCTTGTTGTCGGTGCCGCCGTTGTCGTCCTTGGAGCCGTTGCACGCGGACGCGCCCAGCATCAGGACCACAGCCGTGGCAACCACCGCTGTCGTTTTTCTGGTCTTCACCTGAGGAAATTCCCCTCAATCGATGGTTGCCATGGCATGTCGCCCGTCGATTTGACGAGCGCCCGGGCACTACTACTTGCTGCGGGGGTCGAGGGCATCACGCAGCCCGTCTCCCAGCAGGTTGAACGCCAGGACCGTGACGAAGATGGCCACGCCTGGCACGATCATGTACATCGGGTCGTTCTGGTAGAAGTCGATCGCGTTGGTGAGCATCCCGCCCCAGGAGGCCTGCGGCGGGGCGATACCGACCCCGAGATAGCTGAGGCCCGCCTCGAAGAGGATGTTCGAGGGAATCAGCAGCGTGGAGTAGACCAGGATGGGTGCCACCAGGTTCGGCAGCAGCTCCCGGAAGAGGATGAAGGGCCCCCGGGCACCCAGCGACCGGGCCGCCTCGACGAATTCGCGGTTGCGCAGGCTCATCGTCTGGGCGCGGACGATACGGCCCATGTACGGCCAGCTGAAGAAGCCGATCACGAAGATCAGTACGGCGATCCGCAGCGGCAGCCCCTCCAGACCGAAGGCTCCGTCCTGCAGCGCCGCCGAGATGGAGATCGCGAACAGCAGCAGCGGGAAGGCCAGGAAGGTGTCCATCATGCGGCTGATGATCGTGTCGACCCAGCCGCCGTAGAACCCCGAGACCACGCCGAAGAAGACGCCGATCACCACGGAGAGCAGCGTGGCGCCGACGGCGACGACGAGGGAGACCCACGAGCCCTCGATGACCCGGGTCATGATGTCGCGGCCGTACTGCGGTTCGACGCCGAGCGGATGACTCCAGCTCATGCCGCCCCAGTCGCCCTTGGGGGCGAGCAGCGCGGGGTCGATGAGCTCCTGGTGGAACTCGTTGGGGTCCAGCCCGAAGACGGCCTGGATCGGCTTGGAGAGAACGGCGAGCAGGATCAGCAGGATGACAACGATGCCGCCGGCAACGGCCACCTTGTCGCGCTTGAAGCGCGTCCAGGCGATCTGCCCGAGCGAACGGCCCTCGATCTGGCTCTGTTTGACTCCCGTGAGTACTGCCTCCGGCTGAGCCTCGGCAGCCGATCCGGTGGTCTCGATCGGTGCGGTCACAGTGCCTTTGACCCCTCCCGCCGGCGGTGGCCGGCCCTTGCTCGCCGCGGTAACGGCCAGGCGCGTGTCAGCCGCGCATGTTCATGCGGCTGATGTCTCGGTGCGAAAAAGCATCTGCGGAATGTCCGTCGGGGCAACCTCGTACAAAGGGCCGACGATCCCCACTAGCCGGGAGTCTTCAACGCAGTTGCGATCACCCGCCAGACCTGGCGGGGAATGTTTGCTCAAACGTGATGCGGTCAGTGAGCTTCCGTTATCCGGACAGCTTGATCGAGTGAGCGGACCACTCGGCCACTAATCCACCAGAACGGACATGACACCCAACAGGCCTTATTGAGTGGCTATTTGGGTGACCGCGGCGGTCGCCTTGTCCGGCGGAGGGACCTTTGTCCGCTCCGGTGAGCGGGTCCGGCGGGCCTAGTAGGCGTGCGGGGCCGGACCGGGTGCCTGCGGGTAGCCGTAACCGGGAGCGACGACACCGCTCCGGCCGGCCGGGGCGTGCGATTCACGGTCGTAGAACGGACGGGAGTTGCCGCGCAGCCACATCGCGACCGGGTCGTACTCGTCGGACATGGCTACGGTGGAGACCGGCAGCCCCTCCGGGACCGCGCCGATCGACTGCTGCATCATCGCGCGCACCGCGTCGACGGACGGCTGGCTGGTGTCGTACAGATCGAGACCGATGGCGAGGTACGGGACACCGAGCGCGGGCTGCACCCAGGCGCGCCGCAGCGAGCGGATCGCCGGGGTGTGGTGGGCGTTGCGCGTCAGCTGGGCGTAGAACTGCGGGGTCTCGACGGCGGGGTCGCTGATCCGCAGCGGACCGGCGGGCATCCGGTCGAGGCCGGTGGCGATCCGCCGCAGGTCGAGCCAGGGAATGCCCACGCCGCCGCCCGGGGCGTGCGGGTTCAGCCAGATGCCCCAGCGGTCGGGGAACAGGGCGCGGGCGATGTCGCGGCCGCCCACCACCTCATGGGCCCGGTTCCAGCCGCTGGCGGAGAGCTCCTGGGCGGAGGTGACACAGGGGGCGTAGCCGAGGCCGTCGATCTCCATGTTGCCGTACTGGGCGTCGGGCGAACCGGCCCGGCCGTTCCAGAGCAGCATCCAGATCCGGTCACCCGCCAGGGCCTGGAGCAGAGCCTCGTACGCGTCGTAGCGCCCGGGTGTCACTTGGCGCAGCATGTGCTCGACCTCTCCCCGGGCTCTCGGCTCCGCTCGAGCAGGGGAGATCCCATCGGCCGCCCCCATGCCTGACGCACTCACCCTGGGTCCCGCCCCTCTTCGATCCACTGTGTCGGCCTGCCGCTCCCGGGGCACTCGGGTACGGCACGGTGCCGAGGCACCAGCCATCAAACCAGCTTAGGTGCCGGTCCTGACACCGACTTGACGCCATGGGCCGCCGCCGTCACCCCGCGGTACAGCGGGCCGCGCTACTCGGCGGCGCGCTGGTAGAACGGCCGGATCCTCGCGCGCATCCAGTCGGCGACCGGGTCCTGCGCCACGTCGAGCAGCACCAGATTGACCGGCCACCGCACCTCGACGCGGCCGAGCGCGCGGCCGAGGGCGTCCATGGGGGCGTTGCGCCCGGCGCCGTCCCAGGTCGAGAACTCGACGCCGACGAAGAGCACGGGGTCGCCGCCCTCGATGCTGGCCAGGGCCCTGCGGGCGCTGAGCACGACGCCGCTCTCCTCGAACTCGCCGGCCGCGGCGGAGAGGAAGTCGACGGGCTCCTCCTTCCAGTCCGGCTCGTAGAGCCGGACCCGGCCGCCGCTGGACGGTCCGTCGAGCACGGTGCGTCCGGCCCGGCAGAGTTCGGCCACGGCGGGCGGCGGGAGCGGCATCCCGACGGCGCCGCCCGGGTTCACCGCGATGCCGAGCTGCGGGGGCAGTCCGCGGGCGAACTCGACGGCGGGCGCCACGGTGAAGGACATATGGGTGCCGACGCAGGCGATGAACTGCTGCTCGGAGCTGAACACGGGGACGTACGGTGCGCCGTCGATCTCCAGTGTCGGCAGGTCCAGGTCGGGGGCTTCCGGCCCGCCGCCGTTGGGCAGGGGCACCCAGAGATGGCTGCGGCCGAGCACCTCCACGAGCCGGCCGCCCGCTTCCGGGCTGCCGAGCGAGGCGCCCAGTACCTCTTCGAGCTCGTTGGCCGGCCATCCGCCCTGCGGAGTGGTGTGACCCTGTGCCGGAATGTCCACTGCTTCCCTCTCTCGCCCCGTGCCGTGCAGCAAGAGGTTAGCGCCGCGCACCGGGTGTCCAGGCATCGGGCAGTGGGCTACCCGTCCTCGCTCTGTGCCTCCGCGAAGGTGATCCGGGTCAGCAGCGTCGCCGCCTCGCGGTCCAGCAGCACCGCCGAGACGCAGCCGAGCGGCAGAGTGCCCGTCTCGGTGTCCCGCAGCAGCCTCCGCAGGGCCCTGCGGTGCCGGGCGAACGCGTAGCCGGAGACGCCGCGCCCGCGTTCGAGCTGGCCCGCCCGCGCGGTCTGCGGGGTGACGTCGAGCAGGACGAGGTGCAGGATGCGGCCGCGCCGCCGGGCGTCGCGCGCCAGCCAGCCGCGCACCCAGGCCTGGGTGCCGCAGTCGTGGACGACGACGGAGGCGCCGGAGCGCAGCACCTGCCACAGCCCCCAGTAGTGGGCGACGCGGACGAGCGGGCGGTAGAGGGCGTAGGGGACTAAGCGGGGCAGCAGGCCGGCCCAGCGGTCCCTGGTGTCCTGGGAGTCGATGACGCGGGCGGACACGGCCCGTCTGATCAGGGTCGATTTGCCGCTGCCCGGCAGTCCGGAGACCACCACGACATCGCCCGCCGCGAAGTGCAGGCCGCGCGGGCTGCGCCCGGCCCGGTCCCGCAGATCCCGTACGACGGGTCCGCGCGGGCCCCGCGCCCCCCGGGCCGGCGCACCCGGCTGTGCGGGCAGCGCGCCGTGCGCGGCTCCCGCGGTCGTCGCGTACCGCTGCAACGTCATCGTCATCCCCCTGTCGGCAGACCCACACCTGCCAAGAAGTGTAAAGAAAAGGTAATGCGGCACAAGCATGCGACCCGCCGGATCCAGGGGGGTACCGGCGCCCCACGGCCCGGCGATGCGTGCGATGATGACCCGGCCAACTGCATAAAGGCCGCTTGAATCCGCGCGGGAGAGTTCCGGCCACTGGGCCGGGCGCCGAAGGAGCAAGATCCTCCCTTGAATCTCTCAGGCCCCGTACCGCGTGGATGAGGCAGATCTGAAAAGCGAGTCGCCCGGCGGCTCCACCCAAGGTGCAAGCCGAACCCCTGCGGGGTCTCTCGGCGAACCTCTCAGGTTCCGATGACAGATGGGGAGGGATCGTCCTCGTCGTCATGCCCTGGGAGCCATATCAATGAGCACCGCCCCCCGCCTCACAGCCCTCGATGCCCTGCACCGTTCGCTGGGCGCCACGATGACCGACTTCGCGGGCTGGGACATGCCCCTGCGGTACGCCAGTGAGCGCGACGAGCACATCGCCGTGCGCACGAGGGCCGGCCTCTTCGACCTCTCCCACATGGGCGAGATCACCGTCACCGGCCCGGCGGCCGTGGACCTGCTGAACTTCGCGCTGGTCGGCAACATCGGCACCGTCTCCGTGGGCCGGGCCCGCTACACGATGATCTGCGCCGAGGACGGCGGCATCCTGGACGACCTGATCGTGTACCGGCTGGCGGACACCGAGTACATGGTCGTCGCCAACGCGGGCAACGCCCAGATCGTGCTGGACGCGCTGACCGCCCGCGCCGAGGGCTTCGACGCCGAGGTCCGCGACGACCGCGACGCGTACGCGCTGCTGGCCGTCCAGGGCCCCGAGTCCCCCGCCATCCTGGCCGCCGTCACCGACGCCGACCTGGACGGGCTGAAGTACTACGCCGGTCTGCCCGGCACCGTCGCCGGGGTCCCCGCGCTGATCGCCCGTACCGGCTACACCGGCGAGGACGGCTTCGAGCTGTTCGTCGCCCCCGGGCACGCCGAGCAGCTGTGGCGGGCGCTGACCGAGGCGGGCGCCTCCCGCGGCCTGATCCCCTGCGGGCTCTCCTGCCGCGACACGCTGCGCCTGGAGGCGGGCATGCCGCTGTACGGGCACGAGCTGACCACCGGGCTGACCCCGTTCGACGCCGGGCTCGGCCGGGTCGTGAAGTTCGAGAAGGAGGGGGACTTCGTCGGCCGCAAGGCGCTGGAGGCCGCCGCCGAGCGCGCCGAGACCGCCCCGCCCCGCAAGCTCGTCGGCCTGGTCGCCGAGGGCCGCCGGGTGCCGCGGGCGGGCTTCCCCGTCATCGCCGCCGGCCAGGTCGTCGGCGAGGTCACCTCGGGCGCCCCGTCGCCCACCCTCGGCAAGCCGATCGCCATGGCATACGTCGACGCCGCGCACGCCACGCCCGGCACCGAGGGCGTCGCGGTGGACATCCGGGGCAGCCACGAGCCGTACGAGGTCGTGGCGCTGCCGTTCTACAAGCGCAAGAAGTAGGCCGTGGGCGCGGCAGCGCTCCACGCACGTGACGCAGTCCTGTCTCACACCGTAAGACCATCGTTCATCAGCACTCCCCCGCGTACAGGAGAATTCAGGTCATGAGCAACCCCCAGCAGCTGCGGTACAGCAAGGAGCACGAGTGGCTGTCGGCCGTCGAGGACGGTGTGGCCACGATCGGCATCACGGAGTACGCGGCCAACGCGCTCGGTGACGTCGTCTACGCCCAGCTCCCCGAGGTCGGTGACACGGTGACCGCGGGCGAGACCTGCGGTGAGCTGGAGTCGACCAAGTCCGTCAGCGACCTGTACTCGCCGGTGACCGGTGAGATCACGGCCGCGAACCAGGACGTCGTGGACGACCCCTCGCTGGTGAACTCCGCACCGTTCGAAGGCGGCTGGCTGTTCAAGGTACGTGTCGCGGAGGAGCCGGCCGATCTGCTCTCCGCCGACGAGTACACCGCGTTCTCCGGCAACTGAGACCCCAAGGGACCACCTGATGTCGCTTCTCAACTCCTCCCTCCACGAGCTGGACCCGGATGTCGCCGCCGCGGTCGACGCCGAGCTCCACCGTCAGCAGTCCACCCTCGAGATGATCGCCTCGGAGAACTTCGCTCCGGTCGCGGTCATGGAGGCCCAGGGCTCCGTCCTGACCAACAAGTACGCCGAGGGTTACCCGGGCCGCCGCTACTACGGCGGCTGCGAGCACGTCGATGTGATCGAGCAGATCGCCATCGACCGCGTCAAGGCGCTCTTCGGAGCCGAGGCCGCGAACGTGCAGCCGCACTCCGGCGCGCAGGCCAACGCCGCCGCGATGTTCGCGCTGCTGAAGCCGGGCGACACGATCATGGGCCTGAACCTGGCCCACGGCGGTCACCTGACCCACGGCATGAAGATCAACTTCTCCGGCAAGCTCTACAACGTGGTCCCGTACCACGTGGACGAGACCGGCGTCGTGGACATGGCCGAGGTCGAGCGCCTCGCCAAGGAGTCCAAGCCGAAGATGATCGTGGCCGGCTGGTCCGCGTACCCCCGTCAGCTGGACTTCGCCGCCTTCCGCCGGATCGCGGACGAGGTCGGCGCGTACCTGATGGTCGACATGGCGCACTTCGCCGGTCTGGTCGCCGCGGGTCTGCACCCCAGCCCGGTGCCGCACGCCCATGTCGTCACGACCACCACGCACAAGACCCTCGGCGGTCCGCGCGGTGGCGTCATCCTGTCGACGCAGGAGCTCGCCAAGAAGATCAACTCGGCGGTCTTCCCCGGTCAGCAGGGCGGCCCGCTGGAGCACGTGATCGCGGCCAAGGCGGTCTCCTTCAAGGTCGCGGCGACCGAGGAGTTCAAGGAGCGCCAGCAGCGCACCCTGGACGGCGCCCGCATCCTCGCCGAGCGTCTGGTGCAGCCGGACGTCACCGAGGTCGGCGTCTCCGTCCTGTCCGGCGGCACGGACGTGCACCTGGTCCTGGTGGACCTGCGCAACTCCGAGCTGGACGGCCAGCAGGCCGAGGACCGCCTCCACGAGCTGGGCATCACGGTCAACCGGAACGCCATCCCGAACGACCCGCGGCCGCCGATGGTCACCTCGGGTCTGCGGATCGGCACCCCGGCCCTGGCGACCCGCGGTTTCGGGACGGAGGACTTCACCGAGGTCGCGGAGATCATCGCGTCCGCCCTCAAGCCGTCCTACGACGCGGACGACCTGAAGGCCCGCGTCGCCGCGCTCGCCAAGAAGTTCCCGCTGTACCCCGGTCTGTAGTCCGGACCTGCGTATTTGCACGTTGGGGAGGGGCACCGCGCACACTGAACAGTGAGCGCGGTGCCCCATCCCTTGTCCCCGCTCTTCGGGCCGACCCGGCCCGTACCGCACCACCCGGCAGACAACGGCGTCTACCAGCGCTTTGAGGAGTCACCCGTGGCCATCTCGGTCTTCGACCTGTTCTCGATCGGCATCGGCCCGTCCAGCTCCCATACGGTCGGCCCGATGCGCGCGGCCCGTATGTTCGCGCGTCGGCTGAAGAACGAGGGCCTGCTGGCCCACACCGCCTCGATACGCGCCGAGCTGTTCGGCTCGCTCGGCGCCACCGGCCACGGCCACGGCACCCCCAAGGCCGTCCTGCTCGGCCTGGAGGGCGAATCCCCCCGTACCGTCGACGTGGAAACGGCCGACGACCGGGTCGCCGAGATCCGCTCGACCGGCCGGCTCAACCTCCTCGGGATGCACGAGATCGCCTTCGACGCCGACGAGCAGCTGATCCTGCACCGCCGCAAGGCCCTGCCGTACCACGCCAACGGCATGACGGTCTTCGCGTTCGACCGCGACGGCGCCCCGCTCCTGGAGAAGACGTACTACTCGGTCGGCGGCGGCTTCGTGGTCGACGAGGACGCGGTGGGCGAGGACCGGATCGTCCTCGACGACACCGTGCTGAAGAACCCGTTCCGCACCGGCGACGAACTGCTGCGGCTCGCCCGCGACACCGGTCTGTCGATCTCCTCCCTGATGCTGGAGAACGAGCGGGCCTGGCGCACCGAGGACGAGATCCGCTCCGGTCTGCTGGACATCTGGCGTTCCATGCAGGCGTGCGTGTCTCGCGGCATGTCCCGCGAGGGCATCCTGCCCGGTGGCCTCAAGGTCCGCCGCCGCGCCGCGAACACCGCCCGCCAGCTGCGCGCCGAGGGCGACCCGCAGACCCACGCGATGGAGTGGATCACCCTCTACGCGATGGCGGTCAACGAGGAGAACGCCGCGGGCGGCCGCGTCGTCACCGCCCCGACCAACGGCGCCGCGGGCATCATCCCGGCGGTGCTGCACTACTACGTGAACTTCGCCGCCGGCGGCGCCACCGAGGCGGAGAAGGACGACAGCATCGTCCGCTTCCTCCTGGCCGCCGGAGCCATCGGCATGCTCTTCAAGGAGAACGCCTCCATCTCCGGCGCCGAGGTCGGCTGCCAGGGCGAGGTGGGCTCCGCCTGCTCCATGGCCGCGGGCGCGCTCGCCGAGGTCCTGGGCGGTACCCCGGAGCAGGTCGAGAACGCCGCCGAGATCGGCATGGAGCACAATCTGGGCCTGACCTGCGACCCGGTCGGCGGCCTCGTCCAGATCCCGTGCATCGAGCGCAACGGCATGGCGGCGGTCAAGGCCGTCACGGCCGCGAAGATGGCGCTGCGCGGAGACGGCAGCCACAAGGTCTCCCTCGACAAGGTCATCAAGACCATGAAGGAGACGGGCGCCGACATGAGCGTCAAGTACAAGGAGACGGCGCGGGGCGGGCTCGCGGTGAACATCATCGAGTGCTAGGCGGATAGGCCCTGACCAGCGCGTTTTGTATCTTTCAGCGCCGTCAGGGCCTTGCCTGCTTGCGCGGCGGAAAGTCCCTGAAAACGCCCTGGGACAGACGTGAAAGTCCCTGAAAAGTCCCTGGGATATCCCCCTGGAAGGGGCTTTTGACCTGCGGGTTCGCGGCATGTGATCAACGCCGGATGTGCCGCTCACCCACCAGCTGATGTATCAAATCGTTCCCCCACTCCCACCCAAGGGGCACCATTCGATACATGAACGCTGCGGAAAACCCGCGCTTGGAGCAGCGGCTGGCCGGCCTCTCCCCCACATTCACGACGGCGCAGGCGCGACAGGCCCTGCTCTCCCCTCGCGATCTGGCGCACTTGGTCACGGAGGGGGAGATAGACGAACTGTCCCGTGGGGTGTACCGGCGGGCAGACGCCCCGGAAACGGCGCACGCGGATTTGCTGGCCGTGTGCGCACGGGCCCATCGCGCCGTCGTGTGCGGTGAATCCGCCCTGGCCCTGCATGAACTGATCGACGACATCCCCGCAGCAGTACACATCGCCGTGCCGCGCGGTTCACGCCGCCCGACGATTTCCTACCCGCCGACCGTGGTGGCGCAGTACGCCGCAAAGACCTTCGACCTCGGTATCGAACGGTTCGAAGCAGCCCCGGGAGAAACCATCCCCATGTACAACGCAGCTCGCAGCGTCGTCGACGCAATGCGCCACCGCAGCCGCCTCGGCGAAACCCTCGCCCTGTCCGCGCTCGGCCGCTACCTGCGCCGAAGCGGGCGCGGCGGGGTTGGCGAACTCCAGCACATCGCACGCGAGTTGGACGCCCTCTCCGTCGTCCGCCCCGCCGTAGAGGCGGTGCTCGCCTGATGGCCAACCCCACCCGCGACACCACCGCCGGCCGCGTCTACAACGACCTGCGCAACCTGGCGCGCCGCAACAGCCGGTCCACGGACGAGGTCATGGTCGAGTACATCCTCGAACGGTTCCTCTACCGCCTGGCCTCATCGTCCCTGGGCCGGGAGCACTTCGTCCTCAAAGGTGGCCTGCCGCTCGCTCAGTTCGGCGCACGTCGAATGACCCGGGACGTCGACATCCTCGGTCGATCTTTCCCAGGCACAGAAACAGAGATCATCCACAGAATCGCGGCCATCGCCGCCACCGAGAGCGACGACGGCGTCGTATTCGATCCCACGACACTCAAGACCGTCCCCATTCGTGAGGAGGACGAGTACCACGGTCTACGCCTGTCTATGGCCGCCTCCATCGCCCGAGCACGACTCAAGCTCCAACTGGATATCAGCTTCGGCGACCCCGTCACCCCCGGCCCCCGGATCATCGACTATCCGCAGCAACTCACGACGGACAGCTTCCAGCTCCTCGGCTACCCACTCGCCACCGTCATCGCCGAAAAACTCTCCACCGCCATCTCACTCGGCAACCTCAACACCCGCGACCGCGACTACGGTGACCTCTACCGCCTGCTCACCCTCAACGACCTGGACGGCCAAGAACTCACCACAGCGCTGACCGCCACCGCCACACACCGCGGCATCACTCGGACTCGGTGAGCATCCACCGCCTCGTCCAGACCACACTCCGGAACCAGTCGCCCATCGGTGACAGCGCGCCAACCGGCAGGTTGGAGGCCGAACGGCTGCTGAGCGCTGCGGTCGCCCCCCTGGGAGAACCACCCGACTCTGGCCGGTCCCCCACCTGGGATCGGCTGCTTCCGCACCTCGTCGCGCTCGCGGCCACCACTCCTGACGGACACGCTGACACCTTTCCCGCCGGCCGGTACGCGAGCGCTGCACTCTACCTCCAGGGCCTCGGCCATGACGGCCGCGCCGTTCCGCTACTGACGGCGGCCCTCGCCCGCTGCGAAGCGCTCGCTGGCGCCGAGCACGAAATCACCATGAAGGTCCGTTCGAACCTGGGCGACGCCTACTACGGAGCCGGGGACTTCGAACGGTCCATCGCCATCCTCGAACCGTTGGTTGCCCAGTGCGCGCAGGTACTCGGCGACTCGCATCTAGGGACGCTCACCGTCGCCGCCAACCTTGCCAACTCGTACCGTGACTCCGGCGATCTGGCCCGTGCCGTCACACTCCACGAGGAGACGTTGGCCCGGCGTAGGCACGCACTTGGCAACGATCACCCCGACACTCTCGTCAGCTGCGAGGAACTGGCCCGCACCTACCATGCGTCCGGCGACTTGGGTCGTGCTGTCTCTCTGTATGAGGCCACACTCACGCATCACCAGCGATCCCTAGGACCAACTCACCCTGCCACGCTGAGCAGCCAGCACGGTCTAGCGGCGGTCTACCTCGCTTCAGGCGACCTGTCCCGCGCCATTCCGATGTACTCCGCCGTCTTCACACAGTGGCAGCAGGCGTTCGGCGACAGCGAATCCGAAACCATCACCAGCCGGAACAACCTTGCCTACGCCTATCTGATCGCCGGACGCCCTGACCAGGCAGCGCAGCACCTCAAGACGGCCCTGGCCCGATGCGAGGAGGTGTACGGCGAGGCGTACCCAGAGACCATTGCCATCCGTGCGAATCTCGGCTGCGCCTACCGAGACGCCGGAGACTTCACCCGTTCGCTTCCATTGCTGGAGACCGCGGCCGCGCAGAGCGCCCACCTCCTCGGCGAGGGCCATCCTCAGACCTTGACCACTAGGAACGGGCTAGCGCAGGCATACCGGGCCGCCGGCCACGATGGACAGGCGATCGCCCAGTACGACACCGTCCTCAAGCACCGTGCCGCGCTGCTCGGCGAGACCCACCCCCATACCCTCGCCACCCGAAGCGGCCTCGCGAATGCACACCTCGCGGCGGGCGACCCTGATCGCGCCGTCCCGCTATTCGAAACCGTCATCACCCAGTGCGAGCAGGTCTTCGGCGAGTCCCACCCGGACACCCTGTCCAACTACATCGGCCTGGCCGACGCACTACGCCAGACGGACAATCGGGCACAGGCGAGACGATCGGCACGGCCGTCACCGGAGACAACACCACGATCCGCCCGTGACCCCGCCTCGGCTATAGAGTTCTTGCCACCAGTCTTCGAACTGTGCGCGATACCGTCGACCCTGGTCTGATCCACCCCGCACACCAGGAAATGTCGGTCGCTGAACCGACCGACGCCAGCCGGAACCTGATGCGCCTCCCAACTTCCCTCAGACTCCTCACACCCTCGCAGCGCGCTCTTTCATTTCCGCCTCGCGTAGCAGCTCGTGGATCGGCTGACCTCCCTGTTGTCCGAGTACCGAACCTTGGCTCTTTGATCCGACTGCTGCACAGCCACAACTCGTCAACGACGGCCGTGACCTGCGGCCGTCTCTTCGATCAAAGTCTTGACCTGCTGCTGAACTGTCGGCGGTGTCGACGTCGATCATCGTTGAGCGCCCTTCCACTACCCGGGAGGGCGCTCGTGCATGAGCACCGCATAACGAGAGCGGGCTCGCCGAAGCCATCGCGTGGCGCTCGATCGTCAACTACCCAATCCCGCACGCTTTTCACGCAACACGCGATACGTTGTAATCAGCTCTCGACAAAAAGTCCCCACAAAGTCCCTGACGTGAAGCCTGGGCACGCCAAAACTGCAGGTCAGTCCCGTGATCAACAGCCGTCCACATGTCGGTCAAGTACAAGGAGACGGCGCGCGGCGGGCTCGCGGTGAACATCATCGAGCGCTGAGGAAGCTGACCGATCCCCTTCAGGACCCGCGGTTCCCGCGGCTGCGTCTCGCCCTGTCCGCGCGGGGGACGGACCGGCGCCGGACACGGCTGATGCGCGGACTCCACGCGTTGCCCGTCACCGGGTGAGTGCCACCCGTCATGCGGTGAGTACGGCGGGAACCCCTGCCGGGCCGCGCCGGCCGCATCACGGTCGGGGTTTGCCGAAGCGGCAACAGAGCTCGCGGCGGGCCCGGCACCCGTCGCATGATCGTCGTCCGGGCCGTCGGGCCGCTCCCGGGCGGCGCGGGTCCGTGAGCGCGGTCGGCGGACACGCCCGATCGTGACCGACACAGACCGAGACCGCGGAGGATTCATGTCGCAGCAGCCCGCCCCGTCCCCGGAGCTCACGCACCGCACCGTCCCCTCTCCGGCCGGCCGTATCCACCTGGTGGAGCAGGGCACCGGCCCCCTGGTGCTGCTGCTGCACGGATTCCCGGAGTCCTGGTACTCCTGGCGCCACCAGCTGCCCGTGCTGGCCGCCGCCGGATACCGGGCGGTCGCCATCGATGTCCGGGGATACGGACGGTCCTCCCGGCCCGGGGACGTCGCGGCGTACCGGATGCGCGAACTGGTCGAGGACAACGCAGCCGTGGTGCACGCGCTCGGCGAGCGCGGTGCGGTGGTCATCGGCCATGACTGGGGTGCGACGATCGCGGCGAACTCTGCGCTGATCAGGCCCGATGTCTTCCGCGCGGTGGGGCTGCTGAGCGTTCCGTACACCCCGCGCGGCGGTCCGCGTCCCAGCGAGGTCTTCGCGGGGATGGGCGGCGGCGAGGAGTTCTACGTCTCGCGTTTCCAGGAGCCCGGCCGGGCGGAGGCCGAGATCGAGCCGGATGTCCGCGGCTGGCTCGCGGGCTTCTACGCGGCGTTCTCCGCCGACACCATGCCCGCGCCCGACGCCCCGGACCCGCACTTCGCCGGGCCCGGCGGGACGCTGCGCGAGCGATTCCCCGGCCGACGGCCCGGCTGGCTCGGCGAGGCCGAACTCGACTTCTACGCGGGCGAGTTCGAGCGGGCCGGGATGAGCGGGGCGCTCAACCGCTACCGGAACATGGACCGGGACTGGGAGGATCTCGCGGACTTCGACGGCGCACCCGTCACTCAGCCGTCCCTCTTCCTCGGCGGCTCCCTGGACGCCTCCACCACCTGGCTGGCCGATGCCGTCGCGGCGTATCCCACGACGCTGCCCGGCCTGGTCTCCTCACACATCCTGGACGGTTGCGGCCACTGGATCCAGCAGGAGCGCCCCGAAGAGGTCAACTCGATCCTGACGGACTGGCTCGCCTCGCTGCCCGTCTGAACCGGCCCTACGGTGAGAGGGGCCGGGGAGGAGTGCCGGTGCGCCGAACCGGCCAGGCGACGGCCTGCCGTCCGCCACCCCGGCCAACACAGGAGTACGCCAACTGCTCATAACTGGGCAGGCGTTCCTGACGAACACACATTTTCAGTCACATGCAGCTTCCCTCCCCCGCATACTGGGAGTTCACTGGTCGTGACGAGTGGTGACGCAATCGCCGTGCACGTCAGGCGGTCCGCTGCCATGGGCCCCGCGGGGCCCTGCTCCGATGCCCAGGCCCCGGCGGAGGAAAGAGGACAGCGATGACAGCCGCCCCTCCCATGACGCATCCCCGACGGGATCCGGCCGTCCGGCCCGGCCGCGGTGTTTCGCGAAGAGCGTCGCGGCCCCCGCGGACCGGCCAACCGCCCCGCCGCCACTGATCCGCTCCCGCGGCGGTCCGCCACAGCTGGTTCACGGTCTCACCGCCCGTTCGCCGGGCCGGTGCGGACAGCTGTCCCCGATGACGCGGCCGTGTCGATGCGCCGATCGACAGGGCCGGGTTCTCCGCTCGCCGCTCCGGCCGTGCCTGCGCGATTCGATTCACGCATCCCCCTTCCCTGTTCGTATCGTCTCGACGAGGTGCATCATGAGCAAGATCGCGCTTCCAGAATTCCACATGCCGTTCGAGAGCGCGGGATGTAATCCGGGAGTTGAGAAAACCAGGCAGGCCGCCTGGGAATGGGCTGAGTCCAGCAATCTCGTCCTGTCGCCGGTGGCCCAAAAGAAAATGATCAGGACCCGCCCCGAGCTCTGGATCTCCCTGATATTTCCCGAGGCCTCACAGAAACACCTCGACCTGTTCTGCCAGTGGCTCTTCTGGGCGTTCCTCGTCGACGACGAGTTCGACGACGGCCCGGCCGGCCGCGACCCCGGGCTGTGCGAATCCGCCATCACACATCTGGTGGGCGTGCTCGACGGCGCGCGGGCACCGGCCGGCCCCATGGAGCGTGCCCTCGACGAACTACTGGCCCGGACCTGCACGGACCGGCCCGCGCACTGGGTACGGCAGTTCCGCAGGGACACGGCGGCCTGGCTGTGGACGTACTACGCCGAGGCCGTCGACCGGGCCGCCGGCCATGTACCGAGCACGGCCGATTTCGTGAAGCACCGCCGCGATTCGGTGGCCATGCAACCGTTCCTCGATCTGCACGAGATCACGGCCGGAATAGACCTTCCGGAATCCGCACGGAGCCTTCCCGCCTATATCGCGTTACGCAATGCGGTGACCGACCACTCAGGCCTCTGCAACGATATCTGCTCCTTCGAGAAGGAAGCCCTGCTCGGTTACGAGCACAACACCGTCCGGCTGATTCAGCGAGACCGCGGGGGCACGCTCCAGGAGGCGGCGGACGAAGCGGGAATCCTGCTGGCGCGCATTGCCGACCGCGTTCAGCGGGCCGAGAAGGAACTCATCGAGGAGATGGACGCGGCGGGAATCGAGGGCCTCCCGCGAGCCGCCCTGGAACGCTGCGTCCAGGATTACCGGGGGCTCGTCCGAGGGGACTTCGACTACCACGCGAGGGCGGAGCGCTATACCCGCCCCGACCTCGTGGAGATCGACGAACAGGACTCCCTGTCCCGGAACTTCGCCGCCTGACGGGACGCCCGGCGAGGTGCCCGGCAGGGTCCGACGCACCCTGCCGGGCCCTGCCGCGGCGGCACCCGGCACCGGAACACGGGCACCCGGCAGCGTTTTCCGGACATTCGTCGCCCCGATG